>JAWXBX010000078.1:0-30893 GCA_034440415.1 Gemmatimonadota bacterium | reverse complement strand
TCCCACGGTCATCGTGCAGGGCCCGGTGGAGTTCCCGCCATTCTGGGTCACGATGGATCCACGGATGATCGTGTTCGTCGCGCTGGGACTCTTCGCCGCCACGGCCATCATCTTGTATCCGATCATGCGGGCACTCGGTCGCCGACTGGAAGGACGCACCGCCGCAGATCCGGCGCTGCTGGCTGAAGTCGAGCAGCTGCGTCAGCGCGTCGCGGAGCTGGAATCGATGCAGCATCGGATGGCGGAGCTGGAGGAGCGGGTGGATTTCGCGGAACGGCTTCTCGCCCGGCAGCGGGAGACCGAGTCTCTCCGGTTGCCGGGCAGCTGAGCAGCGGAGCGGCGCATGGGTGACGGGATCGGGGATTTCGCCTTCTGGCTTGCGGTTGGGCTGGGAAGTCTTGGCCTCTTCACCGGACCGATCGGGAAGGCGATCGCCCACTGGATCACCGGATACGAGCGCATGCTCGGCCCGCCGGCCGACGAAAGGCTGGACCGCGCGGAGGATGGTGCCCGGTTTGCGGCGCTGGAATCGCGTCTCGGTGAGCTGGAGGAGCGACTCGACTTTACCGAACGGGTACTGGGACAACAGCGCCAGGCGCTGATCGATGACGTCGATACCCCCCCCGAGGCGCTCCCGGCGGCCGGGACGCGTTAGATTGGGCCAGCCGGCGGTCGCCGGCGCCCCATCAGGAGAACTGGGTAATGCTGACCACGGAAGACATCGAGGCCTGGCTCGACCGGCTTGACAGCGGTTCGGCGGAGGTCTCCGAGGTGGAACCCGGGCTGTGGATGGTCCGGACCGCGGCGGGAGCCGAAGTGCTGGTCAACTTCGCGCCACCGGTGGCGATTCTCCGGGTCACCGTCATGACGCTGCCCGCCGGCACGGCACAGCAGGCGAAGCTCTGCCGCCAGCTGCTGGAGTACAACGCACGGGACCTGGTTCACGGGGCCTATGGGCTGGAGGGCGACAAGGTGGTGCTGGTGGATACGCTGGAGCTGGAAAACCTGGATTTCAACGAGTTCGAGGCGAGTTTCGAATCAATGACGCTCGCCATCGCCACGCACCTGGGCGCGCTAGCGCCGTACCGGGAGTAAGTCCGCATGGGGATCTTTGATCGTCTTTCCGCGATGCTCCGGTCGAACATCAACGACCTCATCTCCCGGGCGGAAAACCCCGAGAAGATGCTCAATCAGCTGATCGTGGACATGAAGTCCCAGCTGGCCAAGGCCAAGCAGCAGGTGGCCTCCGCCATCGCGGACGAGAAGAAGCTGCAGGCCGACGCCGAGTCGATGCGCAAGCAATCGGAAGACTGGGAGCGTCGCGCCATGCTGGCGGTGCAGGAAGGCCGCGACGACCTCGCCAAGCAGGCGCTGCTGCGCTACAACGAGGCGCTGCAGGGGGCTCAGCAGCTGCACGAAGCCTGGGTCAAGCACAAGGCGGAAACGGAGAGCCTCAAGGGCTCGCTGCGCTCGCTCAATGACAAGATTGAGGAAGCCAAGCGGAAGAAGAACATCCTCGTCGCCCGGGCCCGCCGCGCGGAAGCGCAGCAGCGGATTCAGGAAACGATGTCGGGGATGGGCGACAAGTCGGCCTTCGAGTCATTCGAGCGGATGACGGAGAAGATCGAGAACCAGGAGCGCAAGGCGATCGCCTCCGCCGAGCTGCAGGCCGAGTTCGAGGGCGACACGCTGATGGAGCAGTTCAAGTCGCTCGAATACAAGGGCAGCGCGGACCAGCAGCTGCTCGAGCTCAAGTCGAAGATGGGGATGATCGGCCCCGGCGGTGGCGGCGCCAGGCAGATCGGCAAGGGGCGGGGCGATACCGTGGATGCCGAACTGGTCGATGATCACGAGGAGGGCGGAACGAAGCCCTAGGTGGCAGGAGGCAGGTGGCAGGAAGTGGGCGACGGGCTGCTGTGGCGGCCCGTTTGCTTTTCCTCCGGCCTGGCTGGATTATCTTCTGCCGACGTCTTGAGTGCTGTTCCGCTGCCACCTGCTACCTGCCACCTGTCACCGGCCAGCTCTGATGAATCACACGCGCTACCTCATCCTCGCCGACGGCGAATTCAACTCGCTCACCTCCAAGACGGCCAACTCGGTCATCCGCTACCTGCCGGATCGGGTGGTTGGCGTGGTCGACCGGCAGACCGCCGGCCAGACCGTGCAGCAGGTGCTGGGATTCGGCGGCGCGATCCCGGTGGTCGCCTCCATGGCGGAGGGACTCACGGGGAAGCCGGACGCGATCCTCATCGGGATCGCGCCGGTCGGTGGCAAGCTCCCCGAGGAGTGGCGTGCCTGGCTGCTCGAGGCGATCGAGGCCGGCTGCCATCTCTGGAGCGGGCTGCACACCTTTCTCGGTGATGATCCGGTGATCGCGGCGCGGGCCAAGGCCAAAGGGGTCGAGATCCATGATCTTCGTCGCCCGCCGGCCAACATCCCCGTCTCCTCCGGCAAGGCCAAGGCGGTCGAGCCGTTTGTCATCCTCACTGTGGGCACCGACTGCAACGTCGGCAAGATGACGAGTCAGCTGCAACTGGTGAAGCAGCTCAACGCGCGTGGGCTCCGGACCCGTTTCGTCGCGACCGGGCAGACCGGCATCATGATCGAGGGGTGGGGCATCGCGGTGGACGCGGTCGTCGCCGATTTCATCGCCGGCGCCGCGGAGTGGCTGGTGCTGGAGGGGAGCACGGATGCGGACATCGTGCTGGTGGAAGGGCAGGGGAGCCTCAATCATCCCGGCTATTCCGGGGTGACCTGCGGACTGCTTCACGGCAGCTGCCCCGATGCGCTGATCCTCTGCCACCAGGCCACCCGCCAGTATATCGGCGATTATCGCGAAGCCGCCTGGCTCCGTATCCCGCCGCTTGCCGAGTATGTCAGGCTGTACGAGACCGTGGCCAACTTCGTCCATCCCACCAAGACCATCGGGATCTCGCTCAACACCTATGACCTGACGGATGCCGAGGCGCGGGCAGCCTGTAGCAGGGCCACGGCGGAGACCGGCCTGCCGTGCACCGACCCGGTGCGCTTCGATCCCGCGCCACTCCTCGACGCCGTGGCCTCGGCGCGCGACGCCTACCGCCTGGCGCGGGGCCTGCGCTGAGCGGGAACCGCTCATCCCGATGCCGCCAGCGCTGACGATTGTCGGACTGACCAAGACGTACGAGGGGCCACCACCGGTGACAGCGCTCTTCGGCGTCGAGCTCAGCGTGGAGGCCGGCGAGATCTTCGGCCTGCTCGGACCCAATGGTGCCGGCAAGACGACCACGGTCGGCGTCTGCACGACGCGGGTGAGGCCGAGCGGCGGCGTCGTCACGGTGAACGGGTTCGACGTCGCGCGGAATCCGGCGGAAGTGAAACGGCGGATCGGTGTCGTGACCCAGCACAACACCCTCGACCGTTCCTGCACGGTCTGGGAAAACCTGTACTATCACTGTCGATACTTCGGCATGAGCGGCACCGACGCGCGGGCCAGGACCGATGCGCTGCTGGAGCAGTTTCGCCTGACGGATCGGGCCTCCGCCATGGCGATGACGCTCTCCGGCGGACTGGCCCAGCGAGTCCAGATCGCCCGGAGCATCGCGCACCATCCGGCGATTCTCTTTCTGGATGAACCAACCGCCGGTCTTGATCCTCAGAGCCGCCTGCAGCTGTGGGAATTGGTCGAGGGACTTCGCGCAGGCGGCATCACCGTCCTGCTGACCACCCACTACATGGAAGAGGCCGAGCGCCTGAGCGATCGGGTGGCGATCATCGATCATGGCAAGGTGCTCATCGTCGGGACGCCGGCGGGTCTCAAGCAGGGCCTGGGCGCCAGCACTGTGTGCGAGGTATCGGTGGATCGGGTGGACGAAAGCCTGCTGCAGGCGATCCGCACGTTACCCGCGGTTCATGAAGTCACCCGCACCGAGCGCGGTGTCCGGGTCCTCACCGGTGTGCGTGATGGCCTGCTGCCACGACTGGTCGAGGTCGCCCTCGGCTACGGGCTGACGGACGTCGCGGTGCACGAGCCGACGCTGGAAACGGTGTTCATCCAGATGACGGGCAGGGACCTCCGTGACTGAGCCGAACCTCGTTCGTTCGCCGGGCGTGTCGCTCAGCGCCTTCTCCACCACCAGTGCGGTGTGGGGGCTGGTGCTGCGGGACCTGCGCGTCCTGCGCCGGAACTTCGGGCCCTTCGTGGTGCGCACCGTCATGAACCCGATGCTGTTCGTCTTTGTGTTTACCTATGTCCTGCCGCGGATCGGGCAGGGCGTGACGTCCGGTCCGGGCGGGGCGACCTATGCGACGATCCTGGTGCCAGGCCTCGTCGCCGTCGGCATGATCTTCACCGGGATCTCGGCAGTGGCCCTGCCGCTCGCGATGGAGCTGGGCGGCACCCGGGAGATCGAGGATCGGGTCCTCGCCCCGATCCCGGTCGAGCTGGTCGCCATCGAGAAGCTCTGCTTCGGTGCAGCGCAGGCGACGCTGGGGGGCGCCGTCGTGCTGCCGCTGGTCACCTTCATTCCGGTCACCGCGGTTCATGTGCGGATCGAGGACTGGCCGCTGTTTCTCGTCGTACTCGTTCTCGCCAGCCTCGCCGCCGGCGCGCTCGGCCTGGCCCTCGGTACTGCCGTCCGCCCGCAGCAGATCGGGCTGATGTTCGCCGTCGTCGTCACGCCGATCATGTTTCTCGGCTGCGTCTACTACCCCTGGGCGATGCTGCACGTCATCCCCTGGCTGCAGTGGCTCGTGCTGCTGAATCCGCTGGTCTACATGAGCGAGGGGCTGCGGGCGACCCTCACACCGGACGTGCCCCACATGCCCACGTGGGCGTTCCTGAGCGCACTGACGCTGGCGACGCTCCTGCTCGGCGCCCTCGGGGTGCGCGGCTTCGTCCGGCGGACGATCAGCTGATCGCGGCGTCCTCGCCTGATTCCTCGCCGGCGGCACGGCACCTCCGGCCCCGACGACGGTGACGTGTGCGATTCCTCCCCCAGCCCCACATTGAGCCCTGCTCCCTCGCGACAATCACTGCACTCCCCGGTCGGCCATGCAGGGCCGGTACGGTCAAATCTCCGGCGCGCCGGCATTCCCGGTCGACGGTATGCAGCGGTTCCCCCCACTGGAGATCCACCATGCGTACCATCTTCCGCCTCCCCCTTCTTCTCGCCGGCGCCACGCTGGCCCTCAGCGCCTGCAACGCCGACAATACCGATCCCGGGGGTCAGTTGGTTCCGACGACCCGCTCCTCGCTGACGGCCGGCAACGACTACGTCATCCTGGGTAAGGGGAATCAGCTGCCCGCGAATCTCGCCGCCCTGGTCGCGACTGCCGGAGGCACCCTCACCTCCACCGCCTCGCAGATTGGCGTAGCCACCGCGAGCTCCGCTGACCCGAACTTCGGCACGGCCGCGGCCAGGATCGGTGGAGTCCAGGCCGTCGCCCTCGACCAGGTCGTCCAGTGGATCAGCCCGACCGAACATGTCCAGGATGCCGGTGAGGTCACCGAGGATGTCGGCCAGGCCAGTCACGGCAACAACGAGACATTCTACAACCTGACCTGGGCACCCAAGGCGGTGCATGCCCCCGAGGCCTGGGACGCGGGCAATCTCGGCGCCGGGGCGCGGGTCGCCGTGCTCGACGGCGGGCTCAACAACCTGCACATCGACCTCAACGGCAGCGTCGATGTGGCGCGTTCGGCCTCGTTCGTTCCCGGCTTCCTGTTCAACCAGGATGTCGCCGGCTTCTCCCACGCCACGCACGTCGCGGGGATCATCGCCGCGCGGGACAACGGTGTGGGCACCATCGGCATCGCGCCGAGCGCGACGATCATCGGGGTCAAGGTGCTGCATGGCGGCAGCGGCGGCTTCGGCGGCGTCATTCAGGGCATCGTCTACGCTGCGACGCCGATCAGTCAGGGCGGGGCTGGGGCCAATATCATTAACATGAGCCTCGGAGGTTCATTCGACCGGCAGGGCAAGGACGCCGCGCAGCTCGCCGTGGCCCTGAGTCGCGCGACCACCTACGCCTACCAGCAGGGTGTGACGGTGATCGCCTCGGCGGGCAACAATGCCGTCGATCTCGACCACACCAACAACCTGATCACCGTCCCGGCCCAGTCGACCCACGTCATCGCCGTCGCCGCGACTGGCCCGTTCGGCTTCGCGGTCGGCTATCCCAACGGCGCCACCGACTTCTCGCGCCCGGCCTCGTACACGAACTTCGGCCAGTCGGCGATCACCTTCGGCGCGCCCGGCGGCGATTTCGCGCTGCCCGGCAGCGCACTGTGCAGTGTCCCGCGCATTCCGACCGGCAGCGTCGTGACGGCCTGCTGGGTGTTCGACATGGTGCTCTCCCCGGGCAGCATCCCTTCGACGACCGGCTACTCCTTCGCCGCCGGCACCAGCATGGCGGCGCCGGTGGTCGCAGGCGTTGCGGCCTTGATCGTGGGCAAGGAGGGACCGCTTCCCCCCGCACAGCTCGAGGCGCGGCTCCGCATGAGTGCTGATGATCTCGGCAAGCCGGGCAATGACGACTATTACGGTGGCGGCTTCGTCAACGCGCTCCGGGCCGTGCAGTAGCCGTCGGACTTTCGGCCGTGCAACGGGGCCCCGGCAGATCGGGGCCCCGTTGTGCGTCGCTGCGGTTGACCGGACAGTACCCGTTGCCGCTAGAAGTCCCGCCGCCGGAAACGGCGCAGGCCGAATGCGAGCGGAATGACCGTCCAGAGCAGCAGGGCGATGAGCGCCACCGCGAGTCCAAGTCCGGTGCCGAGAAACTGATTGAAGATCGCGCCGGTATAGCCCATCAGCGCGGAGACATCCAGTTCCAGCAGGAGCAGTACCCGACCGAGGTCGAGCGGATTGAACAGCGTCAGGATGAGGAGTGGGGTCTCCAGCGGATAGTCGGCAAAGATCGTGACGGCCAGCAGGACCAGCCCATCGTAGACTACCGCACAGGCCAGCCAGACCAGCAGCGCCGCGCCGAATCCCATCGCCCGGTCCTCGAATCGCAGCGCCAGAAGGAAGGCGATCGCCGTGAACGATGCGGTGAGCAGCGCGCCGGTCCCCAGCAGCAGCAGTACCGCCTGAATCGGTATCCCGCCATCGCCGAAGTGCAGCAGGAACGGCAGACCGACGCCGATGGTCACGGCGCCGATCAGCGGGAGGGCCAGCCCGCCCCACAATCCGGCGAACATGGCCCCCCGTCCGACCGGCTGCGCCAGCAGCAGCTCGATGAACTCACGGGCGGTGTAGAGGTAGAGCGTACCGAAGGTCAGGGCCACCAGCGGCACGAAGATGAGGACCAGGTTGAGCAGGCTCAGCACCACCCGCTGACCGTCACCTCCCAGCCGGAAGAGGACCTCCGTCAGGAGCAGCAGCACGGCGGCATAGGCCAGTACCCACCGGTTCCGGGCAATGTCGCGCAGCTGATAGCCAAGGATCCGGGTCGCAGTCCTCATGGCACCCGCTCGCCCTGCATCAGTGCCGCACAGGCCGGTTCCAGCCGCGAGGCGCCGGTACTTTCCAACAGCTGCTGCACCGGTCCATGGAACCGGACCCTCCCGTCGAGCAGGAAGACGATGTCATCGGCGAGCTCTCCGAGTTCGCTCAGCGTGTGCGAGGCGAGCAGGACCGATGCGCCGCGCTCCCGCGCAGCGGCGAGGTGGCGTTTGAAGACGCCGCTCGCCACCGGGTCGAGACCGGCGGTCGGTTCATCGAGGATGAGGAGCTTGGGGTGGAAGAGAAAGGCCAGGCCAGCGGAGAGCTTCTGCCGGGTGCCACCGGAGAGCGTGCGCACCGGCTTGGACAACTCCTCGGACAACTGGAACGCATCAAGCAGCGCCGGGTCCGGCGGGCTGGTATTGCCGCGGAGATCGCGGATCATCGCCAGCACTTCCCGCCCGGTCAGGTTCTCGGGGAACCGGGCGGCCTGAGGCATGTAACCGATCTCACCACGGTAGCGCTCATCGCCGTTGACCGGCGATCCCAGCACCGTGAGCTGTCCGGCGTCGGGTCGGACCAAGCCGAGTATCGACTTGATGAGGGTCGACTTGCCCGACGCGTTTGGGCCGACCAGGCCGGTGATGCGCCCGGGTGCCACCGAGAGATCGATACCCCGCAGCACCTGCAGCTTGCCGAATCGTTTGGTGAGGCCAGCGGCGTCGATCACCAGCGGAGCGGTCATCGGTCCGCCGTGGCTGGAGCTGCCCATACCATCCGGGGCCGGCGATCCAGCATCGTGGCCGGCGTCAGCACCGGCGCCACCCGCTCCGCGGCATCCAGCAGCGACACGAAGAAGCTCCGGAGCAGAATCAGGGCGGGCTCGTTCTGCTGGACCACAAAGGCGAAGAGGCGCACCGGCGCGAAGGGCACATCGCCGTAGCCGTCGCGGTCTAGGTCGTATCCCGTGTAGCGGTCCCAGCTATTGCCCTGAAAGACGCTCGAGGCACTGGCGCCATTGGTGCTCACGTCGAACGAATTGCCCTCGAACCGGTTCTCCAGAAAGCGGGTGTCCTGGGCATCGGCCATCACCCGGACCCCCCATCCGTTGCGCAGGAATTCGTTGCCCCGGACCTCGACCCGATTGGTCCCCTCGGCATACAAACCGGCGGAATTCCGCACGAACCGGTTGCGTTCGACCCGGCTGTCGCTGATGTCCTTCAGCAGCAGCCCGTAGGCCGAGCTGCCCTGGCTGCGTTCGAAACGGTTCTCGCGGATGGTGACGTCATGACTGTACATCACCGCGACGCCGGCCCGGTTGTCCAGAAAGCTGTTGCCCACGTACTCGCAGTTGTGGGAAAACATGAAATGCAGCCCGTAGCGGAGATTGTGCGTGCTGGTGTTCCCGCGCACATGGGAATCGGTGGTGAACTCGAAGTAGATCCCGTCGCGGTGGCCCTGGACGGTATTATCCTCCACCATCAGCCCGCTGGAACTCCAGCTGTGGATCGCGTTCCCGCTCAGCGACTGCGTTCGCCCCGAGCCGCGTACCCGGTTCCCGCGAATGATGCAGCCGACCACCTTCTGCAGATAGATCCCGTAGGCGTCGTCCAGCAGCGTGTTGTCCTCGATCAGGCAGCCGTGGACCTCGATCAGCCGGATTGCCGCCCGGTCCTCGGTGCCGCTCGCGCCCACATTGCGGATCACCAGGCCACGAATGGTGACGCTGTCGGCCGTCACCCGCAGCATCTCGTGATCACCGCCGGCGTCCAGAACGGGCCAGCCCTCCCCGATAATAACAATCCGTCGGGTGATGGTCAGCGTGGGTTCGGCATAGGTGCCGGGCCGGATGCGGATGGTATCGCCGTCGCGGGCGGCTTCCAGCGCGCGTCCCAGCGTCGGCAGCGTACTTCCTGGCGACACGGTCAGGACGCGCGCCTGCGGCATGGGCGGCGCGCCCAGCAGCGCGAGGCAGAGCGCCAGCATCATCGCGCGACCGGGTGTTCGTGGGCCAGCGCGCGTACCTCGCTCCAGGTGTGCCGCGTGCCGCCGAGGGCGGCCAGCACACTATCGGCTTCAACGCCGGGGCGGAGTGCGATCAGGCCGCTCGACATCGGGGTTCGGAGGGTAGCCGTCGTGAGGTAGACGGCGGAGTCGGCCGGGATCCAGGTGGCCGGAGACACGAAGCTGGCGACCCACGCCGCGCGGATCAGGGTTCCCGATTCCCGCAGCCAGCTGGCGAGGCAACCGACATCATCGAAGACAAATGTCTTCCCGGTCGAGCTGATCGCCTCGGCGGTGAAACGGGGATCGGCGAGGGTCATGTGGCAGTGGGTGCATGGCTCCTCACCGTAGGCGATCGGTCGCGGTCCACCCGGTTGGCAGGCGACCAGCGTCAGGCCCAGCAGCGCCGTCGTGAGCGCAGGGCACGCACCGTTCGCGACCGCTCGCCACCATGGCGCCTGAATCACGACCCTCGGCGCCATGACGGCAACACTCACGGTCTCCATCTCAGGCATGCGCTGCCCGCGCCGCTCGAAGCTCGCGGAACACCAGTATCACTCCAATCGCCAGGGCGGCGATCAGCGCCCACCCGCCTGCGGCGGGCCAGCTGGTGGCGGAGAAGTTGAGCAGCTGCTTGTTGCCGATCAGGGGTGGCTGATAGCTCATGCCGGTGATCTTGATGATGGCATCCGGGGCGAGATTGTGACCGTAATCGTAGCCCCACCGGTAGAAGTCGGCGAGACCAGCAACGGCCCCCAGCGCGAAGAGCCCGACCCAGCCATAGAGGAATGCCCGTTTCCCGATGGCCGCAGCCGCCAGCCCCAGGCCAATCAGCCCCGCCACCATCCAGGGCATGTAGCGCAGCTCGGGAATGTCGCTCGGGGTGATCACCTTCATCCCGATGTAGTGATTCAGGTTGTTGATGCTGGTCAGGTCCTGCGGTTTGACCCCGACGATCTTGCTCACCCCGATGTACAGTCCCAGCCCCTCGGGGTACTGCGGCGCGATGAGGCCGATGTGCCAGAGGGGGAAGGCATAGACCAGCGCCAGCGAGAGTGAGATCGTGGCCAGCAGAAGCCGGGTGGAGCGTGACATGGTGGTCTCACAGGAAACAGGACGGGAGGGGCACCGTGCCCCTCCCGTCCCTAACGTGTTCCAGCTAGTTGGCCGTGTTGAAGGTGACTGTCACAGGCGAGCCCTTGGGCGAAACCCGGATGTATCCCTGCATCTCCTGATGCAGCGCGGAGCAGAAGTCGGTGCAGTAGAAGGGGAAGACCCCGACCCGTTCCGGCATCCAGACAATCGTCCGGGTCTGTCCCGGCATCACCAGCAATTCGGAGTTCCGGATCCCCGTCACCGCGAAGCCGTGTGGCACATCCCAGTCCTGCTCCACATTGGTGATGTGGAAGTAGACGCTGTCCCCGACCTGCACGCCCTCGATGTTGTCCGGCATGAAGTGGCTGCGGATCGCGGTCATGTAGACGTGGACCACAGTGCCCTTCCGCTCGACCCGGGCGTCTTTCTCCGAGATGACCCTGAACGGATCCTTGTTGCTGGCCAGATCGAAGGTCCTGATCTGCTGGTCCTTGATCTTGGAGGCCGCGATCGCCTGGGCGTAATGCGGCTCGCCGATTGTGGGAAAGTCGAGTAGCAGTTTCATCTTCGCCCCGCTGATATCGATCAGCTGGGCTGACTGGGTCAGCTCCGGGCCGGTCGGCAGATAGCGGTCCTTGGTGATCTTGTTGAGCGCGACCACGTACTTCCCGTCGGGGTGGCGGGTGTCGCCGCCAATGACCATGAGGTGACCGATCGAGTAGTAGGTCGGGATCCGGTCGAGGACGGCGCAGTCCTTGACCCTCCACTTGACGATCTCCGAAGAGAGGAACATGGAGGTGTAGGCGTTGCCGACGTCGTCGAATTCGGTGTGCAACGGGCCCAGCCCGGGGTCCTTCACCTCGCAGGCGCTCACCGCCTCGTACTTGAGCACGGGAATGCCGGCGATGTCGCGGTCGAAGGCCTTGTCAGCGATCGCCTGCTGCATCCTGGAGAAGGAGGTCACCGGGATCATCGCTGCCAGCTTCCCACCGGCTGCGATATACTCGCCCGTCGGGTCGACATCCACACCATGCGGGGATTTCGGCGTCGGGATGTAGTAGATGAGTCCGGGGCAGTCGGCCGGCTCCAGCACCGTCGATCCCGAGAGCATCTCGGAGTGGGCAACGTCCGCCTCGTCCACCCAGTTGTGGGCATACTTGCCCGGCCAGGTCTTGCCCTTGCCCTGGGCCACGCACTGTTCGCCCTGCTTCCAGTTGACCGCGGCAATCACGTCCTTGTCGTTCTGGGACGCATTCCGCTCCTTGAGCGTATTGGCCTGTTCCGTGTTGTACGAGGTGAAGAAGGCCCAGCCATGCGACGGACCCTTGCCCGGCCGTGCCAGGTCGTAGTCGAAGCCCGGAACATGGATCTGGAAGGCGAGCGTCATCTTGCCCGTCTCCTTGTTCACGGCCACGAACGAGATCATCCCGCTGAAGTTCTCCTTGAACGAGGAGATCGGCACATCCTTCTGCGGCGTCGGCACGCTGAAGCGCGTGGCGGAGACCACATACTCGGTACCTTGGGTGACGAAGGGCGAGGCATGATTCCCCGCGCCGTTGGGGATCTCGATGATCTCCTTGGTATTCATCTCGGAGAGGTCGATCCGCGCCACGCGTGGGGTGTTGTTGCCGTTGATGAACAGCCAGCGCCCGTCGTTCATGCCGTCGGTCCGGGAGAGCGAAGGATGGTGGGCATCATCCCATGGCACGAACCCGTAGCTCGTCTCCAGCATCGGCTTGCTCTGCTCGCTGTACCCGTACGACTTCTCCGGGTCCTGGGAGAAGACCGGGATCACCCGGAACAGCCGTCCGGAGGGCAGGCCGTAGACGCTGACCTGCCCGGAGAACCCCCCCGAGGCGAACATGTAGAACTCGTCGTACTGCCCCGGTGCCACGTAGACCCTGGAGGCCGCGTCACCGGTGCCGCCGGCCTGGGTGGTCGATTTCCCGCACCCGGGCGCGATCGCTGCGACAGCGACCGCGATGCCGGCGGCGATCAGGCTGGTCCGGGTCCATACACGTGTGCGCATCATGAGCTCTTCTCCTCTTCAGGGACGGTCAGCTGCCGACGGTGACGTGAGACTGGGTACGGAGATACTCGAGCACCTTGCGGGCCTCGTCCTGCGTGAGGCCCTGGTTGGGCATCTGGGTCATGTACTCCCCGAGCATCTGCTTCACCACCGGGTGACTGGTGTACATGCCATCCGGATTGAGAATCTGATTCATGATGAACTCCGGCGTCCGTCGGGTGGTCACCTCTCCGAGCGGCGGGCCCACATACTTGTCCACCATCTTGTGGCAGGCCGAGCACTTCGTCTCGAACAGCTTTTCGCCGGCCTCCGCCATCTCGTGGCTGACGGGTCCGAGGTTCAGCACCGCGGTGATCGGCCCGATGCCATGCTCCAGCTGGAACGGCGTCAGGTCGCCGCCGGCTGCGGAGGCCGAGGCCGGAGGTGCGGGGGGAGCGGCGTCCTTGGCGCCGCAACCTGCCGCTCCGGCGAGGACACCGACCAGGAAAACGCGGGTCAGCAATCGGTCCGTCATGCGATGTCCTCAAGGAATGCGGTGGCGGCGGAACCCGGCCTGCGTGTATACTGACGAGGAGTATAAGAATTGATCATGAACAAGTGACATTTGAATGCCTGAAAGAAAATTCACGGAATGCTGAGCCAGACCGCCGAATATGCCCTGCGAGCCGTGTTGCTCGTCGCCCGGGAGCCGGGAGGCACCCCGGTTGGCGCCGCCAGGCTGTCGGTGGCCTTGGGGATTCCCCGGAACTACCTCTCCAAGACACTGCACCAGCTTGGCCGCAGCGGCATCCTGACGTCCACGCGTGGAAAAGCCGGCGGATTTCAGCTGGCCCGACCCGGGGAAGAGATTTCCCTGATCGAGATCGTGACACCGTTCGACGACCTGCCGTCGAAGCGCTACTGCCTCCTTGGCCGGACGGTCTGCAATGATCAGAGCCCCTGCGCCGCGCATGCGCGGTGGAGCGGGGTGGCGGAGCAGATTGGGGAGTTCTTCCGGGAAACGACCGTGGCCGACCTCGTGCGTGACGGCGGACGGTTGGGGCGGCTCTAGGGGAGAGGTGCTGAAGTGGGCTGGGTCTCCCTGCCGAGGCCAAAGGGTTTCACCCGGGGCCAGAGCATGATGAGCCAGCAGAGGTAGCCGAGCAGGCGGACTCCAGCCGGCAGTGCTCCTGACCAGGTCGTGGTGGGGTTCACGATCGCCACGATGCCGCCGATGAGCCCGGTCAGGAAGAGGATCAGCCCGACGACTCCGATGCGTTCATCCCCACGGGGGCGGCTCCCGGCATGCTTGGGCAGCATCCAGTGGGCGGTGCCGATCACGAATGGGATGAGCCATCCGTCCAGCAGCAGGAGCCGGTGCAGCGCGGCGAGGTGCGGTCGGGTGATGTCCGCCAGTCCTCCCAGCGCCAGTCGCCACGCGCCAATCGTGGCGCCAAGGAGCAGGAGAACAAGCGCAATCCGGATGAGCCAGGTTGAGAGGCGCGGCATCAGCTGCTCATGCTCCGCACCCGCGGCCACAGCAGCATCACGATCAGTCCGACCGCCGCAAGCTGCGCCAGCGCCGAGAGCATCAGGGGCCAGCGCGGCCCCCCGAAGCCGAGCCACCAGCTCTCGCCCACCAGTCGCAGCAGCAGCCCACCGTTGAGTAGCCCGAAGGCCCACCAGCCGAGCCGCGTGGGGCCGCGCGGTGGCGTCGTGGGATGGCGGGGAAACATCCAGAATGCGACCCCCACCATGACCTGCAGCAGCCAGCCGACGGTGAGCAGGTGGACGGCGCCGAGATGCAGGGCCGCGTCCGGCAGCGAGGGCC
This sequence comes from Gemmatimonadota bacterium, assembly GCA_034440415.1. Taxonomy (GTDB): domain Bacteria; phylum Gemmatimonadota; class Gemmatimonadetes; order Gemmatimonadales; family GWC2-71-9; genus JADJOM01. The sequence continues at coordinate 16,531 of JAWXBX010000078.1, read as the reverse complement.
AGAGGCCGCCGGGGCGGACGAGCAGCAGCTCGAGGCAAAGGCCGAGGACCAGCGCGGCCAGTCCACTCTTGATCAGCCAGCGGGAGAGCAGTGGCATATCGGGTCAGTGGCGCCAGAGACTGAGTACGACCTCCAGCGCGATCAGGATGATCACCACCCACTCGAGCGTCTCCATCCGGATGCCGCCCGCCCGGTCCGAGAGCTTCTGGTAGATGCTTTCGATCGTGCTGAGCTTTCGGGTGATGCTCGCATCCAGTTCCGCGAGCTGGAAGCGACGCGCCGCGAGCCGGTAGATCCGGGTGAGATACTCCTCGCCGAAAACCTTGAGGGAGTTGGTCACGCGCTCGAGCAGGACAGCGCTTTCCAGCTGCAGTTCGGCGACCTGCCGCAGATCATCGCCCGGAGCGCTGGGCAGGAACGCACGCCATCCGATGGTGCGTCCGAGCAGGTGGTACGACCGTTCGATCGCCGCGTCGAGCTGCAGGTCGAGCCAGCGCATCTCCAGCAGCTGTACGTTGGCGAACTCCAGTACGGCGCGCACATCTTCGGGCTCGGGGTCGAGCACGAAGGCCGCGTCCCAGTCCACGATCGTGACGTCAGACGGCCCGAACGAGATCCGCAGGTCGGTCGCGTCGACCACCTCGTCGTAGGACAGTCCCGCGGTGTCCGGTCGGAGGATCTGGGCGATCGAGCCACGATACGTTTCGCAGAAATCCGTCGCACTCTCGGCTCCGGTGCCGCCCCGCATGCCGATGATCCGGTAGTCCTCCATGAACTCGGCGACGCGTGGCTTGGTCACCGCCTTCCCCAGCGAGATGATGAGCGTCTCCACCTGCGTGCGGGCGTGGGCTCGCAACTGGTCCGTCTGCCGAAGCAGGGCACTGGCCTCCTGCAGCTCCTCCAGTCCGCCCTCGACATTGATCTGGTAGGCCACCGACGCCGCGCCAAAGTCGTACAGCACCAGATCGACGGCGGCCTGCGTTTCCCACCGGCCCAGCGGCAGCGGCGCTCCCTCCTGAACCACCCGCAGCGGCGCCGGCCGGAACCGCACGAATGTCGTCGCCCGGCCCCGGTGCCGAAAGGTCTGCCGCTCCGACCCGCTGCCGATTGCCCGCTCGGCCTGGTCCAGGTCGATGCCCTGCGCCACCTCGAAGACGAAAAACGGATGGATCTCCGGCAAGGTTCACCGCGCTTTCACTGTGGCCTCATGATCGCGGACCGAACTTCGGTCCGGGATCATCAGGAGGCTGGCATGGTGACAGTAACACGAATGGACGCCGGACGACGGCTGGCGGTCGGGTTGCGGGCGGTGGTTCATGAGGTTCCTGTCGTCGTGGCGCTGTCGCCGGGTGGTGCGCGGGTGGGCGAGGTGATCGCCGCCGACCTCGAAGGTCCGCTGGACGTCATGGCCGTGGTCCGGCTCGAAGTGCCCGGTCGTCCCCGCTCCACCTTTGGAGCGGTGGCCGATGGCGTCACGCTTATCCTGCATGATCGGGTCAAGGCGCTCGGTTTGCCAGAAGCCTACGTCAACCGGCTGGTGGATTTCGCCCGCCGGGACATGCTCCAGCAGGCACGTTCCTGGCGCGGTACTGCTGTGCCGGTCGAGGTCGCCGGTCGGACCGTCGTCCTGGCGGATGATGGATCGGGGAGCGCCGTGAGCGTCGCGGCGGCGGCGACCGCGCTGCGGGAGCAGGGTGCCAGCCGGGTACTCTATGCCGCCCCGACGGCGACGGCGGAACTCTGCCGCGCCCTCCAGTCGCTCTGCGAGTCCCGCGTGCTCCTCCGTGAACCCGATCTTCAGGAAACGACACTGGTTTGCGATCCGACACTGGCGCAGACCACGACCGAGGAAATCGCGACGATGGTGCGACGGAGCCGATCGAGCCTCCCCGCGATCAACTGCGTCTGAACCGCGAATCTATCGGGGCAGGACCGGGGAGGGGAGGGCGGTGAAGACCGAACCTCACAGCCTGGTCGCTTCCCTGGTGACCGGGTTGCTGTCGGAGCGACTGGACCGATTCGAAGCGCTTGCCGACGCGGCGGCCGATACCCTGGCTGCCGAGGCGATCCACGACATCCGGGTCGGGGCTCGGCGGTTCCACGCGGCGCTGATGGTGCTGTCGCCCCTTGCGCGCTTCCCGCGTGATATCCGGCGGCGGCCGGTCCGTCGACTCGAGCGATGCTTCGGGGCGCTCCGGGATCTCGATGTCCTCTCAGGAATGATCGACGAGCTTCCTGCGGCCAGTGAGGTGGCTGGGCTGCGAGCCTCCATGCTGGCCGAGCGTCAGACTGCCTCCGAGCGCGGGCGGGTCGCGCTCGCTCGGCGCCGTCTGCGGCGCACCTGTGCCTCGCTGCATGAGTGGCTGGATGATCCGGAGTTCACCCCGCTCGCCTCGATCGACCCGGAGCTCCTCCTGCCGGAGCTGGTCGCGCCAGCGGTCAACCGGTTCTTCCTCCACCCGGGATGGCTGGTTTCCAACTCGCCCTCACCCATGGAACCTGGCGCCGAGGCGCTGCACGCACTGCGGCGCCGGATCAAGCCGCTCAGGTACGGCCTCGAGTGCTTCGCGCCCTGGTGCGGCGAACCGGTCGGACAGTGGCTGAGTGAACTGCACCTGATGCAGGATGCTCTCGGTAACTGGCATGACGCGGGGGTCCTGCTGGAGCGCCTGGAGGGAGTGCCAGCGGGCGCGGAGTTGCGAGAGCTCGCTCGCTCCCGTGCCGCCCTGGCCCTTGAACCCTGGCCGGCATGGCGGGAGCGGTATACGGAACCGGAGTTCCGGAGATTGGCCCGCAGTTGGATCGACCGTGTCCGACCCGGGTTCGCTAGAGAATGACCGCCCGGGCGTGTGCCGCGAGTCCGTGTACCACGCGCTCAAGTGCCGCCCCTGCTTCATGGGCGACCTTCACCAGGTCAGGGCGCCGCCTGAGCCGACCGCCAGGCAACATCCGCATCGGATCGGCGACGCGCACCAGTGTGTGGCCCTCGTCCACCTCCTCGACCGTGACGCCGCAGGGAAGGAGCAGCCCCGCCTCGGGATCGGCCGCCAGGGCCCGGTGGGCCAGTGCCGGGTTGCAGACCCCGATGAGCCAATAGGGCCGGAAGGCCAGGCCAAGCTTCTCCCTGAACGTGGCCTGGACGTCGGTGCGGGTGAGGATCCCGAATCCTTCCGCCTTGAGCCCGTCGGCAAGGCGCGCGATCGCGTGCTCGTGATCCATCGGCAACGTGACGCTGAAGCCGATACCGTTCGTTGGCGGGCCCCGCTTTTCGACCCGCTCTCCTGCGGCTGCCGCCGCCTTGCCACCCGCTCGGGTCACGGTCGGTGTGGCCCGCCGTGGACGTTTTGGAGCCATTGTCATCTGGACCTCCTGTTTTTTCGGGCTGCTCCGGCCGGGATACCGCGGTGCAGTCCGCATTGTAACGGCCGCTGACCTGACGAAGCTTGGCGCTCGTCAGTTCCCCATCCGGAGGTTAAGCGTAAATCCGAGCCGCCGCGTCACCCACGCGATTCAAGGACCAGCCGCAATTTGGGACCGACCCGGTGAATACGGCTTGAAGGTCCGGTGAAGGGAGGTTCGCCGGCGCCGGCCCCTATGGGCTGCGGGGCTTCGCGGGGGTCGTCCACTGATGACTGATCACCCAGACATAGGCCGCCACGTCGCGCACTTCGGCATCAGTGAGGGTGATCCAGCCGCGCATCGGCATTGCGGTGTCGCGGGTGGAAACCTTCTTCGGTATTCCGTGCACGATCCGCGACACGATCCCCTGATAGCTGTCCGAGCCGTGCATCCAGATGCCCTGGGCGAGCGGCGCTCCGCTGTCGGTGCCCACGCCCTCCAGGCCATGGCAGGCGGCGCAGTTCGCCGAGCCGTGAAAGAGGTCGTGACCGCGCGCGACAGCGGAATCGGTGACCTCCGGCGGTCGCGGTGGTACGGGAGGCGGCGCATCCTGCGCTGCGAGAAGCGGGGGCAGGCAGACGGGCAGCAGTGTGAGGAGCAGTGGCACGAGGCGCATGGCGATGCCTTCAGGTGAGTCGAGCGAAAAGCATGGTGTTCACATTCTCAGTCGTCGTGCAGGATGCGCTCTGGCGGATCATCCAGGTCGTCGAACTGTCCGTCCCGGACGGCGGCGATGAACAGCCAGGCAAAGATCGCCCCCAGACCGATCGCAATCGGCAGCAGGAAGATTACCGCACGCATGCTTCCTCCGCCTGGATGATGCGCTCGACCCGGGCCGCATTCCAGATCACCATGCTGCTGGAAAGCGGCATGAGGATCGCCGCGACCAGGGGATTCACCAGCCCGGCGGCGGCGGCGGCCACCGCCAGCACGTTGTAGATGATCGACCGGCGCTGGCTCGAATGGATGACCCGTTCAGCGGCCCGCGCCGCTCGGATGCCGGCGATCACGGGGGCGAGGGACTCGGTGGAGATGATGCCGTCGGCCACGAGCACGCTGCTCGCCGCGCCCCGGGCCATCGCGATTCCCACATCCGCTGCCGCCAGCGCCGGCCCATCGTTCAGTCCATCTCCCGCGAACAGCACGCGTTCTCCGCTCGCCTGCTGCTGCCGGACCCAGTCGGACTTGGCCGCGGGGAGGGTACGGGCCAGAATCTCCCCGACGCCGGCGTCACGCCCGAAGCGCTCGGCGACCTCGGAGTGATCTCCCGTGATCATCACCGCCCGGACGCCGAGCCGTTCGAACTGTTGCACGACGCTGCCACTGTCGGCCCGGGCAACGTCGCCCAGCTGTACCGTGCCGATCACGCCCTGGGCCCCGAGAACGTCAATCGCGCCGGGGCCGCTGGAACGAATTTCGTAACGCGCCCCGTCCACCACGCCGCTGATCCCCTGTCCGGGCACCTCACGCACCTCGGCCGCCGCGGGCAGCGGGATCCGCCGCCGGGCCGTCTCGGCGATGATGGCCGCTGCGATCGGGTGCGCGCTGTACCGCTCCAATCCCGCCGCCAGTCGCAGCGTCGCGTCGGTTGCAGCGGTAACGGAAAGCGTGCCGGTGGTGATGGTGCCGGTCTTGTCGAGGCCAACCACGGTCACGTGACCGAGCCGGAGCAGGGCATCACTGGAGCGCAGCAGCAGCCCGCGCCGGGCAGCCGCACCGAGGCCGGCGGCGGCGGCGAGCGGCTGCGAAAGTGCCAGGGCGCAGGGGCAGGCGACGACCAGCACCGCGACGGTGCGGGCGATTGCGACGTCGCTCCCCCGGAGCACCCACCAGGAGGCCAGTGTCAGGCTGGCGACCAGCAGCGTGATCGCGGTGAACCAGGGCGCGATCCGGTCGGCTGAGGTTGGCGCGGTGCCCCGGTCCTGGGCCAGCGCCAGCTCCGCGGCCATGCGGTGCACCACCGAGTCCGCCCCGACCGCCTCGACCCGCGTGGTGAGGGCACCGTCGACCAGCACTGTCCCCGCGACCACGCGGTCACCCGGACCCAGGAGCACGGGGGCGGCCTCGCCGGTCAGCAGCGCCATCTTTACCTGCGCGGAGCCTTCCAGCACGATGCCATCGGCCGCGATCTCCTCACCCGTGCCGGTGTCGATCCGGTCCCCGGGGTGGAGGTCACCCACCGCGACGGTTTCCATGGATTCGATGGCCAGGCCCGTGCCATCGGCGTCTCTGGTCTCACTGCGGAGCCGCCGCGCCGTGCGGGGGACCATGCCAACCAGCGCCGTCGCCGCCTCTGCCGCCCGGCGACGTCCACGGCTCTCGAGGACCCGGCCGGCGAGGAGCAGGAACACCAGCATCGCCAGTGAATCGAGGTAGCCCTCGCGGCCGGCAAGCGTCGCCACCAGTCCCTGCAGGTAGAGAATCGCGACGCCCAGCGCGATGGGGAGGTCCATGTGCAGCACACCATGCCGGAGTCCACTCCATGCGCCGGCAAAGAACGGCTGGGCGCACCACAGCGCCACTGGAGTGGCGAGGATGAGCGTGGTCCACTGGAAGAGCGCGGCGTATCGCTGGTCCATGCCATCCCACCAGCCGGCGTAGATTGTGGTGGCGAGCAGCATGATGTTCATCGCCGCGAAGCCGGCGACGCCCAGACGGAGCAGCAGACTTCGATCGGCGGACGCCTCCACTCCCAACGGGCGGGGCCGGTACCCCAGCGCACCGATCCGTCGGGCCAGCACGGCGAGATCGACCTGCGCCGGGTCCCAGCGCAAAGTTGCCCGGCCCGTCGCATAGCTCACCGTCGCCTGGGTGACGCCGGGCGTACGCTCCAGGACTCGCTCGGTGACCCAGACACAGGAGGCGCAGCGCAGGCCCTCGACCATGAGCCGGGTCTCGCACCGGCCATCCGCTCCGCGCGCGATCGGGAGGGCGTTCCAGTCGACCCCGCCCTGGGCTTCGGGGCGGGGCGCGAATGCCGTGCGCTCGGCGTAGTACCGCTCCAGGCCGGCGTCGCTGATGATCAGCGACGCGACCTCGCAGCCGGTACAGCAGAACGCGTCGGCGGTGCCTTCGACCGGCGTGCCGCAATGCGGGCACTGCGCGGCGGCACGGCCCTCGGTGTCACGGGCCGGGCCGTCGCGCGCGCCCGCCGCCGTCGCGCTAGCGCGACTCGGTAGTGTAGGAGCTGACAACGGGGTCCGCCCCCGAGATGGCGATCCAGGCGAAGGCGACATTCACCAGGATCACGAGGAGGAGGCCGAGGGCGATGGCCCACGGCCAGCGACGTCCGGCCGGGCTACTGCGTGTCGGTGCCAATGTGACCCTCCGTCTTGAACGTGGCGGCGATATCGATGTGGCTTGAGGGTGACGAGACCCGGACGTCGAACGGGATCGTCCGGGGAAGATGCTCGTCGGCCCGGACCCGGATGATCAGCGGGATCGTCGCACTCTCCGTCGTGCCCAACGCGACATCCTGCACCAGGATCTGTGCATCGGGCAGGCCATCGACCCGGATGTGGAACGGGACCTTCTCGGAGGTTGCCTGCTTGTTGGTGACACGGAGCAGGTAGGTATTCCGGACGTACCCGTCGGCATCCATGGTATAGAGGGAGCCTGGGGCGCGCTGTACCGCGGCGTCGAACGGCACCCGGCCGGTCAGCAGCATGGCTCCAGTCGCCGCGATCCCCATCAGCATGCTGCCATAGATGACGGTGCGCGGCCGGACGCGCCGGTTCCTCCCGGCGCCGGTCGAGGTCGCTGAGGACCAGGTGATCAGGGTCTCGTGTCCCAGCTTGTCCATGACGATGTCGCAGGCGTCGATGCAGCGCGCACAGGCGATGCACTCGAGCTGGAAGCCATCGCGGATATCGATGCCCTGGGGGCAGACCACCACGCACTTGTTGCACTCGATGCAGCGACCCGCTGCCTTGGCGTCCACCCCGCCGCGTGGTTCACCCCGCGGCACGTTGTATTCGACCATCAGCGTCTCGGCATCGGTCAGCGCGCTCTGGAAACGGGCGTAGGGACAGAGGTAGTTGCAGAACTGCTCCCGGAACCAGGCGAGGTCCAGGAACCAGATCGCCGTGAAGATGCCGACGATCGTGTACTCCAGTGCGCTGCCCTGACCGCTCCACAGCGGCCGCGCCCCCGCGAAGTAACTCGCGAACGACATGGAGATCACGAAGGAGATCCCCAGAAAGAGGCTCCATTTGAGCGCCTTCCGCCACGCCCGGCCAGCGGTCCAGCCGGCTTCATCCCGCTTGCGCCGGTGGACCCAGTCGCCCTCGATCCACTCCTCGAGCGGGCGGATCCAGGTGTCGAGGAAGACGGTCTGCGGACAGGCGAAGCCGCACCAGAGCCGGCCGAAGAGGGAGGTGAAGAAGAACAGTGAAAAAGCCAGAAAGAGCAGCAGCATCAGGAGGAAGATCGTGTCCGCCGCCGTGAAGATGGCGCCGAACACGAACAGCCGCCGCCCCGGGAGGTCGATCAGCAGGGCCGGGTTGCCCCGGATGGTGATCCAGGGCGTGACGAAGAGAACGAGATGCAGCAGCGTGAAGGTGGCCTTGCGGAGCCGCTGCCATGGCCCGGTCACCTTCTGCTCGTAGATCCACTGCCGCTTGTTCTGCATCCCCAGCATGAACTGCTCCATTCATCGTGTGCGACGGTCAGAGATTGGGACCCGGCATTCAGCATTCAGCGTTCAGCCTGCCGCCCATCGTCGATCGCCTATCGTCTATCGCCGCACGCCTCACTCCTCACTCCTCACTCCTCACTCCTTCTCCTCCTCGCCCGTCGCCTCCCGATTCTGTGCCACGACGTAGGCGGCAACCTCCGCCACCTTTTCCGGGCCGAGAATCGGGCCCCAGGTCAGCATCCCCTTCTCCGGGACGCCGACGGTAATGATGTGCTGGATCTGCTCCGGCTTGCCGCCGTGGATCCAGACCGTATCCAGCAGGTTGGGGCCGATACCGCCCTTCATATCGGCTCCATGACAGGCCACGCAGTTGGCCTTGAAGATGCCCTCCCCGGCCTCGATGGCTTCCGGCGTGAGGCTCAGGGTCGTGGCGGCTGCGGCTGCCGCCTGCTGGGGCCAGCGGACATTTGCCGCCGCCATCTCCGCCGCCAGCGTGCCGACCTCCGACTTCCTGGCGATGAAGTGATAGTAGGCCGTATAGGCAAACGCCCAGGCAATGCAGCAGTAGAACAGGCCCAGCCACCAGTTGGGGAGGGCGTTGTCGTACTCTTCGATGCCATCCGACTCGGCGGCATGCCCCAGTACCTGGTTCTTCGTCGCCGGCTTGCTCACGACTCGCCTCCGTCATTGAAGGGAAGGCGGCTGTCCGCCTCCCAGCGTGCCTTGTTGGGACCCCGGTAGGCCCACCAGGTCCAGAAGATGAAGCTGCTGAGGAACAACACCGTCATGACGGCCATGAGCCACCCGAGTCGGACGGAGTCTGCCGCTTCCTGGATCAGCGGATTCATGGCGCCACCGCGCCGGTGGCAGCGGGAGTCGCCGTGGCACGTGCGGCGATCGCCGCCCGCCCATCCTTGCCCAGCCGCTGCAGGTAGGCGATTACCGCCACGATCTCCTTGTCGGGTTCGGTGCTGACGCCAGCCTGGGTCAGTCGTCCGACGATCCCCTGGGCTTCGGCCGCCATCGCGGCCGGGGCGCTGCTGATCTCATCATCGGTGTAGGGCACGCCCACCTTCTTCAGCGCACGCATCGATGCCTGGATGTCGGCTGGGTCGTAGGTATCGTGGTGCAGCCAGGAGTAGGACGGCATCACGCTTCCGGGGGACGTGCTGCGCGGGTCGCGCATGTGCTCGTAGTGCCACGCGTCGGGGTACTTGCCCCCGACCCGCTGCAGGTCGGGACCGGCGCGGCGCGAGCCGAGCAGGAACGGATGGTCGTAGGCATACTCGCCTGCCCGGGTCCATTCGCCGTAGCGCAATATTTCGGCTCGCATCGGTCGCACCATCTGCGAGTGGCAGGTGTAGCACCCCTCGCGGATATAGATATCGCGCCCGGCGACTTCCAGCGCGGTGTACGGCGTGACGCCGGGCAGCGTCTCCGGGCCCGTCTGGGTGCTAAACATCGGGATGATTTCCACCATGCCGCCGATCAGGATCGCGACGGTGGTGAGCACGGCGAACAGCGCGCTCTTGCCTTCCAGCTTGCGGTGGGCCGCGGTGTAGCCGGTTTCATTGGTTTCGCTCATCGTCATCGCCTCAACTCGCCGTCGGGACCGCCGCCGGCATCCGCGATGCCGCAGAGCCGCTGACGGTCTTGATGAAGTTCCATGCCATCATGAGCGCGCCGATCAGGTATATCGCCCCGCCAATGAGCCGGAGCCAGTAGAACGGCTGCAGCTGGTGGACGATATCCACGAAGTTGGGATACTTGAGCTGGCCGGCGTCGTCAAAGGCGCGCCACTCCAGTCCCTCGGTCAGGCCGGCCGCCCACATCGAGACGGTGTAGATCACGATGCCGATCGTGGCGAGCCAGAAATGGGTGGTCGCCCAGGCGGGGTACGCCAGCGGCTTGTTCCACAACCGGGGGACCAGCCAGTAGAGGATCCCGAAAGAAATCATCCCCACCCAGCCGAGGGCGCCGGAGTGCACGTGGCCGATGGTCCAGTTGGTGAAGTGCGACAGGCTGTTCACCGCCCGGATCGACATCATCGGGCCTTCGAAGGTGCTCATGCCGTAAAAGCTGATCGCGACGACGAGGAACTTGAGGATTGGGTCGGTGCGGACCCGGTCCCAGGCACCCCGCAGCGTGAGCAGGCCGTTGAGCATGCCGCCCCAGGAGGGAGCCAGGAGCATGATGCTGAACACCATGCCCAGGGTCTGGGCCCACTCGGGCAGGGCGGAATAGAGCAGGTGATGCGGTCCGGCCCAGATATAGAGAAACACCAGTGCCCAGAAATGCACGATCGACAGCCGGTAGCTGTACACCGGCCGCTCGGCGATCTTCGGCAGGAAGTAGTACATCATGCCGAGGAACGGGGTGGTGAGGAAGAACCCGACCGCGTTGTGGCCGTACCACCACTGTACCAGCGCATCGGTCAGTCCGGCGTAGATCGGGTAGGACCGTGTCAGTGTCGCCGGCACCGCCAGGCTGTTGACGATGTGCAGCACCGCGATCGTGATGACGAACGACATGTAGAACCAGATCGCGACGTAGAGATGCTTCACCTTCCGGATGTACAGCGTGCCGAAGAAGTTCACCGCGAAGATCACCCAGACGACCGTGATCAGCAGGTCGATGGGCCAGATCAGTTCGGCGTATTCCTTCGACTGGGTCAACCCGAGCGGCAGCGTAATCGCCGCCGCCACGATGATCGACTGCCAGCCCCAGAAGTGCAGCCGGGAGAGGGTGTCGTTGAACATCCGGGTCTTCAGCAGCCGCTGCATCGAATAGTAGATGCCGGTGAAGCAGATGTTGCCGCCGAACGCGAAGATCACCGCGTTGGTGTGCAGCGGCCGCAGTCGCCCGAAGGTGGTCCACGGCAGCCCGAGATTCGCCGGCCACCAGGCGAGCTCGAGGGCAATCCACACACCCACCAGCATCCCGACCACGGCCCACGTGACGGTCGCGATCAGGAACAGCTTCACGACGGCGTCGTCGTACTGGACCTCGTGTTGCCCACTCGCTCCGGTATATTCCACGGCCTCGTCTCCTCCCCTGGGTCGAATGATTCCCCTGCTCACCGCTGCTCTGGTTGCCGGCCTGCTTGGCAGCATGCACTGCGTCGGCATGTGCGGTAGCTTCGCGGCTGGATGCAGCCGCGCGCGCATGGGGCTTCCCGCCTGGCACACTGGTCGGATCCTGACCTACGGACTGCTCGGCGCCCTCGCGGGTGCCGCCGGTCATCTGCTCCCTGGCCCGGCCTGGCTGCCGGGCGCCCTCGCCAGCGTCCTGCTCGTCTGGTTCGCGCTGGCGCTTGCCGGCCTCGTGCCGGAGCCCCGCCTCATTCCCCCGGGGCTGCGCCACGCGGGGAGCCGCGCGCTCCAGCAACCATCCACCGCAGCCCAGTTCCTCTTCGGTGTCGTCAACGGATTCCTGCCCTGCGGCCTGGTCTATTCCGCCCTGACCGTCCCGATCGCCCTCGAAGAGCCCGCGCGGGGCGGGCTGGTGATGCTCGCTTTCGGGCTCGGAACCGTGCCCGCCCTCAGTCTTGCAGCGTTGGGTATGCGCCGAATCGCCCTCGGAACGCTGGCCCGTCGGCGCGCCGTTGCGACGCTGATTCTCCTCACCGGACTCTGGACGATCTGGACTCGCGCCTCGGGCAGGCCGTCACATCCCATGCAGATGGAACAGGACCCAGCGGCTCACGGCGAACTCCGCGACGGACGATAGGATAGTTGGGCCTTCGTGAAGGGCAATGTGTCGTGGGGTGAAAATCTCTTCATGCCCCGGTGCCTGGCGCTGTGCTGGCCCGGAGCGCATTCAGGATCACCGCAACGTCGATGATCTCCTGGAGGATGGCACCAATCGTTGGTGGGATAGCTCCCGCGGCGGCGGCGAGCATTGCGACTCCCGAAAGCCCCAGCCCCACCCAGACACTCTGACGCGCAATCCGCATCGTCCGCTGGCTGATCTCGATCGCATCAGCCACCCGGAGAGGATCGTCCGCCAGCACGACGACATCGGCCGCTTCCGCAGTGATCCCGCCACCATTGGCAGCCAGCGCCACGCCAACGCTGGCCCGGGAGAGGGCCGGAGCATCGTTGGTTCCATCGCCCAGCATCATCACATGGTAGCCCGCCTGCTCCATCTCCGCCACGACGGCAACCTTGTCCGCCGGCAGCAGGCCGGCGCGGACATCCTCGATGCCGACTGCTCGGGCGATGGCCTCCGCGTGGCTCGCATCGTCGCCCGTGACCATGATGATGCGCCGGATTCCCAACCGAGCCAGTCGGGCCAGGAGGGGTCGGGCCTCGGGGCGGATCTGATCGGCAAAGGCGAGCGTACCCGCCGCACGCCCATCCACCACCAGCCAGGCCCGCAACGCCGTCGGCTCAGTGTCGCGCCAGCTCCCCGCGAGCCCGGGATGCCGGCCCAGGACGAAGCTGCGTGCGCCAAGCATGACCTGATGTCCGCCCACCTCGCCGGTCACCCCCTGGCCGGGGCTCTCGATGACCGCGTCCGCGGTGCCACTGGGGAGTCCGCGCCGAAGCGCCTCGGCCACCACCGACCGGGCCAACAGGTGCCCGGAGCCGGCGTCAACGGCCGCCGCCAGCCCGAGGACCTCGGCTTCGGAAAAAGGCGCCACGGGGGAGACACTGGCGAGCGCCGGCCGGCCGATCGTGATGGTGCCGGTCTTGTCCAGCAGGGCGGCGGTGACATTGCCCAGCCGCTCCAGCGCTTCGCCGTGGCGAATGATGATCCGCCGCCGGGCCGCGCGGTTGATCCCGCCGATCATGGCGACCGGAGCCGCGAGAATCAGCGGGCACGGCGTCGCGACCACCAGCACCGAAAGGACCCGGAGCGGGTCGCGCGATATCGCCCAGGCGATGACGCACACCGCCAGCGTCACCGGCGTGAAGATGACGGCGTACCGGTCGGCCAGACGCTGTAGCGGCGATTTGCTCTGCTGCGCCGTCCGGACCAGATCCACGATGCGGGCATACTGGCTCTCCCGCGCCACACGCACGACGCGAATCACCAGAGGGCCGTCCAGATTCAGGCTGCCGCTCAAGAGGGCGGTCCCTGGAGCCGCCGCCAGCGGCATCGGCTCTCCGGTCAGCCGGGAGTGGTCAATGCTGGAGCGCCCTTCGATGACTTCGCCGTCGCATGGCACCATCTCGCCGGGACGGACCACGACACGATCGTCTGCTGCCACGAGATCGGCCGCGACGTCCTCGATCTCGTCCCCGTGCTGACGGTGTGCCACCCGTGGTGCCTCGGCCTCCAGTGCCGCCACTGCCCGCGAGGCGCGGCCGGCCGCAAAGCGTTCCAGGGCCTCGCCGCCGGTCTGCATCAGCACGACGACCAGACCAGGCAGCGGTTGCTCGAGGAGGATCGCTGTGATGATCGCAAGTGTGGCGACGAGATCGGCGGCGAGCCGCCCGCGGAATGCGCCGGCCGCCGTCTGCCAGACGACCGGGGCGCCGAGGCAGACCAGCCCGACCAGCCAGAGTCGGGTGCCCCAGAGATGAAGCGGCCCCGCCTGAAAGGCGAGGCCGGTGAGAATTACCAGCAGAGTGGTGATCGGGATGGCCACGGCGCGGATCACCGGGGCCCGGGGCAGGGAGGTCACTGACCGCTTGGCACCGCCGCCAGGGGCTCAGCGGCCTGATCCCGCTGCAGGATGAACCCGACGCCGCGCACCGTCTGGATCAGATTCTCGCCCGAGGCCTTCTGCAGCTTTCGCCGGACGTTGCCGACGTGGACATCCACCACGTTGCTCTCGGGATCGAAGTGCATGTCCCAGACCTTCTCCAGCAGCGTCGTCCGCCGCACCACCTGCTCCGGATGCAGCAGGAAGAACTCGACGATCTGGAACTCCCGCGGCGTCAGGTCGAGCGGCCGGTCGTTCGCCAGCACCACGTGGCGGAGGCGATCCAGCGTCAACGGTCCATACCGCAGGACCTCCATCCGCTCGGCCCCGCCACGGCGGGCCAGGGCACGGATCCGGGCGAGCAGTTCGTCGAAGCGGAACGGCTTCGCGAGGTAGTCGTCGGCGCCCGAATCCAAACCGCGGACCACATCTTCCGTGGCATCCCGGCTGGTGAGCATCATGATGGGAGTGTTGCGCCCCTCCCGCCGCAACTCCATGGCCACCTGGAAACCGTTCTTCCGCGGCAGCACCACATCCAGGAGGATCACGTCGTACTCATAGACATGGGCCAGCGTGCCGGCTTCCTCTCCGTCCGACGCCACGTCCACGACGTATCCCTCTTCCTTCAAGCCCTGCTCGATGAACCCGGCGACCTTCCGGTCGTCTTCCACGACGAGGATTTTCATGAGCATCAACTTATCGTTGGCGGATGAACCTGCCACGAACCATGTGTGAAGAAAACCTTAATCTCTCCGGGCTGGTAGTTCCAGGATGAAGAGCCCGCCTCGCCCCTCTCCAGGAACACAGCGCAGCTCACCGCCGAGCAGCCGTGCGAGCCGGCGGGAGAGCGGCAGGCCCAACCCGGTGCCTTTGCCGTCCTCGGCCTTGGTCTGGTAGATGTCGAAGATCCGCTCGTGGTCGTCGACGGTGACCCCCGGGCCCTCATCCTCAATCTGGAAGAGAATCTGGTCATCGTGGGCCATCAACCGGACCCGCACCGTGCTCGTCCCCGGTGTGTGCCGGGTCGCGTTGACCAGCAGGTTGATCAGGATCTGCTCCACGCGATGCGGATCAGTCTGGCACAATGGGGCGATGTCAGGCGCGATCGCGACGAGCCGAACCCCCTTGGCTTCCGCCGTGGGGGTGACACGACCGATGGCATGCCGGATGATCCCGGTGCAGTCGATCTCCTGGATCACCGGCCGCAATCGGTCCTCATCCAGCCGGCTCAGGTCCAGCAGGTCGTTGATCAGGCTGACCGCGTGTTCGGCCGAGTCAAGGACCTCAAAGGCGGCTCGGGGCACTGTGGCAGGGTCCTTCTTGCGGACCAGCATCTCGGCCCAGCCATAGACCCCGGCCAGTGCGTTCCGGAGCTCGTGATTGACCATCGCGAAGAACCGTTCGCGAGACCGGTGGAGCTGCTGCACCTCTTCCAGCAGCCGCGCACTCTCCTCGTGCAACCGGGCATTCTCGATGGCAGCCCCGGCGGTAGCCGCGAGCAGGGTGGCGAAATGCTCGTCGTCGTCGCTGAATTCCTCCGCCCCCTGCTTTTCGGTGAGATAGAGATCGCCGAGGATGCCCCGCTTGCTCACGATCGGGACGCCGAGGAATGAGTGCATCGGCGGATGATTGGCGGGAAATCCGTGCCGCTCCGGGTGCTTCGTCAGATCGGGAATCCGGACGCTCCGACCTTTGTGGATCACCAGGCCGAGGATGCCGTGGCCCCGTGGAAGCGGGCCGATCCGGTCGCGTTCCTCATCGGTGATCCCCGCGGTGGTGAACGTCTGCAGGGTGCGGCCGTCGGGAGCCAGCATGCCGACTGCGGCGTAGCGCGCGCCGATGATTTCTACCGCCAGATTGGCCACGCTCTGAAGCACGACCTCAAGCGAAAGTTCCGCGGTCAGATTCTGGCCGGCGGCGACCAGCAGCTCAAGGCGCGAGGAGCGAGTGCCGTCGGTTGACCGGTGTTCGGTGAGGGGGAGCGGCTCATCCATGGCGCGAAGTGTACTGTCTCGCGCGAGGACCGCGAGTCGTACCATTCCAGCCGATTTCACGATGCCTTCATGGCCCGCCATCTACAATGGGGACGAAACCATCCACCTGGGTCAATGCACCTTCGACAGATACTGGCAGCCGTGGATGATTCCGCGGAAGGCCGAGCGGCTATTCTGGCTGCGGCGAGATTGGCACGCGCCTCCGGGGGGGGGGTCACCGTCCTGACGGTGGCGGAGGCGAATGGATCTGAATCCGCCGGCGCTCGGGGGCTCGAGGTGCTTCGCCAGCTGACCCAGTCGGTGCTGGCGGAGCTGACGGATCCGCCGCCGGTGGAGCACGCCGTGGTCACCGGCTTGCCGGGGATCGAGATCTGCCGCTTTGCTGAGGAGCACGGGTCGGACCTGATCCTTCTGGGACGCAAGCGCCGGACAGAACAGCAGCGACTGCTCATCGGCGACACCGCCGACGCGGTCGCGCGGCGGAGTCCATTGCCCTGCCTCTTTGTCCCGGCGGGTCAGACGAGCCTCACCCGCGTGATCGCGGCTCTCGATGGCACTGAGCGGGGGTTCGGGGTCCTGCTCGCGGCGGTGGAGTTCACCCGCGAGATCGGCGGCCGGCTGCGGGCGGTCACCGTCGAGCCCGCCGATGAGAACAACGGTGCCGCGACGCATGTGCCCACCGGTCGGAGCGCGCGGCTGGCCCAGGTGATCGGTGAACTGCGCGCCTCCCTTGACCCACCGCACGGTCCCCGCAGTCGCCCTGCAGTCGATCACGGGGAGGCCCTGGTGATCCGTCAGGGGTCCATCGTCGCAGAAATCACCCGCGAAATCGACGACAGCGGCGCGGAC
>JAWXBX010000077.1:0-4474 GCA_034440415.1 Gemmatimonadota bacterium | reverse complement strand
GCGGGGACGCCTGCCCTACCGAGGATATTTTGTCGTCGCCAGGCGGAGACGTCTGCCCTCCCACTCAAACCTCCCCCCCTCCACCGGCATCTGACCCGACAATGCCGCTCCTCCCAGCGTGAACCTCACCCTTGCCCGGGCCCAGCAGGGCGATACCGACGCCTTCCGCCTGCTCTACGACGAGCATGTGGCCCGGGTCTATGCCCTCTGCCTGCGGATGGCCGGCAATATCGTGGAAGCCGAGGAATTCACCCAGGATGTCTTCGTCCGTGCATGGGAGCGGCTCGGCACCTTTCGGGGCGAGAGTGCCTTCAGCACCTGGCTCCACCGCCTCGCCGTGAACGAAGTGCTGCAGTCCCGCCGATCCCGCATTCGACGCGAGGCGCGGGTGATGCCAACCGACACGGAGACGATGGCGCAACATGCCGCGCCCGCGGCGGTGGCCCCGATGCCGGAGCTCGAGCAGGCCATCCAGAATCTCCCCGACGGAGCCCGGGAAGTGTTCGTGCTGTACGAGATCGAGGGCTACCAGCACCAGGAGATCGCCGCGATGACCGGAATCGCGGAAGGAACATCCAAGGCGCAGCTCCATCGCGCCCGCCGCCTGTTACGAGAGCGAGTGACCCGATGACCTGTCAGGATGTGGACCTGCAGCTCGACGCCTACATCGACGGCACCCTCGCCCCGGGAGAACGCGCGGCGGTCGATGCGCACCTCACCCAGTGTGCCGCCTGTCGTGAGGCACTCGAGAAGATGCGCCGCCTCCTCCTCGACAGCCGCGCGCTGCCACAGTCGATCACGCCGGCTCGTGATCTCTGGGCCGGCATCGCCCCGCGCCTCGCGCCACCCGAGCCAGCGCGGGTTCCGGGGTGGCGTGCGCCATCCTCGCCCATCGGCCTCGCCGCCGCCGCGATCCTGCTGCTCGCGCTGGGCGGCGCCATCGGGGCGACCCTGTCCCACCGGCTCCGGCCAGCGACCGATACCGGCTTCACCGCCGCCCGAGCCCGCTACGCCGCTGCGACCGCAACACTCGCCGAACAGCTCGCCGCCGACCCGGCGCTGCTCGCCGTCACTACCCGGAGTGTGATCGCGCAGGACCTCGGCATTCTCGACGCCGCGATCCGTGAGGCCGGGACCGCGCTCGCCGCCGATCCCGGCAATGCGGCGCTGGAGCTGATGCTGCTGGCCCGCGAACAGCAGCGCATCGACCTGCTCGAGCGCGCCCTCCGCGCCGGGCGACAGGAGAGCTGAGATGCGACCACTCGCCGTCCTGCTGCTGTTCGCGGCCCTGCTGCCGCCACCGCCACTCCCGGCGCAGGAAGCCATCGACGCCGGCATCCCCGCATCGGCCACCGCGGCGATCCGCATCTGGAGCCTCACCGGATCCATCCGGCTCACCACCTGGGCGCGTGACAGCGTGAGTGTCCGCGGCCGGGTTGATGCCTCCGCCGGCCACTTCTTCCTCGGCGGCACCCGCGAGGCGCTCAAGTTCGGAGTCGAGTCCGCCGCAGGTGTCTCGCCAGGCGGCACCGCGGATCTCGAGATCCGCGTACCCGCCGGCGCGCGGCTCTGGATCACCTCTGCCGCGGCGGAACTGGATCTCACCCTCGACGGGGGCAGCGCGACGATCGTCACGGTGGGGAGCCGGGTGCGGGTGGCCGGGCGGGCGCATGACGTGAGCGTCGAGACCCTCGATGGCAACGTCGAGCTCGCCTTCGACGGCGACGAAGCGAGAGTGCGCACGGCGAGCGGGACGGTGGTGGTGCGCGGGATCATCCAGCAGCTGGATGCCGCGACGGTCAGCGCCGCGCTGCTGATCGGCATGGAAGGCAAGGTACGATCGGTCCAGCTGCAGACCACCTCGGGAGAGATCGCCTTCAAGGGCGACCTGGTTCCCGATGGCGTGCTGCACGCCGAAACCCACGGGGGCGAGATCGAACTGCGGATGCCTCCCCACCTCGGCGCGCGATGGCACCTGGTGAGTTTCGGGGCGGGCATCGTCAATCAACTCGTCCGCGCCGACGCGGTGAAGGCCGGGCCGGCGAAGGGGGAGTGGCATTTCACCACCGGTGACGGGCGCGCCACGGTGGATGTGCGAACATTCAAGGGCAGCGTCAGCCTGATTCCACGGTTCGAGCCATAAACGACTGCATCGGGGCCGGCATCTGAAGGGAGTCCGTTCCTTCTCCCTCTGGCTGTGAGGCTCCCATGCGCCACCCGCTGCTAGCCACTTCTGCCGCTCTCCTGCTGCTCAGCGCCTCCACGACGCCCGCGTTCGCCGGCGCACCGTGGATTTCGATCGAGATTCCCGCTAACGGCCTCAATCCCGCGACCCGCGAAGCCTTCTGCCTGATCCGGGTCTACTACCACGAGAATCCGGCGTACTACCCGGTGATGGTCACCGCCGAGGGGCTGGTGGATGGCGTGCGCCGCACCGTGAAGCTGACGGTCACCGAAACCGGCATGCCCGGGGTGTACGCTCTGCGGTATCAGCCGGAGAAGTCCGGCACCTGGATGGTGGTGGCGCGGGTGGGAGGCACCATGGAGGAACCGTGGGCGACGGTGATCGTGCCGATCAACCGGGAGGGCCAGATCTTCAATGCACGGGTGCCCAGCCGTCGCGACGGCGAGTACCACATTCCATTGCGGGTGACGGCCACAGAGATCGACCGGATGCTCCGGGCCCAGGTCGCGTTGATTGCGCCCGACGCGCACGCGCTCGGCGGCCTCCCGCTCCTCGGCCTGCTGCTGATTCCCGCATGGCGGAGTCGTCGTCGCGCGGCATGATGGTGGGTGACGGGTGGCGCCCCGGGGGAGAGAGGCTGATATTGCAGTACGGTCCTCCGCCCCTGGGACCGCCCCCAGGACCCTGATGCTCGATCGCAGTTCGACAGCCCCGCCCGCTCCGCTGCTTCTCTTTATCGCCCCGGCATTATCCACGACGGCGCGCACGGCGCTGGTGGCCCATCCTGCGCTGGCGCACGCGACACTGGCCTCCGATCTCGCCGACCTCTGCCAGCGTCTCGCCGCAGCTCCCACCACACCTCTACTGCTGGCCCACGGCGCAGACCCCGCCGACACGCTCGCGGCCATCACCACACTGCTTGGGGCCGCGCCGTCCGCCGTCGTCCTCCTGCTGCTCGAATCGCCGACGATCGAACTCGAACTGGCGGCGCTAAGAGCGGGAGTAACCGAGTGCCTGGAGCGCAACACGCTGGATGCGAGCGAACTGCCGGGGGTGGTGGCGCGCGCCGCCGCGCGCGCGGCATGGCGGGGCGAAGGTGCGGCCCGCGCACGGGTGGGGAGCGCGCCCGAAGCTGCCGGCTTGCACCAACTCGTCGAGCGGGATGCGCCGTACCGCGAACTGGCCGATACCATTCCCGTCCTGATCTGGATGGATGACGCGGACCACCAGCTGATCTACCAGAACCAGACGGCCGACGAATTTTCCGGCCGCACCGTCGCCGACCACAATGGCCGCAACTGGTTCGCCGACATTCACCCTGAGGATGTCGCGGGGCTGGAGGCGTGCTATGCCCGCACGAGCGCGGAGCCCGCACCCTACCAGCACAGCCTGCGGCTGCGCCGAGCCGACGGGACCTACCGCCGGGTCCTCGAGATTGGCGTCCCGCGGTTTCTCGAAGGCAATCACCTTGCGGGGTTCGTCGGAGTCGACGTCGATATCACCGATCTCACGGAGACGGCCACCCGGCTGGAAGAGGCGGAGGAGCGCTATCGTTCGCTGATCGCCGCGCTGCAGGAAGGGGTGACGCTGCATGAGGCCGATCGTGGCCTGGTCTACGCCAACGAGGCGGCGCAGCGGATCCTCGGGCTCACCCTCGATCAGCTGGTGGGCCGTTCACTCGTCGACCCCCGCTGGCGCATCATCCGCCCGGATGGCTCCGCCTTTCCAAGCGACGAGTTGCCTGCCGCGGTCACGTTGCGCACCGGGCAGCCATTCGAGGGCGTGCCCATGGGCGTGCACCGGCCGGACGGTACGACGCGTTGGCTCACGGTCAGCACCCAACCGCTGCGTCATCCGGGCCAGCCGGCTCCGTATGCGGTTGTGGTGTCGTTCGCGGATGTGACCGCCGAGCGGAGCACACTGATGGCGTTGCGTGCGAGCGAACAGCGCTACCGCTCGTTCATCGAGCAGAGCTCGGAGGGGATCTGGCGCTACGAATTCACCCAGCCGGTGTCGGTGGCGCTGCCGGAACTGGAGCAGATCCACGCATGGGCCGAGCATTCATACCTGGCCGAGTGCAACACGGCCATGGCCCGCATGTACGGCTATGACCGCCCCGAGGAGATCACCGGTTCACGAGTCAGTGACCTCCTCTCCCTCGATGACCAGGCTAACCTGGCACTCCTCTCGGCCTTTATCCGGGCCGGTTACCGGCTGACTGACGTCGAGAGCCATGAGCGGGATCGCCACAATCAGCCGCGGATTTTTCTCAACAACCTGGTCGGCCAG
>JAWXBX010000076.1:0-23079 GCA_034440415.1 Gemmatimonadota bacterium | reverse complement strand
GTCATGGGTGTGGGCTCGGGTGGTGGCGGGGAAGCACGACGTGATCCGGTCGATTGCGGTGCTCCCTCCCGAGAATCTGGCCGGCGACTCCAGCCGCGCCTACCTCATTCCCGGTATCCAGGAAGGGCTGATCACAGAGCTGGGCCAGCTCGGCGAGGTCCGGGTGAAGTCCCGTAACGCCGTGCTCTCCTTCTGGGACGAGACGCATTCGATTCCCGGGGTGGTCGAGGGATTGAACCTCGACGGGGTGGTCGAGCTTGCGATCCTGCCAACTGGAGGGAACCTCCAGATCACTGCCAAGCTGGTGCGGGGGCGTGATCTCGACGTCGTGTGGGCGCAGACCTACAGTATCGCCGAGCCGGACCTGCTGCGGACGCTCGCGAGTCTGGCGCGCTCGGTGGCGGAAGCGGCGGGCGTACCGATCTCCAGGACCACCCGCACTCGCCTGACGGCCGTCCGGCAGGTGAATCCGGAGGCCTACGCCCTGGTCGAGCGGGCACGGGCCAGCGATAGATGGGAGAAGGCAGGTCAGGAGCAGGCGCACCGGTATCTGTCGGAAGCACGGCTGATTGACCCATTGTACGCGCCGGCCTACGCGCTCCTTTCCAAAGTGATGACGGTCCAGCTCCTGCTCGGCTACCTGCGTCCTGTTGAATATGGGCCGCAGGTGGTCCAGGCGGCCCGCAAAGCGGTGGAACTGGATTCCCTGGATGCGGCCAACTGGACGGCGCTGGCGGAAGCAGAGTTCTGGATCAACTGGGACCGCGTCGCGGCGGAGCGGGCGTTCACGAAAGCCAACGAGCTCAACCCGAGCCTCGTGGGCGCATCTACAGGGCATTCCACGTACCTCACCCTCACCGGCCGATTCGACGAGGCCATCGCGGAAATCGAGCGGGTGGAGCGGAACGACCCGCAGAGTGACGAAGCACGGCTGCAGGTCCACTGGGTCCACTTCAATGCCCGGCGATATCCGGAGGCACTGGCGCTTTGGAAGGGGCGGACCGACAAGTGGTTCTTGCAGCAGATTTCTTGGGACTACGTGATGCTTGATTCGGCGGCCAAGGCCATCGCGCTCACCGAACGCGTGCTCGCCGACACCACGGGGCCTAACGATGGTTTCGCCCTCTCGACCGCCGCCGGGGTTTACGCCCTTGCTGGGCGCCCGCGTGAGGCTCGGCGCCTCCTCGATTCCACCTTCGTCTGGGCCCGGCGGGAGGAGCGGCCGCTCGATCCGTACATGGTGGCGCTGACATACGCCACACTCGGCGATGATGTGGAGGCGATCCGCTGGCTGGAGCGAGTCCTGGCGGAGCGCTGGCCCAGCATGATGTTCGCAGCGGTGGAGCCGTGGCTGTCCGACCGGTTTCGCACCCTGCCGCGGGTTCGGGAGATCTTTCGCGCCGCCGGGCTCCCGGAGTGGGCCTCCCAGCCGTTCAGGGAGCGCCCGACCCCCTGAGCGACGCGACCAGCGCCTGGGTCTCCGGAGCGGGCGCGGTGTCGAACTCCGTGGCAAGCAGCTTCACCAGTCGCTCGTAACTCGCCAGGGCGGCCCCGGGGTCGCCCCGCTGGACCTGCATCGCGATCAACGTCCGCCAGGCTGGCTCGTCGAGGGGGGCGAGTTCGACTGCGCGGTGGACCCAGGACAACGCCACCGCGCTGTCGCCATCCCGGCTTGCCTCTGCCAGCCGCAGCGCACACCGGACCGCGCGGCGGCGATACGCGGCCCGGCGTTCCTCGATCCAGCGCTCCACCTCGACCAGCCCGGAGAGATGCAGACCGGCGAGAAACTCCCCCCGATAGAGCGCCAGCGCTCCGGCCGGGTCATCCTCCTTCAGCGCCCGTTCGAACCCGAGCGCATCCACCCTGAGCCGGGCGGGATCCACCCTGATGACCTCGTCCCGGGGATTCGGCATCGTGTCGGCGCCGAGGTGGCGCCTGAGCATGGTCAAGGCCTGACGGAGCGCGTTGCGCGCGGGGCTCGTGGCCGACTCCGGCCAGAACAGAGAGATGAGCAGGTCCCGCCGGCAGCCATCGGGGTGCCCGATGGCGACCAGCGCCAGCAGGGCCAGCCGCTTGGGCTGGTTCATGAGCGGGGCGATCCGGTGCCCCTCCGGGTCGAGGAGGGCGGGTACACCGAAGCTGCGGAACTCGAGCATGAGAGTCGACGGAGGGGATTGCGTCCAGATAACGTTGCGAAGCCTGAGTGGATAACGTGGAGCTCGTATGATACCGGCACAAGACCACCCGCTCATCATGACCATGGGTTTCACCGCTGCAAGGAGTCCCTCGTGACCACATCCAGACGCCTGCTTCTCGCCATCGCTCTGTTCACCACGCTTCCGCGCGTGACTGCGGCCCAGGACGTCACCGGTCACCTGGAGGGGCGGGTCACCGGCCCCGACAGCCTGCCGCTCCCGGCGGTTGAGGTCATTGTGGAGGGGACGGGGCTCCCCGGCATGCGCCTCACCCGGGCCGACAATCGTGGGCAGTACCGGGTGGAAGCCCTCCCCGTGGGCACCTACCAGGTACGCCTGCGGCTCATCGGTTACCGCCCTGTCGTCCTCTCCGGGATCGGCATCCGGCTCGGGCGCACGGCGACGGTGCCGACCGTGGCGCTCGAGGTGCTCACGGCGGTTCTCGAGGAACTCCAGGTCACCGCAGAGCGGCCGCTATTCGACCCGGCTTCCGCAGCCGGCGGCGGCAACCTGGTGGCAGACCAGTTCGACGAGCTCCCGATCGAGCGGAGCTACCGCACCCTCCCCGCGCTCCTGCCCGGCGTCAACCTGGAGCAGGAGGGCCTGAACATCGAGGGGGCGACCGGCCTCGAGAACCAGTACTTCATTGACGGTGCCAACGTCACCGACATGAACTCCGGGATCGCCAGCACCATCCTGCCGCCGGACTTCGTGCAGGAGGTTCAGGTCCGGACCGGCGGCTACGAGGCCGAGTATCGCGGCGCCCTGGGCGGCAACATCAACGTGGTGACCCGCTCGGGGGGGGATCGGCTCCGGGTACAGGTGTTTGGCTACAGCGTGACCAACCGGCTCACAGCGGAGCCGAGCGCGGTACCGGGCAATACCGCCACCGGCGACTTCTCCCGCTATGACGGCGGGGCCAGCGTCGGGGGACCGCTCGTCCGGGAGCGGCTCTGGTTCTTCGGCGCGTACAACCACTCGGTGGAGCGGGAAGAGAATCTGGTGCCCGGCTTCGGGAACTACGACGCGGAGCGGACCCGGAACTCCTTCGCGGCCAAGCTGACATGGCAGCCGGGTCCCCGCACCACGATTCTGACCTCGGTGATCGGAGACCCCACCTCGGAAACTCCGGTTGGGAGCCACAACGGTGGACTGCTGAATCCCGATCCCCTCCTTGGCCGAGGGCAGACCGGAGGCGTGGCGGTGTCGGTCATCGGGACCCACACGGTAAACCCGCGCCTGCTCCTCAAGGGAACCGCCTCCTGGGTGCGACAGGCCGATCAGCTCGCGGCCGCCACGGCGCGTGGTGCGTCCGAGGACTGGTATCTCGATAGTAGCAACGTGCTTTCCGGTGGGTACTCCGATGACAAGGACGTCATCAACCAGCGGCTCACCGCGGGGCTATCGGCCTCCTACGCCGCCGGGGCCCACCAGCTCAAGGCTGGTCTCGAGCTCGCGGAACATCGCCTGACCCAGTCCTGGGTCACACGGCAGGTCTTCCAGGAGCGGCCAACCGGTTACACCCTTCTGCTCTTCGACCAATTCGGGAGCATCAAGAGCCGACTGCCATCGGCCTTTCTGCAGGATGCCTGGACCGTGGGACGGCATCTCACCCTCAATGCCGGCCTGAGGTGGGACGGACAGTACCTCTTCGGCAGCGATGGCCATCTGAGCCTCGCGATCAAGGACCAGTGGCAGCCGCGGATCGGGGTGGTTATGCGACCGGATGCCGAGGGCCGACAGCGCCTCTTCGCGTCCTACGGTCGCTTCTACCAAGACCTGCACCAGAGCCTCGGCTCCCTGTATTACGCGTACGGCTCGGCCTTCGCCTTCCGGTCCTGCCCGCAGGATCCTCGGGTCGATTCCACCGGATGCGACCCGCAACCTCCCGGCTTCACCCGCGTCCCGGATCCCGGCCTCGAGGGACAGTCCTTCGACGAGTGGTCGGTCGGGTACGAGCGCGGACTCTTCCGGCGGGTCACCGCGCGGCTCCGCGCCGTGCACCGTCGGGTGCGCTGGGGAATCGAGGACGGCGAGTCAGTCTCGGGGACCGACACCTCATTCGTCGTTGGCAACCCGGGTCGGGGCTCGCTGGGGAACTACCCGAAAATGCGGCGGGAGTACACCGCCCTGGAATTTGGCCTCGAGGGGCCTCTCACCGATCGCCTCTGGGTGCTCGCTTCCTATGTCTGGTCGCAGACCTATGGCAATCACTCCGGCCTCTACAACTCGGATGAGGGCTACGTCTTCCCGAACGTGAACGGGGCATACGACATCCCCGAGATCCTGGTGAACGGCACGGGCCGCCTGGGCAACGATCGGCCGCATGTCTTCAAGTTGAATGGGGCCTATCGCTTCCCCGCGGGCCTCTCTGCCGGAAGTTCGCTCGTCTGGCAGAGTGGGACCCCGCTGAATGTGCTCGGCGCCATCCCCAATCGCGAGGGATTCTACCACGCCTTCCTCCAGCCCAGAGGCACAGCTGGGCGGACGCCGGCAACCTGGGACTTGGGTTTTCGCTTCTCCTGGTCGGCGAGCGAGGTCCTGAAGACTGAGTGGCGGCCGTCCGTTCTGCTCGACCTGTACCATGTGGGCAGTCCGCGGCGTGCACTGGCCTACGACCAGGTGAAGTTCCGCGACGTTGACGCGCTTGGCAACCAGACCAACCCGAATCCTGACTACGGCGAGCCGCTCAGCTTTCAGCCGCCCATGACCGCCCGCCTCGGCCTGGTGGTGGAATTCTAGAGGCCCGACAGTGCGCACTCTCCTGTCAGCGGTCAGCGCGCTCATCGGATGTTTCGGCTGCGCCGCCGAGGCCGCCCGGCCTGACGTCGCGTTCCTGCCGCTCGAAGCCGTGGCCGGTCCCCTTGGCGGCGTGAGCCTGACCGACAGTCTCCGCCTGGCCGTGACCTGCCGGCTGGAACAGCGGGGGATACGGGTGGCGTTTCCGTCGGTGGACCAGGTGCCAGCGGAGTCCCTCCGGACCCCGGAACAGCTGGGCAGCGAGCTGGGAGCGGCATGGGCGCTGTCGGGCTCGGTGTACGCCCAGGGCGAGAGCCTGCGTGTGGTGCTGCACCTGACGCAGGTTGATGACGACCGAGGGGCGTGGGTCGGGGCCTTTCTGGGCGTAATTCCCGCCATCGACACGTTGGAGGAGGCGATGGCGCGGGCGGTGAGCGCCCGCCTCTTGCTGGGTGGCGGGGAGTTCACGGCAGTGGCAAACGGTCGCTTACCATGTAACCAGGTCGGGTTGCCGGATTGACGGTGCCTCGGGATCGGGTATCCTACGTCCCCATGCCCAACCACTGGCTCCTCAAAACCGAGCCGAAGACCTACAGCTTTGACCGGCTCCTCCAGGAGCAGCGCACCACATGGGACGGGGTCCGCAACAACCTCGCGCTGCAGCACCTGCGCGCCATGAAAGCGGGCGACCGGCTGCTGATCTATCACTCCGGCGCCGACAAGGCCGTGGTGGGAACGGGCAAGGTGACGAAGGCAGCCTATCAGGACCCCAGTCAGGAGGATCCCCGCGTCGTCGTAGTGGATATCGCCGCCGAGGCATGGCTGCCTACACCGGTTTCCCTCGCCGCGCTGAAGGCGGAGCCCGAGTTCAAGGAGTTTCCCCTGATTCGCATGTCGCGGCTCTCGGTCATGCCGGTGCAACCGGAGGTGTGGAAGCGGATCATCGCGCTCGGGGCGGGGAAGGCGTAGCGGGACTCCCCGAATATTTCCCGGCACCGGTGTTATATTGCGGCCATGTCGAGTCCCGCTTTTCAGGTCGTTGCGCCCTTCGAGCCCGCCGGCGATCAGCCCCGGGCCATCGCCCAGCTCACCGCCGGGCTGAAGCGCGGCGACAAGTACCAGACGCTGCTCGGGGTCACCGGGTCCGGCAAGACGATGACCCTGGCCCATGCCATCGCCAATTACGGCAAGCCGACCCTGGTCCTCTCCCACAACAAGACGCTGGCCGCCCAGTTGTACGGCGAGTTGCGCCAGTTCCTGCCGCATAACGCCGTCGAGTACTTCGTCTCGTACTACGATTACTACCAGCCTGAGGCGTACGTCCCCTCCACCGACGTGTACATCGAGAAGGACGCCTCGATCAACGCCGACATCGAGAGCCTCCGGCTGCGGGCTACTTCCAGCCTGATGGAGCGGGACGACGTCGTGATCGTGGCGACCGTCAGCGCGATCTACGGCCTCGGCGACCCGGTGGAGTATCGCCGGCTGCTGGTCACCGCGGTGCGGGGCGAGTCGCCCGGGCGGGATGCGCTGCTCGCCGAGCTGGTGCGGATCCAATACGGCCGCAACGACGTCGCCTTTGATCAGGGCACCTTTCGGGTCCGGGGCGACACCGTCGAGATCTTCCCGGCCTACGCGGAGCAGGCGCTGCGGGTGGAGTTCTGGGGCGACACGATCGAGCGGATCACCAAGATCGATCCGCTCACCGGCAACGCCATTGCCACGCTGGACCGCTGCGCCATCTACCCCGCCAAGCACTTCGTGATCCAGCGGGCCTCGGTGGAGCGCGGGGTCGGGCTGATTCGCGCCGAGCTGGCCGGGCGTCTGACCGAACTGCGGGGGGCGGGGAAGCTGCTGGAGGCGCAGCGGCTCGAGTCCCGGACGACGTACGACATCGAGATGATGCTGGAGGTCGGGACCTGCGCCGGGATCGAGAACTACAGCCGGCCGCTGAGCGGCCGTCAGCCCGGCGAGCGGCCCGCCTGCCTGCTGGACTACTTCCCGCCCGACTTTCTGGTGGTCGCCGACGAGTCGCATGTGACGCTGCCGCAGATCGGCGGCATGTTCAACGGCGACCGCGCCCGCAAGACGACGCTCGTCGAGTACGGCTTCCGCCTTCCGTCGGCGCTGGACAACCGGCCGCTCCACTTTGACGAATTCGTGAGCCTTGCGCCTCAGATGCTCGCGGTTTCCGCGACGCCGGGGGAATACGAGCTTGGACTGTCGGCCGGCCGGGTCGTCGAACAGATCATCCGCCCCACCGGCCTGGTCGACCCGGAGGTGCAGATCCGGCCGGTAAAGGGCCAGGTGGACGATCTGCTCGGCGAGATCCGCGAGCGGGCGGTGAAGCATGAGCGGGTGCTGGTCACGACGCTCACCAAGCGGATGGCGGAAGACCTGACCGACTATCTGCAGCAGACCGGCGTGCGGGTTCGCTACCTTCACTCGGACATCGATACGATCGAGCGAATGGAAATCCTCCGCGGGCTCCGGCTGGGCGAGTTCGATGTGCTGGTCGGTATCAACCTGCTGCGGGAGGGCCTCGACCTGCCGGAGGTGTCTCTGGTGGCCATTCTGGACGCCGACCACGAAGGGTTTCTGCGGTCGGATCGCTCGCTGATCCAGACGGTCGGCCGCGCCGCGCGGCATGTGAACGGCAAGGCGATTCTCTACGCCGATCGCATCACGGGCAGCATGGAGCGCGCGCTCAGGGAGATGGACCGGCGCCGCGATATCCAGCTGGCGTGGAACACGGCGCATGGCATCACCCCGCGCTCGATCATCAAGTCGCTGGAGGAGGTGCGGCTCACCACCCGCGTCGCGGATGCCCGCACCGAGAAGGCGGAGAAGAAGGGGGAGCGCCTGGTCGAGCTCGACTTCCGCGATCCGGCCAAGCGGGCCCAGACCATCGCCGCGCTCGAACGCCAGATGCGCGAAGCCGCGGCGAATCTCGAGTTTGAAGTTGCCGCGATGCTGCGCGATCAGGTCAACGAGCTGCGCGCGCTGGATGCGCCGGATGTGGCGCGGGAGGAGGCCGGGCACAGTCGCCAGGCGGCTGGACGGCGCGGGCGCTTCCGCAAGCGCGCCTGATGCGGCGGCTGGATGAGGCCGAACTGCGGGCGGTGGGCGAGTCGCTCGGCCGGGAGTTGCCGCACGGCTCGGTGATCGCACTCGAGGGAGACCTCGGCGCTGGCAAGACGACCTTCGCCCAGGCGGTGGTGCGCGGTCTCGGGGTCAGGGAGCAGGCGACCAGCCCGACCTACGGGCTGGTGCATCGCTACGACGGTCGCCGGGGGCCGGTCTTTCACCTCGACTGCTACCGGTTGCGTCAGGCGGAGGAAGCCGCCGACCTCGACTGGGAGGGGCTGCTCGCGGAGGGCGACGTGCTGCTGGTGGAATGGCCGGAGCGGGCCGGTGCCTGGCTGCCGGCACCAACTCGGCGGTTCCGTTTCCACCATCTGCCGGACGGCGCCCGGCGCGGGCTGGAGGAGATTGCCTGATGTGGCTCGCGCTGGATACGGCGACGGACCAGGCCTCGGTGGCGGTGGGAGGACCGGGAGGGTGCGCCGCCGAGGAGAGGATCATCGGCGCTCGCCGCCACGCCGTCGCGCTACTGCCGACGGTGCAGCTGCTGCTGGCCTCCGCCGGCACGACGCTCGCCGCCCTCGAAGGGATCATCCTCGCGGATGGACCGGGGAGCTTCACTGGTCTCCGGGTGGGTGCCGCGGTCGCCAAGGCTCTGGTGCGGGGTTGCCCGGTGCGGCTGTGGAGCGCACCGTCCCTTCTCGCCATCGCCCGCCAGGCGTGGGACAACGACCCGGGGACCATTCTCGCCGTGAGCGACGCGTTGCGCGGCGATCTGTATGCCGCGGCCTACCGCTTCCGGCCCGGTGTCGTCGAGACCATCCTGCGGCCGACCGTCGTGCCGGTGGCAATGGTCAGGGAGCGGGTGCCATCCCCGGTCCAGATCGTCGGACCGGCGGCCTCGGTGCTGGGCGGCGCGGCGTCCTGGCCCCGGGCCAGTGCGCTCCTGTCGCTGGTCGGTGTGGCTGGTGGCGCGCGCGCCGTGGCCAATCCCGCCGGCTGGGAGCCGGTCTACGGCCGGCCGGCGGAGGCGCAGGTACAATGGGAGCAGACCCATGGACGAGCCCTTGAACATCCGCCCGGCCGGCCTGGCTGACGCCGAACGCCTGGTGCCACTCGAGCGCCGCTGTTTCAGCGATCCATGGAGCGCACTGGGGTTTGGCGAGCTGCTCGCGGGACCGTTCGGATTCGGCCTCGTGGCGGAGCAGGGCAGGACCATCGTGGGCTATCTCGTCGGCCGGGCCATCGCGGGAGAGGGCGAGATCCTGAATGTCGCGGTCGCCCCGGAATCCCGGAGGCACAGAGTGGGCAGCCGCCTGCTGGAAGCGGCGCTGGAGGTGCTGACCGGACGCGGGGCACGGGAGGTCTTTCTCGAGGTCCGGGAAACCAATGCGGCTGCCCGGGCGATGTACCTGCGCCAGGGGTTCCTTGAGCTGGGGCGGCGGAGGGCTTACTATCGCCAGCCCGTGGAGGATGCCATCGTCCTCCGCCTCGATCTCGCCACCTCGCAGCATTCTGCCCCTGCCGCGGTAACTTTGGGTTAATCCGCTGGCGCGCCCTCGCGCTATGCTGGCGTCCGGTGTCCACCTGTCGTCTGAGTCTTTCCGCTACCTGTCGTGGAGGGTGTCATGAGTCGCAGCCTCAATAAGGTGATCCTGATCGGCAATCTGGGCCAGGATCCCGAAGTGAAGAGCATCGCCAATGGTGGTCGCGTCGCCAACTTCAGCGTGGCCACGGGCCGGCAGTGGACCGGGCCGGCGGGTGACAAGCAGGAGAAGACCGAGTGGCATCGCATCGTCGCCTGGAACAACAAGGGCGGCGCGACGGGGCTTGCCGACGTCGTCGAGAAGTATTGCAAGAAGGGCGACAAGATCTACGTCGAGGGACGGATCGATTACCGCTCGTGGCAGGACAAGGACGGGCAGACCCGCTACACCACCGAGATCGTTGCCACCGAGATCATCCTGCTTGGCGGGAAGGGACAGGGCGGTGGCGAGGGGGCGGGGTACGCGCCGGCCAAGGCTGCTGCCGGTGCCGCGCCCGCCAAGAAGGAGGGCAAGGCCGGGAAAGAATCGTTCGATGATTTCCCCGAGGCGCTCGACGCCGAGGACGACGACCTGCCGTTCTGAGTGGTGTCTCCTCGCCGCCGGTTCTCCGCATGGAGCCGGCGGCGACCGCCCACCCCGCCGTCATCATACTGTCACCCGATCTACCGGCTCGGGTCATCTGGCTTCGCCATCGTGTGATCACCCTCTCCGGGAGATCCCGATGTTCGAGACCCTGCTGGAATCCGGTCGCCGCCGTGCCGTTCCGACTCCTCACGCCGCGATATCACTCACCCTGCATGCCAGCGCGCTGATTGGTGCCATCGCCCTCACCCGGGCTTCGGCGCTCGCGCCATCACACGCCGCTCCCCGCGTCCGGCCAATCGTCTACATCCCCCTGGTTGCGTCCCGGCAAGCCATCGGCGCCTCGCATGGGGCGCAGTCGACGCTTCGCATTGTGAGTGCCGACCATCCGGCATTTGTGGAGCCGGCACGGATTGCGCTCCAGCGGAGCCGGTTTCGCTCCGCCCGAGCGGGGGGGCACACCCGTCTCCGCCTGGGTGCGGCAGTCGATCCGATTCAGCTTGGACTCCGGCGCTCGGTAGGCTGGAACCGTCCCCGGGGCGGAAGATCGTGTGTGACCACGATCACCTGCCCCAAGACAATCGGGGGCTTGTACTTAGCGAGCCAAGTCTCATGTACTCTCTGAGTGGCGCGCTGGAGAACACTGTCATATATTGATTTAACTCATGCTCCCAGACGAGGGTACCGCAATGAACCGACCCGCCCGGAACCGCATGGCCGTCCTTCTGGCCGCGATTCTTATTCCCATCGGCTTGCCGGCCCAGACCGCCCGACCCGAGTCCCACACCGTTCGCCCCGGCGATACCCTGTGGGATCTCTCCCGGCAGTATCTCGGCGATCCCTTCCTCTGGCCCGAGATCTACCGGCTCAACACCAATGTCGTGGAAGATCCCCACTGGATCTATCCTGGCGAGGTGCTGCTCCTGGCTGCCGGCGCGGATGTCCCGGCAGTTCCCGGCGCCGACACGCCCCCGCCGGTCGAGGCGGAGAATGGTCAGGCCACCGCCGAACAGGCGGCTGCTGCGGAACCGGCGATGGCCGATGCAGCAGCGGCCGACGATCAGCCGGCGGAGGCCGGTCTCGCCGAACCGCAGGTCGGCGACATTGTCGCGGCCGACGAGCCGGAACCCTCACGCGACGACGTCGATCTCACCCCACTGGTCGGTCGGGGCAAGCGCGTCGCGAGCACGGAGCCATCGCTGGAGACTTCGCTCGCCCGGGCCTACCGGCCGATCCGCCGCAGCGAGTTCTTCAGCTCCGGGTTCCTTTCCGAGGGTCAGGTGCTCCCCCTGGGCCAGGTGCTCGGCCGCACGACCCCGCTCCAGATCGAAGCGGTCTCCGCTTCGACGCCCGCGATGCCTCACACCCAGGTCGCGATCACGCCCCCCGCAGGGGCGCAGTATCAGGTGGGTGACACCCTCCTCACCGTGCGTCGCGACCGCGCGATCGACGAGTATGGCGACGTGTATATCCCCACCGGACTGCTGCGCGTCGTCGACAACAGCCGCGCCGAAGTGCTGGCGGAGGTGTTGTCCATCTACGGGCCGATCCGCAACGGCCAACAGGTGCTGCCGGCAGAGCGATTCGTTGATCCCGGCAATGTGCGGGCAGTGCCGATCTCCGATGGCGTGAGGGGCAAGGTGATCGCGCAGCGCGACCAGCAGCCGCTCACCGGCCCGCAGGACGTACTCTTCCTGAACCGCGGGCGCACCGATGGTGTCGCCCTGGGTGATATTTTCGAGCTCCGCCAGCGGCCGAGGAACCGTCCCGAGGCCGCGGCGATCATTGACGAGCCGATGGCCACCGTGCAGGTGGTTCACGTCAGCGAGCGCACCAGCACCGCCCGCGTGGTCCGGGTGACCCAGCCCGACGTCTCCGCGGGGACGGAAGCGCGCCAGGTCGCCAAGCTCCCTTCGTGATTCACCCCCGTCCCGGGAGCCGGCTCCTGCGCGGAGCCGGCACTCGCGGACGTGGGTCCGCCCCGATCGGTGCCTTCCATTCCGTGAGGTTCCACGGAGCCGTCCCGAACCCTTCGCCCCCAATGACCGGATCCGCCCCGGGGCGGGCCCCGTCACCCTCTGACTCCCTCACCCCGCCATGCTCCTGATGCTGCAGGCCAGTGCCGCGACTCCCACCACATCCTGGGGTCTGGTTGTTCACTCCAGCGGTGAGACCAAGGTGGTCCTCGCGATCACCATCGCGTTTTCGGTGACCTGCTGGTTCATCATCGGCCTCAAGTGGTGGCAGTTCCACCGGGTGCGCCGCCAGGCGAACCGATTCTTCGGTGAGCTGGAACGGACGACCCGGCTGAACGATGCCTATCACGCCGTCATGAAGCTGCCGCCCTCGCCCTACGTCCGGCTGTTTCGCGAAGGCCTCAACTTCATCAACCAGCTGAAGCCGCAGGTCACGCGGCCGGATGGCCAGACCGGGTCGCTGTCCATCACCCAGCTCGAAGCCTTCAAGATGGTGCTGGGAAAGGAAGTCGCCGCGGAGCGGGACCTCATGGCGGGGTTTGTCTCCTGGCTCGCCACGATCGGCTCGGTGGGCCCCCTGCTGGGACTGCTCGGTACCGTGCTCGGTGTCATGGATGCCTTTCTCGGGATCGCCGCGGGGGGATCGGGCAACATCAGCGCGGTCGCTCCGGGCGTGGCCGAGGCGCTGATCACGACGGTCGCGGGCCTCGCGACCGCCATCCCCGCGGTGATCGCCTATAACGTATTTGTGAATCGGCTCGGACTCTTTGCCGGCGAGCTCGAGGGCTTTGCCAACGAGCTGATCGGCAGCATGGCACGTGAGGGCCTGATCTAGCATGATCGGCCGACTGGGCGGGGGCGGCGGCCTGCGGGGCCACGGGGAGTTGCCGCTCAACGCGGAGATCAACGTCACCTCACTCGTCGACATCGCCTTCGTGCTGCTCATCATCTTCATGATGGTCGCGCCGATCATGCAGGGTGGCGTCGACGTGCAGTTGCCCAAGGCGGAGGCGCGCCCCATCACGGCCAAGGACGGCGTGGTGGTCAGCGTTGACGCGGAGGGAAGGATCTTCATCGACGAGACCCGCGTGGCGGAAGCCGAGTTCCGCGCAACGTTCGGGGCCCTGGTCAAGCGGCGCAAACCCTCCGGCGTGTACCTCCGGGCGGACAAGCGGGTGCCCTACGGCGAAGTGGTGCGGGTCCTGGCGGTGATCCGGACGTCAGGAGTCAGCGATGTAGGTCTCGTGGCGGAGGAGGAAGACCGGCCGTGACCTCCCGCGCAGCGCAGCGGCGGGAGACGGCGTCAATCGCGGCGGGACTCACCGGCACGCTGGTGGTTCACGCGGCGGCGGTCCTGCTCCTGTGGGCTCTGGTGCGCCCGGCGGAGACCGGGCCGCAGGTCTACGCGGTGGAACTGGTGGCGGCGCCCGCCCCGGTGCCCTCGGTGAAGCCCGCGCCAGAGGCGGCGCCCCGTCCCCCCGCCGAGGAGCCGGCTCCGAACAAGCCCGCGCCCAAGCCAACTGCCCCGGCACCCAAGCCACCAGCGCCTGCGCCCAAGCCACCGGCCAAGACCGAGCCGACTCCGCGCTCGAGTCCGCGCACCACGCCGCTGCCTGGCGAGGCGCCGAGCACTGGGACCGATGCGGTGTCGGTGAGCCTTCCCGGCCTGGCATTTCCCTATCCGGAGTATCTCCGGACGATCGTGCAGGAGGTTTACCGCCGGTGGGAGCGGCCCGGCGGGAACACGGCGCTGCGAGCCGAGGTGAGCTTTCTCATTCAGCGCGACGGCAGCGTACAGGACATCCGCCTGGTCCGCCGGTCGGGAAATTTCTCGTTCGACCTCTCCGCCCAGGGCGCCGTCGAGGCGGCCGGGAGGTTGCGCGCCTTTGGCGCGCTGCCAGACGGCTGGGAGGATGACGTCCTGCCGGTCTCCTTCTACTTTATGCCGCGCACCCAATGAGTCACTCGTCGTTCCGTTGCATCGTATCGGTGTTCTTCGTGCTCGCGCTCCCGCTCACCAAGGTTGCCGCGCAGGATTCACTGCGCCCGCTGGATGGTGTGCGGGTCGGCATCGACTACCGACCCGGTGTGCGTCCTACCGTGGTGGTCCTGCCGGGGCGCGGCCTCGATTCGGCGCGTGCAATTCTCACCCGCGATCTCGAGTACAGCGATCGGTTCGATGTGATCGCCCTCGGCCCGCAGGACAGCAGCGCGGCGGCGGCGAATGCCGGCGGCTGGACGGTCAACTACAGTCTGTTCCGGACGCTTGGGGCGGAGTACGCTGTGGAACTGGCGCCGGACGGGGTGGGTACCGTGGTGCGGCTCCACGATATCACCGCGGGCGCGATGCGACACGATCAGCGTTTCGCGCTGCCCGCCGCGTTCGACGCCGGCTTTCGCATGGCGGTGCATCGGGCCGCCGATGAGGTGGTGCGCTGGATCACCGGGACGCCCGGCGCGGCGGCCTCGCAACTGCTCTTCCTCGTCGACCGGAAACTCTATCGGGTCGACAGCGACGGCGCCGGTGTGACCCAGCTTTCGGCGCCCGGAGAGGACATCCTGTCACCCGCCTGGAGTCCGGATGGCGGACGGATCGCCTACACCCGGTTTGGGGCAGGGGTCGGCAGCATCGTGGTGCAGGCGCTCGGCTCCGGTCAGCGTACCACAGTCCCCGGGACCACGACTGCGCTGAATATCACGCCGGCCTTTTCGCCCGACGGGCGGACCCTGGCCTTCGCGCGTTCCAGCGAGGAGGGCACCGACATCTACCTGGCGGATATCGTGCAGAACTGCTGCGTGCAGCGGTTGACCGCGGGCCGATACTCCGATAATCTTTCGCCAACGTACTCGCCCGACGGACGGCGGCTGACGTTTGTATCGTCCCGAGCCGGCCAGCCCCAGATCTACATGATGGCGGCCGATGGGACCGATCAGGAACTGCTGGCCGCTTTCGACTACGGCGCTACCGGTAACTCGAGCGCGCCGGAGTGGTCGCCCGACGGTGCCGGAGTGGCGTTCCACCGCGATGTGAATCGCGTGCCACAGATCTTCATTCTCGATGTGGCCACCCGGCGTATCCGGCAGCTGAGTTCCGCCGGGCGGAATGAGGATCCAACCTGGGCCCCCGACGGGCGGCACATCGCCTTCGTCTCGGACCGCAGCGGCCGCAAGCAGCTCTGGGTCATTGATGTGCTCACGGGTCGGATCCGGCAGCTCACCTTTGTCGGTCAGGTTCGACTCCCGGCGTGGTCCCGTCGTCTGGCGGCGCCCGCCTCTGGTACCAACTGACATCTCCAGGAGGTCCGATGCGTTCTCCATCCCGCTGGGTCCTGCTCTCCCTTGCCGCCGCGCTCAGCGCGGCCTGCGGCAGCAAGCAGGCCCCCGAGCAGCCGGCACCCCAGCCGACGGCCCCGGCGCCGACTGCTCCGGCGCCTCTGCCAACGCCGGCGCCCGCACCGGCTCCCACCGCTCCCACCACCGACGTTGGGGCCGCGGCGGCCGCGGCCCGTGTGACCGCCGCCGTGCTCGCCGAGGTTGGGACGGTGGTGCATTTCGACCTCGACGAGTCCGACATCCGGACCGAGGATCGCGCGATGCTGGACCGCAAGGCGGCGCTGCTGAGCGCCAATTCCGGCCTCCGGCTGATCATCAGCGGGCACGCCGACGAGCGCGGCGCCGACGAGTACAACCTTGCGCTCGGCAACCGTCGCGCGGGGTCGGTGAAGAGCTACCTGGGCAACAAGGGGATCGCGGCAACCCGGCTCGAGGTGGTGTCGTACGGCGAGGAGCGGCCGGTCTCGATGGGGCATGACGAGGACAGCTGGTTCCAGAACCGCCGGGCCGAGTTCGAGGTGACGACGGGCGGCTCGAACCTGCGCCTCCCCTGATGCGCGGTTTCCGATCGCCCGCGGCGTGGCTGTGCCTGCTCGCCCTTGGAGGCTGTGCCTCCAAGGGCGACTTGCGCCGGGTGGAGGAGCAGCTGCTCCTCAGCCGGGGCGAGCAGCGCCGCAGCGACTCCGCGCGCGCCGAGCAGTTGGGCCAGGTGGTCAAGGATCAGCAGCGCATCATGGATTCACTGGATGCGATCGGGCGCGGCCTCAGCGTTGTCGGGCATCAGGTGCAGGGCATGCGGGGCGACGTCGCCAACGACCTGGTCAGCATCCAGCAGCAGCTGGTGCAGGTCCAGGCGCTCACCGGCCAGAGCCAGCAGCGGCTGACCGAGCTGCAGACCCAGGTGGAGGCGCGCAGCGAGCAACTCAGCACGTCGTCGGCGGCCGGGGATACCACCGCCGCCGTTTCACCGATCCCGGCCGGGAATACGCCCGCCGCGGAACAGATTTACGCCTCATCCCTGCAGCAGCTCCGCCGGGGCAGTCCCGGCACGGCCCGGAGGGGATTCCGGGAGCTGCTTCGGCTCTACCCGAACCACGCGCGGGTGCCGGACGCGACCTACTTTGTCGCCGAGACCTTCGCCGCCGAGTCGCCTGATTCCGCGACAATGTATTACCGCCGGGTGGTCGAGGGATTTCCCCCATCGCCGCGCGCGGCAAGCGCACTCTACAAGCTGGGTCTGCTGGCGGAACGGCGGAAGGATCTCGAAGGCGCGCGTGCTTTCTATCAGCGCGTGGTCCGCGACTACATCCGGTCCGACGAAGCGGCCCTCGCCCGCGATCGCCTGAAGACGCTCGGCCGGTAGGCCGGCGTCGGGTGGGATCATGACCGGCCCCGGCGCGGAGATGCCCTTCCTCGACCACCTCGAGGAGCTCCGCGCCCGCCTCGTACGCGTCGTCACCGCCCTCATCATCGGGTGTCTGATCGGCTACTGGGTGGTCCAGCATTTCCAGCTGGTCAGCCTGTTAGCCGCTCCGATCGCGCCCTACCTGAAGGTCACCGGCGGCAAGCTCACCGTGACGAGCCCCACCGAGCCGGTGATGATCGTCCTCAAGCTCGCGCTCGTCGTCGGCATCGTTCTGACCTCCCCGCTCATCATCTATCAGATCTGGGCCTTCATGGCGCCCGCGCTCTATGCGCGCGAGCGCCGGGTCATCATCCCGGCGCTGATCGCCGGCACCGGGCTGTTCCTCAGCGGGGCGGCGTTCGGCTACCTCGTTCTCCTGCCGCGGAGTCTCCCGATCCTCTTCAGCTTCCAGTCCGACGGGCTCGCGATTCTCATCACCTACGAGAAATATTTCGGCTTCGTCCTTCAGCTCGTGCTGGCCATGGGGCTCTGCTTTGAGATCCCGCTGGTCATCATGCTGCTGACCGCGCTGGGCGTGATCACGCCGGTGGCGCTGCAGCGCTTCCGCCGGTTCGCGATCGTGCTGTCGTGCGTCGCCGGCGCGGTGCTCTCGCCTGGGACCGATGTGCTGTCCATGATCCTGATGACGGTGCCGATTCTGCTGCTCTACGAAATCGGTTACGCTGGCTCGTGGCTCATCCACCGTGCCAAGCTGCGGAGCGCGGCGGCGACTGCGGCGCTCGTGCTGGTGGCGCTGCTCCTGGGCAGCACCTCGCTGTCCGCGCAGGCGGATTCCACCGATAGACCCCGAGTACCCCGAAAACCAAAGCCCACGCTGCCGGTCACCAGCCTTCCGATTCCGATACGCGACACGCTGCGGAGCGGGGCGGATACCGGGGCGACCGACTCCCTCAAGCCCCGGCCAGGTCAGGCGGTCGACACCGCTACCGCCCGTCGGCTCGGATTGCCGACGGCACCGCGGCATCCGTTCGCACCGGACGACTCCGTGCTCACGGAGCTCCTGGCACGCCCCGGCTACCAGAGCACCCGGTTCCGCTCCGATTCCGCCATCGTCTTCGCCGAGCAGCGACGCCTGCTGCTCCGCGGCGAGGCCTCCACCCGGCGGGGCGAGACGACACTGGAGGCGGACTCGATCGCCTACCAGGAATCGAGCTGTCTCCTTCGCGCCAACGGGAACCCGGCGTTGTTCGACAAGGAGACCGTGCTCTCCGGTTTCGGCGGGATTCGCTACAACACCTGCATCAAGCGCGGCATCGTCTCGGATGCCCTGACCAGTTTCAAGCAAGGCAGCACCGACTGGTTTCTGCGCGGCAATCTGGCCCAGGATTCCAGCGGGTCCCGGCTGTATGCCTCCGAGGGCGAGATCACCAGCTGCGACCTGCCGGAGCCGCATTACCACTTCAGCGCCCGGGAGGTGAAGTGGATCTCCCGAACCATGATGGTGGCCCGGCCCGCGGTGTTGTACATCCGGGACGTCCCGATCCTCTGGCTGCCGTTCATCTTTCAGGACGCCCGCCCCGGTCGGCGCTCCGGGATCCTGATCCCGCGCTTCGGGCTGAACGACATCGTGCGGCAGAATCCGGGATACAACCGGCAGGTGACCAACGTCGGCTACTACTGGGCGCCCAACGAATACTTTGACCTGACGGGCAAGCTCGACTGGTACGCCAACCGGTATGTGCAGTACGGGGTC
Source organism: Gemmatimonadota bacterium (assembly GCA_034440415.1). Taxonomy (GTDB): domain Bacteria; phylum Gemmatimonadota; class Gemmatimonadetes; order Gemmatimonadales; family GWC2-71-9; genus JADJOM01. Next base: position 4,504 of record JAWXBX010000076.1, on the reverse strand, counting down.
GCGGGCCAGTACCGGGTGCTCAATCGCTTCCTCAGCGGGGCCTTCGGCTACTCCCGGACGGCGGAGAGTGGCGGGGGGCGGTCGACCAACCTGCGGTGGGACCACCGGCAGAATTTCGATCTGTCCACCTCGCTGAATCTCAGCGTCAACTACACCAGCAGTGGTTTCATCCAGCGGCGCAACGCCATCGATCCGCTGCAGTCCACCCAGCAGATCACCAGCTCGGCCAACTTCTCCAAGCGCTACAACTGGGGCACGATCACGCTCGGCGGCAACCGGCGGCAGAGCCTGTCGGACAAGAGCGTGACGATGCAGCTCCCGTCCTTCTCGGTCTCCCCGAAGCCGATCGACATCGCGCGCGATGTCACCTGGTCGCCGGCGTTAACGCTGAACAACAATATCGAGAGCAACTTTCCCATCACCGGCGGCCTGCTCGTCGCCCTGCCGGGTGGGGGCCTGGATACCCTCGTGGCTTCGCGCGACCGGCGGACGACCACGATCAGCTTCGATACCCCGATCCGGTTCGGGGGATTCAGCTGGAGGAACAGCTTCAACTATTCCGATTTCACGTCGACCGGCGTCATCACCAGCTCGGTCAAGGTCCCCGATCCAACCACGCCAGACCCCACCGACTCCATCACGGTGAGCCAGGTGGCTGTCGGGGACTTCCAGTCCGATCTCGACTGGAATACCGGTATCAACCTGCCGACGCTCCTGCGCCGCAGCTGGAAGGTGCAACCGAGCGTGGGCATCGTGAACGCAACCTCGGCGGGCGCCTTTCTCGTCCGGAGCCCCGGGTCGGGCGGCAGCTGGGTACGACAGGGCAAGCGCTTCAATCTCGGGGTGTCGGCGTCGCCCACGTTCTTCGGGTTCTTTCCCGGCTTTGGGCCAATCCAGCGCTTCCGCCACAGCATCTCGCCGATCATCAACTACAGCTACAGCCCGGCGGCGAGCATCCCGCGGGACTACGCCCAGGCGATCGCGACAGCAGGCCAGGTCGTCCGCCGGCGGAGCGACCCGTCCCAGCTGCTCAGCATCGGGCTGTCGCAGAACTTCGAGGGAAAGGCGCGGAAGGCCGCCACCGATACCTCGTCGGCCGACAATGCGAGGAAGTTTCGCGTGCTCGGGGTGCAGACCAGCTCGATACAGTTCGATTTCGAGCGCGCCAAGCAGCCGGGCCTGACGGGATGGCGGACCGACGCACTCACCAACCAGTTCCAGAGCGACCTGTTGCCGGGCTTCAGTCTGAGTCTCACGCATGATCTCTGGCGGGGCCCGGTCGGCACCGATTCGGCTCACTTCTCCCCTTTCCTGCAGTCCGTCACCACCGGATTCGCGATTTCCGGATCCACGGTGCGCACCGTGCTTGGCCTTGTGGGGCTCGGTGGCAAGCAGCGCGATTCGGCCAACGCCGAGGGGCCGCCGCCGCCCAACTATGTCGCCGGTCAGAGCCGTAACGGGCGGCGTTCGTCATTCGATGGCTTCGGGGCCGACCAGACCGTTGGGCTCGCGACCAATCATCGTTTCACCGCGAACTTCAACTACAGCTATTCCCGGCAGCGACCTGAATCCAAACTCAAGCCACCCCCGACTCAGCAGAGCCTCGGCTTCAGTACGAATTTCTCTCCCACGCCCTTCTGGACCGTCTCCTGGTCCACGCAGTACAACATCACCGACAAGAAGTTCGAGTCGCAGGTGGTCCGGCTCGAACGGGTGCTGCATGAATGGCGCGCCGGGTTCAACTTCGTCCGCAATCCGAACGGCAATTTTGCCTTCTTCTTCTCGGTCTACCTCTCCGATTTGCCGGACCTCAAGTTCGACTACAATCAGACCTCGATCGAGCGCTGAATCCCGGTTCCCCGCGTGGACAGTTGGAGCCCAATACCGTCCGCGGGGAGAGACACACCATTGGCGTGATTTTTCTAAGTCATTGTCTCGTAAGCGCTTGCCCGCGACGCTCGTGGTGGCATCAGGTGTGCGTCTCTCCCCGGCATTCCCCAATTGGAGCTTGCGATGCGTCAGTCCTTCCTGGTCCTCGGCGCCGTGGCCGTGCTCGGCGGCTGCAGCAACAGCTACGATGTCGGCGGCTCAGTCCTCGTCAGTCCCCCAACCAACCTCAGTTACGTCGTCGATCCGGCGGGCAGTGGGACGGCCCCGACCGGCGTGCTATTGCACTGGGATTACGACAATGACCTGGATCTGGCCGTCTGGCACCTCTACTCGCGCGCCTCGACGGGCGACTCCTATGTCCTGCGCGGCTCCACCACCTCCAACAGCTTCCACGACGAGGGCCTGCCGCACCTGCAGTACTTCGTGACCGCCGAGGATATTGACGGGAACGAGACCAGCGGGAGCAACGTGGTGACGGTGGACGAGCGCCTCGCGCTCGCCCAGCCGACGACTCTCACCAGCACGTCGCTGAATGGGGCCATCGCGCTCACTTGGACCGATAACGCATACCAGGCGGATCCCGCGGGCTTTTCCATCTACCGGGTGTACAGCGCCTCCTACAACCTGGATACCGGCATCTGCGGCACTACATGGGCGCTGGAGGGAACGACGGTCGCGCCGGAATTCATCTCCGGTGTACTCACCAACGGCGTGCCGCGCTGCTTTGCGGTCTCGGCGCAGAGTGTCGAGGGGTTTGAGAGTCTCTGGTCCCCGATCCGGTCTGACACGCCGCGTCCGGACGCGCACAATGTGGTGGTCTATGCCCGCCAGTCACAGGACGCCGGCAGCGGCTTCCGCTTCTGGCTGGACCAGAATGGCAGTGGGCGGGTCGATGCCGGAGAACTCGGCCTCGTCCTCTCCGGCTCTTCGAACCTGGATGATTTCTCGGTGGAGCGGGACCCGAGCGGGGCATTGTTCCTGACGCCGGTCCGGAGCGGGACGGGGGTGGCGGTGTATGGCAGCTCTCCCGTCGCCGACCTTACCGGGATCGACTACGCGCCGAACATCACGTACGGGACCGGCGGCATCGAGGCACTGCCGGGCTGGGGCTACGTCTTCGAGATGAACGGCGGGGATGGGTCCTTCCGCTACGGGGCGGTCCGGATCTCGCACGTCGGACAGAGCTTCCTGATCCTCGACTGGTCATTTCAGACCGATCCGGGGAACCCGGAGCTGCTCCGCCGGGGCAAGTAACCCCGGGGGTGAACGGTAACGGGGGAGGGGCGCGATGCCCCTCCCCCATTTTCGTGTGGTTTGGGGTGGACCCCAGTGCGCACCTGTTCCCGGTTGGTGCCAGCCGGTAGCTTCACGCAGCAGGCGCACACCGTCTCCGGACAGAGTGAACCAGTCCCCGGGATTGTGCCGACCCAGAGGGACTCAGCGCCAGGGCCTGTCCTGGCCAGCGTGGGCCGGGCGCTGGATTCCGTCCCCGGTTTGCCTTGCTAGCGGTACCGGCCTGCCGGTATCTTGTAAGTTGAGGTACTGCATGGGTCTTCACCCTCTCACCGGCCCAGCTGGATGAACTTCGAGAAGCTCAAGGAAACCGCCCGGAAGTACGAGCAGAAAGAGGAGTGGCGGAAGGCCATCGAGGTCTACCTCCAGGCGGTCCGCGAGTTCGAGGCGGGAAATGATCCCGTACCCGATCTCTCGGTCTACAACCGGGTGGGAGACCTCTACCTCAAGGCCAACGAGCCGGGCGCTGCCGTGCAGGCCTACGAGCGCGCCGCGGATCTCTACGGCGAACAGGGTTTCTACAACAACGCCATTGCCCTCTGCGGCAAGATCCTCAGGGTGAATCCGGGCCGGATTCAGACCTACCTGAAGCTCGCCCACCTGCATGCCCGCAAGAACGTCGTCATCGAATCCAAGAAGAACCTGCTGGAATACCTGGAGCGGATGAACGCGCTCAACCAGCTCGATGAGGCCTTCAAGTCGGTGAAGGATTTCGCCGACCAGTTCCCCGGCAACAAGGAAATCCGCCTGATGCTCTCCGAGTTGCTGCGAGCCTCCTCGCGCAACGCGGAAGCGCGCGAGCAGCTTGAGAAGCTCGCGAGCGATCTTGAGGCCCGGGGCGACACCATCGGTGCGCGGAAGACGCTCATGCGGCTCCAGGCCCTGGATGCGGAAGAGACGTCCGCGACTCCCGAGGTCGCAAAGCCCCGTACTGGCCCCAGGCCCCGCTCCGGCGACCTCGTTTTTCTCGACACCGGCTCGGAACTTCCCCGTGCCCCAGCGAAGCCGGGCGGCTCGCGGAAGACACGCGCGGTGGTCATTCCACCAGCGCCAGCCCCACCGGCAGCGGTCCTCGACGCTCTCCCGGTTGTCGACGTCGGCGGAACGGTGCCTGCGCCGGCGCCGATCCCGCGGGTTGACGATACGCCGCTGGAAATCGAGACATCACCGCTGATCGATTCACCACTGGAGCTGGAGTCGATGCAGCTGATCAGCGAGGAGGCCCAGCTGGAGGCGTCCGCCTCCGCCGAGGTGGTCCGTGCCCTCGGGTTCGAGCCCACGATGGAGGAGGAGCTGGAGGGCGTGCAGGTGCTTCCGCTCG
>JAWXBX010000075.1:0-2974 GCA_034440415.1 Gemmatimonadota bacterium | reverse complement strand
CGCCACCAACTCCGGCGGTGGGTCCGAGGCGATCCGCACGCCGGAGATCGCCAGGATCACCGCGAGCCGCTCCAGGGCGTCGGCGATCTCCGTCGGCACCTCACGGCCGTCGTCCAGTGCCGCCGAGACCCGCCGCACCAGGACACGGGCGTTGCGGCTGGCGCGGTCCACGCCGATCAGGGCACGCCGGTGGCGTGCCAGCTCGTCGCGTTGCCGACGGCGCAGCGGTGAGAGCCGGCTGATCTCCTCCCCGGTCGTCACCGCCTCGTCCCAGCGATCGAGCACGCCCTGGGTGGCCCGCGCCCGGGTCAACGCGTCCTCGGCCCCCGGCCCGTCGCGGGTCCGGATGGCGTTCGCGGCACCGTCGAGCACGTCGACCAGGGCGTCGACCGAGGCCCGCGCCTCCTCGTCGGCAGCCGGGCGCGGGTTCTGTGGCGTGACGAGCGCGATGACGAGGGCAACGGCGCCGCCGATCATGGCGTCCTCCCACCGTGCCACGCTCTGGCCGGATTGCTGCGGGATCGCCAACACCAGCACTGCCTGCACCGCCGCCTGGGTGGCGATGAGGCTACCGCTGTCCAGCAGCCTCGCCAGCAGCAGCGACAGCCCGACGACGAGGCCGATCTGCCAACCGCCACGGCCCAGCACCTGGGCCAACAACTCACCGATCGCCACGCCGACCGTGACGCCGGCAGCGAGTTCGGCCACCCGCCGGGCGCGTTTGGTACTGGCCAGGCCCAGGCAGACCACGGCGGCCACCGAGGCGAAGAACGGGTAGGGGTGGCCGAGCAGCCGGGTCGCGATAGTCCACGACAGGCCGGCACCCACCGCCATCTGCACGATCGACCACAGCGACACGCGGACCCGGAGCGCCGCATGATGCAACTGGTCACCCAGCCACATCACCGCCGCGGGGATCGACGCAGCCGAAACGGAGCCGGGGTCACGGTGATGCCGGCCTGTTGACGCTGTCGACCATGGAGGACGCGACGTCGCGCACCGGCACGTTCGATTCCTGGGACACCGCTCGCAGCACGGAGAACGCCTGGTCGGCGGGCAACCGATGCCGACCCATCACCATGCCCTTGGCCTGTTCGATGACCAGGCGCGACGGTGGCACCACCAAGGCGTCTCGCAACTGCTTGGCATGGGTCACCGCCGTCCCCACATCCTGCGCGCCCTTGCGGAGATCCTCGAGCTGGGCCGGTGTCGGCGACTCGTCGAACCACCCGACGACTGCGGCGTTGACCTCCACCAGCGGTACGACTGCGATGACACTGGCGCCGCCGGCACCGACTGCGCGGGCCGCGGCAACGGCATCCGGGCCCACCGGGTGGACCAGCGTCGAGCCATCCTGCAGCGAGCGCCGCGCGGCCAGTGGCACCTCGGTACCCTCCGGGAGCATGGACAGCAGGTGGTCGAGCTGCTCGGAGCCGTGTATGTAGATGCTCACCGCTCGGGCGTCTGGCACCGCGCACTCGACGTTGCGAGCGGCAAGGGACACGATCTGCGTCGCGATCGGCCCTGACTCGGTCATACACCGAGTATCGAGGTCACACCCGTTTCCTGCCCGGCGAGGCCGACCCTACGCGGCAGCCAGGCCCCGGAGCTGATCAATGGTGCGGGACAGGATCCGTGAGACCTGGACCTGCGAGACGCCCACCTCCGAGGCGATATCGCTCTGGGTCATCTCCTGGAAGTAGCGCATGACGAGGACATCGCGGCTGCGCTTGTCGAGCCCGGCGATCAGCGGCACCACGGTGCGCCGCTGATCGACGACTTCCAGGGCCTTGTCGATGTAGATCACGGCCCGATGCGAACTGATCGACTCGTCGTCGAGCGAACCAGGCCAGCGCGCCGCCCGCGCGTCCTCCGCGTCACGGATACCCCTCTCGCTGACCCCGGTGCGCTCTGCCAACTCCCGGGTGGTGGGCCGGCGGCCCATCTCCTTCTCCAGCCGCTCGCTGAGCGTCAACACCTCGGCGTCGATCTCGCGCAGCCGCCGCGGCACCCGGACCAGGTCCCTGGCGTCGCGCAGCCATCGCCGAATCTCGCCGGTGATGGTGGGCACCGCGTAGGGGGGGAAGTCGCCGCGTCCCGCGTCGTAACGCAGAATCGCCTGTACGAGGGCGGTCAGCGCGACCTGCTTCAGGTCCTCGCGTTCGCTGGTGCGCCGCAAGAACGGACGGGAGAGCCGGATCGCCATCGGCGCCCAGTGAGCGAACGCCGCCTCCAGCGCCTGCGGCCGGTCGGGATGATCCACCGGCAGTGATGCGACCCGCGCGACGAGGGCTTCGCCGATCTCGTCGCGCTCGGCGTATGCCGGCTGCTCGGAGGTCAGCTCGGACGTCGGCTCGTTCGTGTGCTCGTTCGTGGCCTGCGTGGACGTGCGCGGCGGAGCTTCGAGGGCGGCGGCGACCGTGGACATGCTTCCTCCAGATAAGGATGCGGCAAGTCCACGGAAGCGGGTCGGCCGGGTCCAGGACCACCGCGGCTGGCTTCTCAACCGTTGCAGACAGAACGTATAACCGCTTCGCGCCAGCCGCCACCTGAACCACTTGTGACGCGAAAATGGTACGCCGTGGCGCATCAGGGGTAACGGGAACTCGGCCCCACGTCCACCCGCGTCATGCTGCAGATGGACTACCAGACAGACGGCTTCGTCGAGAAGGTCGGCGATGCGCTCGGCGTCATCGAGCGGCAGGCGGAGCAGGATCTCGAGAAGTTCAAGGGCTTCATCGAGTCCCGGGGCACGGCGACCGGCCAGTGGCGAGGAGAGATCGGCAGCGGCACGCCGGGAGTTGCGTCGACCACGCTCTGATCAGAGTCGCTGAGCAGAGCCGCCGCTGAGCGGCGGCTTCGGGCCGGGTACCGCACTAGCGGTGCCCGGCCCTGCTGTGTCGAGCAGAGATCGGCGGCGGGCGAACCGCCTAGGTGGTCGAGAGTGTCGGGCTCGGCGTGATCGTGGGAGTCG
>JAWXBX010000074.1:0-13457 GCA_034440415.1 Gemmatimonadota bacterium | reverse complement strand
CCGGACCAAGAGATGCTTTCCGCTGCGCGCTCAGGATGACAGTATGTTCGACCTGCCACCTGCCACCTGCCACCTGCCACCTGCCGCCAACTCCCTACCTTCCCCCCGCCTGCAGGTGCGTCTCCAGGAAGTTCGTCAGCAGTCCGTACAGATGCAGCGTCGTGCCCTCCCCCTCGAAGATGCCGTGGGTTCGATTGGGGTAAGCCATCATCCGGAAGGGCTTGTTAGCAGCGACGAGCGCATTGATCAGCCGTTCCGTTCCCTGGTAGTGCACGTTGTCGTCCCCGGTGCCATGCACCACCAGCAGATTCCCGCGTAGCCCGCCAGCAAAAGTCAGCGGCGAGCTCGCCACATAGTCCGCCTCGTTCTGCTGCGGCAGCCCCATGTAGCGTTCCTGGTAGATCGTGTCGTACAGGTGCACATCGGGGACAGGCGCCACGGACATGCCGGTCTGGTACACTCCGGCCGTACGGAACATCAGGTTCAGTGTCATCGACCCGCCGCCACTCCAGCCCCAGATCCCGAACCGGGTCGAGTCGACCCAGCTCCACCGACCGATGGTGCGTGCGGCACCCGCCTGATCCTCCGTCGCCACCACCCCGATCTTCCGATACACCGACTTGCGCCACGCCCGGCCGCGCAACGTCGGCGTGCCGCGATTGTCGAGCGTGATCACCGCGTAACCCTGCTGGGTCAGCATCAGGTGCCATGGATCGATGGTATACCAGGTGTCCCTGGCGGTCTGCCCGGCCGGCTCGCCATAGACGTAGAACATCACCGGATAGCGCTTCGTCGAATCGAAACCTGCCGGATACATGACGAGCCCATCGAGCGTGATACCGTTACCCGCATCCACCCGCACGAACTTGGCCGGCCCGCGCCGCAGCAACCCGTATCGTCGCTTCAGCTCGGCGTTGTCACCCAGAGTGCGGACCACTTCGTGCGAGGGCAGCCGGATCAGTGCGGTGGTGGGTGGCGTGGTGATACTGGAGAAGGTGTGAATGGCGAACGCACCACCTGGCGCCGCCTGATAGTCGTGGGTCCCCGCCTGATCCATCGGGCTCAGCCGCTCGGCGGGGCCGCCGGTGAGGGGAACGCGAAAGAGATAGCGCTGGGTGGCATTGTCGGGTGATGCACGGAAGTAGAGCGATCCACCCACCGAGTCGATGGCGACCACATCATCGATGTCGTAGGCGCCGGGCGTGAGCAGGCGGACATCCTTGCCATCGCGCGAGACGCTGTAGGCGTGGCGCCAGCCATCCCGTTCGCTGATCCAGAGGAAGCGGCTCCCGTGATCGAACCAGGCCCAGTCACTCACGACATCCACCCAGGCGCTGTCGCGATCGAGCAGGATTGGCGCGACCTGCCCCGTCTTCGCGTCGCCCTGCAACACGGTGAGGGTGTTCTGCAGCCGGTTGAGATGCTGCATCACGATCTGGTCGGAGTTGGCCGCCCATTCCATCCGCGCCAGGTAGATGTTGCGGGGATCGCCCGGCACCTGCATCCAGCGGGTCGATCCCCCGCCAGCGCTCACCACCCCGATGCGGACACTCGAGTTGGTGGTGCCCGCCTTGGGGTATTGCACCGGCTTGGTGAAGGAATAGAGGCTGTCGGTGTTGTTGATCAGCAGGAAATCACGGACACCGGATGCGTCGAGCTGCCAGTAGGCGATCCGCCGTCCATCGGGGCTCCAGCGAAAGCCGTCCCGGTTGTCAAACTCCTCCTCGTACACCCAGTCGAAGGTGCCGTTGATCGTGGTCCGGGACCCGTCACGGGTGAGCGTGGTGATCTTCCCGTCGCTGAGCCGCTCGACATACAGGTTGTTCTCCCGCACGTAGGCGACACGATCGCCCTGGGGCGAGAACTTGGCGAACATCAGCGTCTGCGGCTTGGCCAAGGAGCCGCCGAGTTTGCGGAGCGCACCGCTGCCGAGCTCCAGCGCCCAGTAGTCGCCCCGGGTATTCTGGCGCCACACCCGCGCGGTGTTGGTGAAGATCAGCAGCCGGCGGCCGTCGGTGGAGAAGCGAAAGCCCGAGAGCACGAGCGGTGTCGAATCGCCGGCCGGGGTGAGCTGTTCACTTCGAACCACGACGCTTTTCGATAGCGTCACCGGGTCCACCTGCACCAGGTCGGTTGCCCGCCCCTCGGTTCTCCGCTCGAAGGCGTAGTAGCTCTTCCCGTCCGCTGCCCAGCGGGTGGGTGGAACCCAGGCGGGGCTGAAGTAGTCGGAGGAGAAGACCTGCTCGAGCGTTATGGTCGAGGAGTCAGTGACCTGTGCGGCGAGCGGTGCGCTGAACAGGGCAACAAACAGGGCGCCGATCGGGAGGCTGCGTCGGGACATGGGCATGTGGGAAAGAGGAGGACGGTAAGATAGGTATACCGGCGCGGGCGAATGAAGGCCGCCTGTACGATCGTTCGATGGGCCGAGTTGCAGGGGGGCGATGGGCAGGAATGATCGAGGGACCTCCGAGCCGACTGGCTCGAAGATCCCTCGTGGTCGTCACGGCCTGAGCCGTGGCTCGGCTGCTGTCGCTGCAGCGATCTCAGGACGGGGGCGGAGCTCCGGCTCCGCCCTCAAGCGATCTCTCGCCTAGTACCGGTAGTGATCCGGCTTGTACGGGCCGTCCATCGGCACACCGAGGTAGTCGGCCTGTTCCTGGGTCAGCTTGGTCAGCTTCACGCCGAGTTTGCCGAGGTGCAGGCGGGCCACCTTCTCGTCGAGATGCTTGGGCAGGGTGTACACCTTCTTTTCGTACTTGTTGTTGTTCTTGTGCAGCTCGATCTGCGCCATCACCTGGTTGGTGAACGACGCCGACATCACGAAGCTCGGATGCCCCGTCGCGCAGCCGAGGTTGAGCAGGCGGCCTTCGGCCAGAATCAGGACCGAATGGCCATCGGGGAAGATCCACTCGTCGAACTGCGGCTTGATGTTGTTGCGCACGATACCGGGGAACGTCTTCAGGCCGGCCATGTCGATCTCGTTGTCGAAGTGGCCGATATTCCCGACGATCACCTTGTCCTTCATCTTCGCCATGTGCTGCGCGGTGATGATGTTCGCGTTCCCCGTCGCCGTGATGAAGATGTCGGCGGTGGTGAGCACCTCGTCGAGCGTGGTGACCTGGTAGCCTTCCATCGCCGCCTGCAGCGCGCAGATCGGGTCGATCTCGGTGATGATCACCCGGGCCCCCTGCCCCTTGAGCGCCTGGGCGCAGCCCTTGCCCACGTCGCCGTAGCCGAAGATCACCGCGACCTTGCCGGCGAGCATCACGTCGGAGGCGCGCAGGATGCCGTCGGTCAGCGAGTGACGGCAGCCGTAGAGGTTGTCGAACTTCGACTTGGTCACAGCGTCGTTCACGTTGATCGCGGGGAAGAGCAGCTTCCCGGCCTTCATCATCTCGTACAGCCGGTGCACCCCGGTGGTGGTCTCCTCGGAGACACCGCGGATGTCGGCGGCGACATCAGTGAAGCGCCTCGGATTGCGCTTGAGCTCGGCGTGCAGCAGCGCCAGGATCACGCCGTATTCCTCGCTGTCGCTGACGGGGTTGAATGCCGGTACCTTGCCGGCCAGCTCGAACTCCCGGCCCTTGTGGACCAGCAGCGTCGCGTCGCCGCCGTCATCCAGCAGCAGGTTGGGTCCCTTGCCGTCGGGCCACATCAGCGCCTGATCGGTGCACCACCAGTATTCGTCGAGCGTCTCGCCCTTCCAGGCATAGACCGGCACGCCACGCGGGTTGGCGACGGTGCCCTCGCGCCCCACGGCGACCGCGGCGGCGGCGTGATCCTGAGTCGAGAAGATGTTGCAGGAGACCCAGCGCACATCGGCACCAAGGTCAACCAGCGTCTCGATGAGCACGGCGGTCTGCACCGTCATGTGCAGCGAGCCCATGATGCGGGCGCCGGCCAGCGGGTTCTTGCCGGCGTATTCTTTGCGCAGCGCCATCAGCCCCGGCATCTCGTACTCGGCCAAGCGGATTTCCTGGCGGCCCCAGTCGGCGAGCGACAGGTCCTTCACCTTGAACGGTTCCCGGCCCGCCTCGCGCGTGACGTCGAAGGGGTGGGTCGTCATGACGGCAGTCGTCACAAGTTGCTCCTGATGTTGATGTCCATGCGTCCGGGGATGTGCCCGGCCACGTGATTCCAGTCTCGTGCGATCTGGCGCAGCTCCGCTATGCTCAGCGTGCTTTGTGTCCAACCATGGTGAACAGCATCGGCCCCTTGGCGCCCGGCGCGAGCGGCAACGGCCGATAACGCCCCTCGTCCAGTCCCGCCTCAATAAACCAGTCGCGCAGCTGCGCGGCACCCACACCCTGCCGCTGGTGCCCCATCGTCTGGCGATACTCGGCCCGTTCATGCGGCATCAGGTCGGTGACCAGCAGCCGCCCGCCAGGCTTGAGCGCGCGGCCCGCTTCCGCGATCACCGCCGCTGGCTCCGCGACATAGGGAAGCACCAGCACCAGAAACGCGAGGTCGAGGGTGGCGGGCTCGATCGGCAGCGCCTCGAGATCGCCGCGCCGGACCTCCACATTGTCGAATTCGCCGATCCGGGCCTTGGCCGAGCGCAGCATCGCGGCCGACGCATCCACCGCAATCACCTGGCGGACAAACGGCGCGACCGCCTGCGTCAGATGGCCGGTGCCGCAGCCGAGGTCTGCCGCCACCCACGAAGGGTCGAGCAGGCCGAGCAGCGGCAGCAGTTCGGTGCGGATGCCAAACAGCTCGGCACGCAGGTGATCCCACTGGCCCGCAGTCGAGGCGAAGAAAGCCTCCGATTGAGCCCGGCGCTCGGAGAGCACCCCACGGAGTCTTTCGGCATCCCGGATCGCAGCCGGGGTGGACGACACCTGCTCCCGGACCAGCTGCCACAGCCGCCGGGCCGCCGGGTCGAGCTCAGCGCCGGGCATTCTGTAGTGCCGGCTGGCACCATCTGCCCGCGATACCACCCATCCATCGTCGGCCAGCACCTTCAGGTGCCGGCTGGCGGTGGACTGGGGCAACTGCAGCGCGGCGCAGAGCTCCGAGACGGTCAGCTCCTGCCGCTCAAGCAGCAGGAGAAGCCGGTTGCGGGTCGCATCGGCCAGGGCCTGCAGCCGGGAGACGATGGTAGTGCCCAGAGGAGCTCCGTTGTCAATCCTTACATCCGGATAATAGAATGATACGCGGCCGATGTCAATCCTGCGGGCGGCCGCGCACTTGGGGCGAGGTCAGGCGGGCGGCTTGGGAGGGGAATAGCTGACTCGAATGAAGTCTGCTAAAGTATTACGGCAGAAGTATTTATGTAATTGTTGCCGGTTTCATGCAGGGAGGACGCCGCCCTGCGGAGTGGTGGCGGCGAAGGATGGCCTCCCGCGTCAGAAATCCGTTCTGTCCAACCGTGATCAGCTACCGTGCAAGCACGATTTCACCTGCGGTCCTGGTCGATACCCGTCTCGTCGTCACTGGAACGCTCAATGTCCCCCGGCACCAGCAGGTGCGGGGCTGTAGATGTGATCATCGTGAGCCCCCGACGCGGTGAGGACGCCTGCCGCGCCCTTGGCCACCCGCCACAGGGCATGGTCCACCAGCAGGTAGTTCCCCGGCACGTCGAGCTTGAACTCGAAGGTGCTGGCAGCCCCCGGCGGCACGTACCAGGTCTCCTCGTTCGCCGTGTAGGTCGCCGGTGAGCCGTTGTACACCTTGTCGAAGATCTCGCCGATCATGTGGAAGTTGGATCCGATGTTCGGGCCGCCGACGCCGAAGAACAGTCGCACATGCTCGCCCACCTTGGCCTGCAGCGGGTGGATCTTGGTGAGTGCCGCAGTATTCCCATTGAAAGTGATGTACTCGGGGTGTTCGGCCATGGCCTTGTCCAGACTGAACTCCTGGTGGCCCTTGGCGCCGTTGGCTCCCGCGGTGTACCAGTCGCCCTGGACCACGTAAAACTCGCGGTCCACCGCTGGCAGGCCGCCTCGCGGCTCGACGACGATCACCCCGTACATCCCCTGGGAGATGTGGTAGTAGGGCGGGGAGTAGGCGCAGTGATAGATGTAGGCCCCGGGCTTGAGCGCGGTGAAGCTGAAGGATTTAGTCTCGCCCGGAGAGACATTCGTCACCGGGGCGCCGCCGCCGGGACCGTTGACCGCGTGCAGGTCGATGTTGTGGGGCATCTTGCTGGTCGCCGGGTTGACCAGGGTGAGCTTCACCTGATCACCCTCCATCACCCGGAGCATCGGGCCGGGGACCGTGCCGTCGAAGGTCCAGAAGCCGTAGGTGACCGAGTCGGACAGTTCCGAAACGACCTCCTTGACGGTCAGTGTGATCTCGACGGTCGTGGGCACCGTCCGCCGGATCGGTGCGGGAACGTCGGCGGGGTCACGCGCGACATTCGGAACGTCGAGCGGCTTGGGCGGAGCCTGCGCAGGTTTGGCTGCGGCTGCACCACCGTCGGGCGGCGCCTGGCCGCAGCCCACCACGAGCGAGAGCAGCAGGGCCAGGGCAACTGGCAGGACCGGAGTCGAGCGGCGTGCGAACCGAAAGCCAGTCATGGGACACCGTGTGGTGAGCGGGAGGAGGGCACAGGCTTAATCACACCTCGAGGGGAGAATATGGAGGTGTGCGGGTCGGCGCAAGACCGGGCGTGGTGCGCCCGCGGTTGCCGTGCGAGCCGTCTATTCGCAGCTCAGCCCGCCCGCCCCACCTCGCCAAGAGTGGCCATCGCATCGCTTAGCTGGCGATCGGTGAGATAGGGTGCCGGTCCGAACCGCAGCACGTCACCGCGTGCGTCCACCATGACTCCACGCGCATGAAGCCCGGCGGCGAGACGTCCCGCCTGCGGCGAGCAGAGTGCGAGGAATCCACCGATCTCCGTGAGCGACGTGCGACGGTCCCGGTCAATGATGGCCGGATCCAGGTCGAGCGCGTCGAATCCCCTGGCGAGGACCCCGATCTGGTGCTGACTTACTTCCCGGAGCAACTGAGGAGTCAGCGCCATTCCGTCGAAGAAGTCGAACACTCGCGCCGCGCGGTAGTGACTCGCCGGATCGTAGGTGGCGCCGGCGAACCGGTCACCGCCGGCCCCATAGGCGGTGCGGCCCTCGCGCTCACTCGATGCGAGCGCGGTAAACTCGCTGAACCAGCCGGTGTTGACCGGTCGCAAGGAACAATCGGGGGGAATCCGCATGAAGCAGTTGCCCTCGCCGAGCTGGCAGTACTTGTAGCCCCCGCCCACGACGAAAGCATCCAGCAGGTCCTCCGCCGGAATTGACCAGGGCACCACATTGAGCGCGTGATAGGTATCCACCAGCAGTGCTGCCCCGTGACGCCGGCAACTGGTCGCCACCTGCCCGAGCCCGTGCGCAATCCGTCCTGAGTCGAAGAACACGGCCGACACCAGCACGAGCGCGGTACGATCATCGACCGCCTGTGCGAGCCGGACCGCGACCGTCTCCACCGGCGCCTCCGCGACCCGCACCACCTCGATGCCCTCCTCGGCCAGGCGATCCAGTTGCCGACGGATGGTATGGAACTCGCCATCAGTGGTTACGAGGCGAGGTCGTTTCGCCAGCGGCAGCGCGGAGACGAGGCGGACGACCAGCTCGTGGGTGTTGCCTGCCAGGGCGATTGCCGCATCCGGCTCGCCCAGCAACCGGCCAAAGCCCTTCCGGACCCGCTCGGCCCGCCCGAACGCGTGCTCCCACTTGTCGTCGACATGCTCTGCCGCATCCCGCCAGGCCTCGGCCTGGGCCTCGAACGCGACATCGGGCCAGGCCTGGTGCGAATGGCCGGTGAGCAGCAGCCGTTCCGCGACGTTGAAGCGAGAATAGTCGCGAGCCAGTGCATTGGGTGCGCTGTAGAGCGTGATGGGGTCCATCGCAACTCCTCTACTCATGATCCAGCGGCGCCTCACGGGCGGGGATCCACGCCTCTACCCGCTACGAACTCACCCTGTGATTCAGGCGGGGCTCGTTCGCGGGGTCCCTCCGGGCGCTCGGCTTGTCCTCTCGGTGAGCTGCGGTGATCCGGAAAGTACGCACGGGCCCTCCGGGATCCCCGCAACCTCGCCCGCCGTCGAGTTCCGGACTACAGCTCCGAACGAATCGCCCACAGGTCGGGGAAGAGCGGCTGATTGAGCGTGGTCACCAGGTACTCGGCGCCGGCGCTGCCGCCGGTGCCGGCCCGGGTGCCGATGGTGCGTTGCACCATCTTCACGTGGCGGTAGCGCCATTCCATCAGCCCTTCGTCGAGGTCCACCAGGCGTTCACACAGTCCCGCCAGCCCCGACCGGTTGCGATAGACATCAACCAGCGCCCGGCGCACCTCCGGCGTGGACTCGATCGGCAGGGTCACGTCCCGATCCAGCTGCGCCCTGGGGATCGGCACCCCGCAGGAGGCGAGGTAGTGGAGCACGCTGTCCCACAGGGTGGGTGCCGCGAGTCGGTGCTCCAGCCGCCGCCGGGCATCAGTCCCTGGCTCGCACCGGTCCAGCGCCTTGGGGTTCTTCCGTCCGAGCCGGAACTCCAGCTCGCGAAACTGGGCCGACTGAAAGCCACTGGCGGAGGCGAGCCGGTCGCGGAAGGAGAGGAACTCAAGCGGTGTCATCGTCTCCAGAATGTCGATCTGTCCCACCATGACCTTGAGGATGGTGAGCACCCGTTTCATGGTGTGCTGGGCCCGGGCCTCGTCCTTCCGCGCCAGCAGCTGCTCCAGGTAATCCAGTTCGTGGAGCACCTGTTTGAACCACAGTTCGTAGACTTGATGGATCACGATGAACAGCATCTCATCGTGTTCCGGTCCATCGGAGAGCGGTTGCTGCAGGGTGAGCAGCTCGTCGACTTTGAGGTACTGGGTGTAGGACGTCATGCTTCCTCTCATCGTTGTCCTGCGCCGCTCCTCGCCGATCAGTGCACGAGGGCTCGTCCGCGGGGTCCCTCCGGGCGTTCGGTTCGGGCGGGCGGGGACGCCCGCCCCTACCCGTGTATCGGTCCGGGCGGGCGGGAGCGCCCGTTCTGCATCACATACCTGCCTAACGCATCCGCGGGGTGTATCGGTCCAGCGTCGCGTAGGGCGGCGGCCAGGGAAGCGCGTGGCCCAGGTCGGCGGCGGCGTGCCGAGTCCAGTATGGGTCCCACAGGTGGGCCCGCGCGAGCACGACCAGATCGGCGCGGCCGGCCGCAAGGATCGTGTTCACATCGGCGGCCGACGAGATGTTCCCGACCGTCATGGTCGGCACCCGTGCCTCGTGGCGGATCCGGTCGCTGAACGGCGTCTGGAACTGCCGGCCATAGACCGGGCGTGCCTCGGGCACTGTCTGACCGGCCGAGACATCCACGATGTCCGCGCCGGCGGCGACCGCCAGTCGGGACACCTCCACCGCGTCGGACGGCTCCATCCCGCCCGGCGCCCAGTCCACGGCGGAGATCCTGACCGAGAGCGGCTTGGCCTGGGGCCACGCGGCGCGCACCGCGGTGACGATCTCGAGTGGGTAGCGCATCCGGTTGACGAGTGATCCGCCATATGCGTCGATCCGCCGATTGGTGAGCGGCGAAATGAATGAGGCCAGCAGGTAGCCATGCGCCAGGTGCAGTTCGAGGAGGTCGAACCCGGCGGCGTCGGACATGGTGGTGCCGCGGACAAAGTCGGCGCACACCTGATCCATGTCGGCGCGGGTCATCTCCCGCGGCGTCTGGCTGTGGGGCAGGTAAGGGATCGGCGAAGCGGCGATCAGCGGCCAGTTGCCGGAGGCCAGCGGCTCATCGCTGCCTTCCCAGGGTACCCGGGTCGACCCCTTCCGGCCAGCGTGTGCCAGCTGAATACCGATTCTGGCTTCGCTCTCCCGATGCACAAACTCCACGATCCGCCGCCACGCGACGACGTGCGCGTCGAGATACATCCCGGTACAGGCGGGAGTGATCCGGCCCTCACGGCTCACGTCGGTCATCTCGGTCATCACCAGCCCGGCGCCGCCGATGGCTCGGCTCCCGAGGTGCACCAGATGCCAATCGTTTGGAAGCCCGTCGTCCGCCTTGTACTGGCACATCGAGGAGACCACGATTCGGTTGGGCAACACCAGTTCGCGCAGCCGATAGGGGGTGAGGAGTGGCGGCGGGCAGGGGCCGAGTGACACCGGGCGGCCGCTCTGCTTCGCGGCCGCGTCGGCGAACCAGCGGTCCAGTTGATGCACCAGCAGCGGATCGCGGAGCCGGAGGCTCTCATGGGTGATACGCAGGCTGCGGGTAAGCAGGCTGAAGGCGAACTGCAGCGGCTCCAGCTCCTGGTAGCGTTCGGCCGACTCAAACCACTCGAGGCTGGCCTGCGCCGCCCGCTGCAAGCTTTCCACCGCCGGCCGCCGGGTTGCCTCGTAACTGGCGAGTGCCTCGGGAATCCGGGTGCGCGCCTTGAGTGCGTCCGCCAGCGCGATGGCGTCTTCCATCGCCAGCTTGGTCCCCGAGCCAACTGAGAAATGCGCTGTGTGGGCCGCATCGCCCAGCAGCACCATGTTGCCGGAGTGCCAGCGGGCGTTCCTGACGGTGGGGAACCGGCGCCAGATCGAGCGGTTGGCCACCAGCGGGTGCCCCTGCAACTCCTCCTTGAAGAGTTGCTCCAGGTAGGCGACCGTCGCCGGCTCGTCATTCTCGCCGAGGCCGCTCGCGGCCCACGTCGCTTCCGGTGCCTCCACGATGAACGTCGAACGACCCGGGGCGTATTGATAGGCGTGCACCCGCCACAGCCCTGCCGGCGACGGCTTGAAATAGAAGGTGAAGGCGGGGAAGGGGCGGGTCGTGCCCAGCCAGACGAAGCGATTGTGGCGCCAGTCGAGGTGGGGCTGGAACTCTTTGGCCAGCCGGTCGCGCAGCGGGCTGGCGACGCCGTCCGCTGCGACGATCAGGTCGACGGGTCCGCAATCGGCCGGGTCCAGGATCTCCCGCTGCCATTGGATCTCCACGCCGAGAGATTCCGCCCGCTTTCCCAGCAGCTCCAGCAGCGTCTTCCGCTCCACTCCGGAAAAGCGATGCCCGGTTGTTCGAGTGACGGTGCCGCGAAAGTGGATCTCGATATCGTCCCAGTGGGCCGCTTCGGCGGCCATTGCCTGATTGGTCTCCGGATCGGCTACGCCCACGTTCTCCATGGTCTCGTCGGAGAACACCACGCCGAAGCCGAAGGTGTCCTGCAGCCGATTGCGTTCGTAGACCGTCACCTGATGGCTGGGGTCTTCCCGCTTGAGCAGGATGGCGAGATAGAGTCCGGCCGGCCCGGCACCGACGATGGCGACCTTCACCTGGCGTCCGGCTCCCAGGCCGGTGCCACCAGTCGCCGGCGGCCGTCAGGCGTGCGCGACGTGCCAGGGCGGTCCAGGTCGGCGTGGTCCCACAGCTTGCAGGTTACCGGTTTGTGCACCTGATCGAGCCCCTCGCAGTAGTTGGTGAAGACGCAGCGGCGCACTTCGGCGCCCCGGCCCAGTCTGAGCTTCCGGAACCAGTCGGGATCCGCCAGGCTCTGCCGGGCGGAGGCGACGATGTCCGCTGCCCCATTCCGGAGCAGCTCTTCCGCCTGCTGGAAGGTGGAGATGCCGCCTGACAACACGACCGGCGTCTGGAATCCGGCGTCGCGCACCGCCTGCCGGACGGCCCGGGTCGGCCCCTCGTTCCGCCCGAACGGCCCGCGTTCATCCGAGCGCACCGTCGGCATGCATTCGTAGCCGCTCGGACCGGTGTAGGGATAGCGGGCCCACCCCACCCGCGGCTGTGCGGCGTCCTCGAACTTGCCGCCGCGGGAGAGCGAGAGATAGTCCACTCCCGCCCGGGCCAACTCGGTCCCGAACCAGACGGCCTCCTCGACGCTGCTCCCTCCCGGGATGCATTCGTCGGCCAGGTACCGGCAGCCCACCACGAAGCGCCCGCTCACCGCCCCGCGCACCGCCTGGTACACCTCGAGTGGCAGCCGCAGCCGATGCTCCTTCACACCGCCGTAGCCGTCCTGCCGATCGTTTAGCCGCGAGAGAAACGACGCCATCGTGTAGGCGTGCGCGAAGTGCAGCTCCACGCCGTCGAACCCCGCCAGATCTGCCCGTCTCGCCGCCTGGGCAAACAGCTCAGGCAGCACCCGCGGCAGTTCCCGGATGTGCGGCAGGTGAGTATCGGTGACGCGTTCCCGCTCGCCGTACTCGAGGCTTTCCAGCTCCCGCGCATTCAAGACGCCCGGCCACTCCGCTTTCGGCAATCCGGCCAGCGTCTGGCGGATGACGTCGTCGCTGCCCGGCAGCAGCGCGCGGTGCCGGTCGGTGAGCACCAGGTATTCCCGGAAGTATCGCTCCGGATCAGGCCGCCGGCGGATCCGGAGAAAGTCGATGAGCTGGATGAACACCCGTGTACGCCAGTGGCTCGCCTCGCGCACGGTGCGCACCAGTTCGGTGAGCCCGGGAATAAATCGGTCGTGGCCGATGCGCAGCAGTGGTCCGCTGGGGATGTCGCGGATCCCGGTCGCCTCGACGACGATCGCCCCGGGCTGTCCGCGCGCAAACCGTTCGTACCACGCCAGCACCTCGGGCGTGACCAGTCCGTCATCGGTCGCCCGCCAGGGCACCATCGCCGGCACCCAGGTGCGCTCCGTCAGCTCCACCTGCCCGACCCGGATTGGGCTCAGCCAGCGCGACCGCGCCGCCGCCTCCGCCGTCGGCCAGTGGGCCACAGGGATCGGGTGCTTGATGAAGGGTTCGGGATGCCACATGCGGGGAAACCTAGCGAACCGCGAACGAAGTTGATGGGACGACCGGTGGCGCCTAAGCCGCATTGTCGCGTCGGATAGCGGGCCGCAGAGGATCGGCATGCCCGCTTCGCGGCGCCGCTATCTGCCGCTCCCCTGCGGCTCCGGCGCACCGGCCGCTCGCCCAATCGCCCAACCGCCCAACCGCCCAACCGCCTACTTCAACAACTCCCCCGCGATGATCAGCTGCTGGATCTCTGTCGTGCCCTCGTAGATCCGGAGTGCCCGCACCGCACGGTAGAGCCGATCCACCGGATGGTTCATGAGCACACCACGCCCGCCGATCAGCTGCACCGCGTCGTCGACCGCACGCTGAGCCATCTCGGTGGCGAAGGACTTGGCCATCGCCGCCTCCATGGTGATCCGCTCCTGGCCCTGGTCCTTCTCGTACGCGGCGCGATAGACCAGCAGTCGTGCGGCGGCGAGATCGGTCGCCATGCGGGCGAGTTTCTGCTGCACCAGCTGGAACTCCGCCAGTGGCTTGCCGAACTGCTTCCGGGACGTCACATGCGCCAGCGATTCCGTCAGTGCCCGGGCAGCCATGCCGCAGGCCGCCGCCGCCACCGTCGGCCGGAGCCGGTCCAGCGCCGCCAGACCGAGCCCGAACCCGCGGCCCTCCTCTCCCACCAGCGCCTCGGCCGGGACTCGGCAATTCTCGAAGGCGAGTTCTCCCAGCGGATGCGGCGCGCTGAGCACCTGCGGACCCATGAACCGGAGCCCTG
>JAWXBX010000073.1:0-7331 GCA_034440415.1 Gemmatimonadota bacterium | reverse complement strand
CAGCGCCCGACTCCGGAGCAGAAAATACGCCGCCGGGATCACGAGCATCGACAGCAACGGCGCGGTAATCATCCCCCCGAGCATCGGCGCGGCGATACGCTCCATAACTTCCGACCCGGTTCCGCTGCCCCGGAACAGCGGCAGCAGGCTGGCCACGATTACGGTGACCGTCATGGCTTTGGGCCGCACGCGTAACACGGCGCCCTCGATGATGGCGGCGCGCAGGTCCGCAATCGTGCGCAGTTCGCCCCGGGCCTCCCGTTGCTGCACGGCCTGGTCAAGATACATCAGGGTGATCACGCCAAACTCCGCCGCCACGCCGGTCAGGGCAATGAAACCGACGGCAGACGCCACGGACAGGTTATGTCCGAGCAGGAAGACCAGCCAGAAGCCCCCGATCAGGGCGAGCGGCAGCGTGAGCAGGATCAGGCCAGCCTCGGTGAACCGCCGGAAACTCAAGTAGAGCAGGATAAAAATGCTGGCGACGGTGAGCGGCACCACGACCTTCAGCCGCTCTGCCGCCCGCTGCAGGTATTCGAACTGACCGGCCCAGGTGACGGTGTAGCCGCCGGGAAGCTGAACATTGTCGGCCACAGCCTGCCGGGCCTCGGCAACGAAAGAGCCGAGATCCCGGCCGCGGATGTCCACGTACACCCAGCCGTTCAGCCGCGCGTTCTCACTGCGGATGGTCGCCGGGCCGTCCATGATCGAGACCGTGGCCACCTGGCCCAGAACCAGGGACTCACCCTTGACCGTCACGAAGGGCAGCTGACGGATCTTCTCTACGGAGTCCCGCGTGTCACGGGGATAGCGAATGCTGATCGGGAACCGCGCCAGGCCTTCGACCGTCTGCCCCACCGACTCGCCGCCGATCGCGGTGGCCACCAGCTCCTGAATGTCCATGACACTCAACCCGTAGCGGGCAGCGGCCAGGCGGTCTGGCGCAATGTCGATGTAACGCCCACCGGACACCCGCTCGAAAAATGCCGACGTCGTGCCCGGTACCGTCTTCACCACCGCCTCGATCTCCCCGCCGATCTGACCGATCACGCGCAGGTCGGGACCCGCGATCTTGATGCCCACGGGCGACTTGATGCCAGTGGCGTACATGTCGATACGGTTACGGATCGGCTGGACCCACAGGTTTGCCAGGCCGGGAATCTGCAGGGCCGCATCCATCTCCTCGACCAAACGCTCCGGGGTCATGCCCTCACGCCACTCGCTGCGGGGCTTCAGTTGCACCGTGGTGTCGACCATTTCCAGGGGCGCCGGATCGGTGGCCGTATCGGCGCGGCCGATGATCCCGAAAACCCGCTTGACCTCGGGAAATTGCCGAATGATCCGGTCGGTCTGTTGCAGGATCTCCGCCGCCTTGCCCGCGGACAGGCCCGGCAGCGCCGTGGGCATGTAAAGCAGGTCACCTTCGTCGAGTGGCGGCATGAACTCGCTGCCCAGGCGGGATGCGGGCCACGCCGTGATGGCCAGCGCGACGGTGGCCCCGGCGAGCACGCGGATGGGATGATTCAGTACCCCCTCGATCACCGGCCGATAGCCGTCAATGAGCCAGCGGTTGAGCGGGTTGGCCCGCTC
Source organism: Gemmatimonadota bacterium (assembly GCA_034440415.1). GTDB lineage: Bacteria > Gemmatimonadota > Gemmatimonadetes > Gemmatimonadales > GWC2-71-9 > JADJOM01. The sequence goes on along the minus strand of JAWXBX010000073.1, from coordinate 5,741 downwards.
ATCCCGAATCCGGCCCCGAATCAGGTAGACCATCAGCGCCGGAATTACGGTGACAGACAGCAGGGCCGCAGCGGCCATGGCATACGTCTTGGTGTACGCCAGCGGCGCGAAGAGTCGGCCCTCCTGCCCTTCGAGCGCGAAAATCGGCAGGAACGACAGCGTGATGATCAGCAGCGCAAAGAACACCGCCGGGCCAACCTCGGTCGCCGCCTCACCAATGAGCCTGAGACGTTCCGCCCCGGCGGGTTCCTTGTCCGCGTGGGCGTGCCGCCAGGCCTCAAGTTTCTTGTGGGCGTTCTCGATCATCACCACCGAAGCGTCGACCATCGCACCGATCGCAATGGCGATGCCGCCCAGGGACATGATGTTGGCGCTGATGCCCTGCTGGCGCATGACGGCCAGGGCGATCAGGATGCCGAGGGGGAGCGTCAGAATAGCGACGAACGCGGACCTGACATGCAACAGGAAGACCGCACACACCAGCGCCACAACGACGAACTCTTCGATGAGCTTGTCCCGCAGGTTCGCCACGGCACGCTCGATCAGCGCGGAGCGGTCGTAGGTTTCCACGATCTCCACGCCGGGCGGCAAGCTGCCCCGCAGTGACTCGATACGGGCTTTTACGGCACGCAGGGTGGACAAGGCGTTCTGGCCGAAGCGCATGACCACGATGCCGCCCACCACCTCCCCTTCACCATCCAGCTCGGCGATGCCGCGCCGAATCTCGGGACCCGTCTGGACGAAGGCCACATCCCGCAGCAGGATGGGTGTTCCGGCGCCGTCGAGCCCCACCGGGATCGTGCGGAAATCATCGAGTGTTTGCAGATAGCCCCGGACCCGCACCATGTATTCGGCTTCGCCCAATTCGACGACCGAGCCACCCGTCTCGGCATTGGCGCGCCGTACGGCTGCCGTTATTTTTTCGGGAGTCACCCGCAAAGCCTGCAGCCGGACGGGGTCGAGCACGATCTGGTACTGCTTGTTGAAGCCGCCGACAGTGGCCACCTCGGCGACGTTCAGCACGGTCTTCAGTTCGAAGCGCAGAAACCAGTCTTGCAGCGCCCGTAATTCGGAGAGATCGTGGCGGCCGCTGCGATCGACCAGGGCGTACTGGTAGATCCAGCCAACGCCCGTCGCGTCGGGACCGAGGGCTGGCTGCGCCGTGGCGGGCAGCCGGCCCTGGATCTGTGACAGGTACTCCAGCACCCGCGACCGGGCCCAGTAGAGGTCCGTGCCGTCAGCAAAGATCACGTAGACGTAGCTGTCGCCGAAGAAGGAGTAGCCCCGTACCGTCACAGCACCCGGCACGGACAGCATGGCCGTCGTCAACGGGTACGTTACCTGGTCCTGGACGACCTGCGGCGCCTGCCCGGGATAAGAGGTGCGGACGATCACCTGGACGTCCGAGGGATCGGGTATCGCGTCCAGCGGCAGAGTGAGGGCACTCCACAGTCCCAGGCCGGCAAGCGCCGCCGTGCCCAGCAGCACCAGCACGCGGTTACGGATAGACCAGCGGATCACACCGGCGATCATGGCGTTGCACCCGGCAGCAGCCGGTCCAGTGCGCCGCGCAGGCTGGCTTCCGAGTCGATCAGGAACTGGCCAGACACGACCACCCGGTCGCCTGCCTCGAGCCCGCTGCGGATTTCAGTCTGCTCGCCCTGCTCCAGACCGGCGGTCACGGCCACCGGCCGGAACTGCCCCTCGCCCTCCGCGAGAATAATTGCCGTACGTTCTGCAGTCCGGATGAGCGCTTCAGTCGGAACAACCAGCGCGGTGCGCACCGCTCCCTGGAGCGTGACCCGCGCCGACATGCCCGGCCGGAGCGCCAGCCTGTCGTTCTGTACAACGATGCGCACGCGGGTAGTGCGGGTCTCCGCTGCGAGTGCGGGATACAGGTAGTCCACCCGTCCTTTGATCGGGACCGAACCCGGGCTGGCGATCGTGAGCTCCGCGGACTGGCCGGCCTGCAGCCACGCCCCCTGCGCCTCGGGTACGGCAGCGATTACCCAGACCTGGGACAGGTCGGCGAGATTCACGACCGCCATCCCGGCGGTAACCGCCGCTCCCTCCCGCACCAGCAGCTCTGTCACGACGCCACTCATCGACGCGACGATATCGATGTGCCGGTCCGGAACACCGCGCCGTGCGACGCGGTCCAGCTGCGCGCTCGTCACGCCCAGCAGCTCGAGGCGACGGCGTGCGGCCGGAATCAGCAGCTCGTCACCACTGCGAATACCCAGCAGCAACTCCTCCTGGGCGGCAAGTAACTCGGGACTGTAGAGCCCGGCCAGCCGCTGGCCGGGTTTCACGACATCACCTGCCGCCCGCACGTCGAGCCTTTCGATCCAGCCCGCGGCCCGTGTCGCCACGACCGCCAGTCGCCGTTCGTCGATGGCGACCGTGCCGGTCACCGTCACGCGGGGCGCGACCGTGCCTGCAGCGACGACAGCGGTCCGCACGCCCAGGTTCTGGGCCACCCGGGGGTTGATCGCGATGCCGCCCTTGTCGGCGGACGCGCCGTACTTGGGGACCAGTGCCATGTCCATGAAGGGCGAAGGACCGGGTTTATCGAACTGCACCTCGGGGCGCATGGGGTCGTACCAGTACAGGACGTCGCCAGCAGCTGGCGCAGCGACGTCAGGCCCACCGCGCTGCGTCGGGTTCTGGGCGAGGTTATGCGCCGGGTTCTGGGCCGGATCGCGATTCAGCCACCAGCCGATGCTGATGCCAACTCCCAGCAACGCGACGCCGGCCAGCAGATTCATTCGAGTGCTCATCGTCCGGTCTCCGGTTCGAAGTACTGCATCTGCAAGCGATGACTCGCCACCTGGGTCGCCAGGTCGAGACGCATCAACTCCGTCTCCAGAAGACGGCGTCGGGCCTCGAGCAGGGCCGCCAGGGAACCACGTCCGGCGCGATAGTCAGCCAGCGCTGCCTCGACGCGTGCAGTGCTCGGGGGTAGCAGCGCTTCGTCGTAGTACCGCAGGCGTTCGGTGCCGGCCTGCCACTCGCGATAGGCCGCTGTGACGGTTGCGGTCGCCTCGCGCAGGCGGTCGTCGCGCTGCGCAGTGGCGGCCGACAGGCGTTCGAGTGCCGCCGCACTGCTACGGTCCTGCCGGTTGCCCGCAAACAGGGGCAGATCGATACCGACCATCAGCGTGACCAGATCGGGAAACTCCAGGCGATGGTCGTACCGCACTTCCAGGCGCCAGTCGGGCTTTAGATCCGCGGTGGCGAGTCGCAGCTCCGTCGCCGCCAGCGCGGCCGTCGTCGTGGGTGCCCCCAACGCAGGATGACCCGGCAAGCCTTCCAGCAACTGCCCCAGCGCGGGTGGAGCCGGGAATACGGGCAGACTGCCCTCAACGGGTTGGTCTGCCGTCACTCCAATCCAGCGCGCGAGCGCCGCGCGACCCGCCTGTTCCCGTTGCCGCAGGGCACGACCGCGATCCGTGACGAGCGCGGCCTCGACCTGGGCGGCGAGCAGGTCTGGCTGGGCACCACGACCGGCGACGAGATCGATTCCAGCGACGTCCCGCTGACGCACTGCTTCTGTGCCCAACCGCTCGAGAATTTGTGCGCCATGAGCCGCTGCAGCGACTTCGAGATACGCGCGTCCCGCCTCGAGCCGGACGCGCTGCCTGAGATCGGCGAGGACCAGCTCGGCGCCCGTGGCCTGCTGCTCCAGGGCGGCCGCGCGCAACTCACGTTTTACGGCTCGCGGAAACTCCTGGGCGATGCCCACCGACAGCGCGGTGAAGTCGTCATCGCGCAGGCTAAGCGCCTCATCACCGGCCACGGGCAACTGCGTGATACCGGTAAGCAGCCGCGGGTCGGGCAGTTGTCCCGCCGCCACCGCTTGCTCCCGCAGCGCACGGACGTTTGCGGCTTCCGCCAGCAGTGCCGGTTGTTCGACCAGGGCGAGGCGCTGGACCTCAGCCAGCGTCAGGATCGCTGGACCCGAATCAGCCGCGGGAACGGCTGAGATTCCGCTGAATCCCCACAACAGCGCACTGATGATGACTTGGGGCCGCGTCCTTGCGCGACGACCTAATACAGACCGGAACACCGACCTGAACACAGACCTGAACACAGGCATGATGACTCTCCACGACGACGTGAGAGGCGGCGTCCTTAAGGGAACGCCGGGCTCAGTTCAGACGTGGAAGGTCGTGGGTGGGCGGAAGGGGGCTGAAAGGCGGGAAGAGACGGGTGGCAGCAGGTAGCGGCTGTCGGGCGCGGTGAGCGGGCCTGAGGCCGGTGACGCCAGGCTTGTCGCACTCACGGCCTGGACAGCCGCACAAACGCTCATATCGGGACACGCATCGCCGCAGCAGCTCGGTGCCTCGGGAACGTTGCTCCCCTGCCCGGCATGACAATCCATCGGGGTGCCTGCCGCCTGTTCAACAGGCATGAACAGGGGACTGACCACCGCCGCCATGGTCTGTACCGGCAGGGCAACGGTCAGCAGCAACAACAGGCAAACGCGGGACCAGGACATTCACGGAGTCTAGGCGGCTGCAAGAGTCCGGACAAGTGATGCGGCGCACGGAACGGGGGTTCCGGGAGCTCGGGCCAGAAGGAACTCCGTCGTCATCTCCAGCTGCTCCGCAGCCGAACCCACCCGGTTTACGGCGTTGCGAAAGGCCGCGCCGCCCGGCAACTCCCGGCAGTACCAGCCCAGGTGTTTGCGGGCGATGCGCACGCCCAGGTGCTCGCCATAAAAAGAATAGAGGGCCTCGAGATGCCCAAGGAGGATCGACTGCACTTCGGGAGCCTCCGGTGCGGGCAGTCGGCTACCGGTGGCCAGGTAGTGAGCCATCTCCCGGAAGATCCAGGGCCGCCCCAGCGCCGGACGCCCGAGCATGATGGCGTCGCAGCCGGTGAGGCGCAGCACCTCGGCCGCCTTCTCCGGCGTGTCCACATCGCCGTTGACGATCACGGGAATCCCCACAGCGGCTTTCACCGCGGCCACGCTCGCGTATTCCGCGTTGCCCTGGAAGAAGTCCTCGCGGGTACGCCCGTGCACGGCGATGGCGGCGACACCCGTCGCTTCGGCAATACGGGCGATCCGGACGGCGTTCCGGTCAGCCGGGGAGTAGCCGGTGCGAATTTTCAGCGTGACCGGCACGGGCACGGCCGCCACGACCGCAGCCAGTATCCGGGCGACCAGTGGCTCATCCCGCAGCAGCGCCGAGCCGGCGGCCACGCTGCACACCTTCTTTGCCGGGCAACCCATGTTGATGTCGATGATCTGCGCGCCCTGCTCCACGTTGTGCCGGGCCGCATTGGCGAGGACCTGCGGGTCGGTTCCAGCCAGCTGCACGCTGATGGGCCCGGTCTCGTCGGCGTGATCCATGCGCAGGCGGGACTTGCGCGTGGCCCACAGGCGGGGTTCGGACGTCGTCATCTCGGACACGGCCAGGCCCGCGCCCAGGCGCCGGCACAACTGCCGGAAGGGCTTGTCGGTGACCCCCGCCATCGGGGCGAGGATCACGGGCGGGTCGATGCGGTGGGATCCGATCTGCATGGGATGCCATGGTACCGAAATCGCCGCCCGGATCAGGTAGTGTGCCGGCATGAACCAGCTCGGCGACGAAACCAGCCCCTATCTGCTCCAGCACGCCGCCAACCCGGTGGACTGGCACCCCTGGAACGCCGCGGCCCTGGCGAGGGCCCGGACGGAGAACAAGCCGATTTTGCTGTCGATCGGCTACTCCGCCTGCCACTGGTGCCACGTG
>JAWXBX010000072.1:0-14402 GCA_034440415.1 Gemmatimonadota bacterium | reverse complement strand
TGATCATTTCGTAGCCCACGATGCCGAGCGAGTACTGGTCCGCCGCGACCCCGACGATGTCTCCCGAGCAGGCCTCGGGGCTGAGATAGCTGGGCGTGCCGACCGTCGTGCCGGTGCGGGTGAGGGTCTCGCCCTGGGCCGCCTTGGCGATGCCGAAGTCGGTGATGACCGCGAACCCCTCCTCGTCGATCATGACGTTGCCCGGCTTCACGTCACGATGAATGACGCCCTGGCGATGGGCGTAGTCGAGCGCCGAGCCGACGTCCGACAGAATGGAGCGGACCATCGGGAAGGGCAGTGGCCCGGCATCCCGGAGGATGGCATCGAGGGAGCGGCCCCCGATGTACTTCATGATGAAGTACAGCAGGTGCTGCGACTCCCGCACGGCGTAGATCGGAATGATGTGCGGGTGGTTGAGCGACGCGGCAAAGCGGGCCTCGCGCTTGAACCGCTCGATCATCTCCACACCGTGCAGGAACTGGGGCGACATGACCTTGATGGCGACCTTCCGGTCCAGCGCGATCTCGTGCGCCAGATAGACCGTCGCCATCCCGCCCTGCCCGATCTCGCGCACGATCTCGTACTCGCCGAGGGTGGCCTGCCGCAGGATCTGCAGCAGCGTGGGCAGCGGCGCGGTCTGCTCGCCGGACGCACTCAAGCCGCAGACCTGGCAGAACCGGGTGCCTGGGTCGAGCGGTGTCTGGCAGCGGTGGCACGCGGTGCTGGTCACGGACATCTGGGGCAGGGTCGACCACCAGTCAGGGGTAAAATGCTGCAGCCGCCGGGATCGGGGTGATCCGGCGCCCGTCCCTCTGCGGGATTCTAGCCCCGTCCGGGCCGGGGCGGTATCGCGCGGGACGATTCCGCGTGTAGAGTTACCGGTACGGCGGGAGACGCGGAAGGGTGGTGTCGTCCGCACCCTCAGCCCGCGCCCCGTATCCCCGGACCCAAGATGCCGATCGAGTCGCCCTCCCCCGATCCCTCCCGGCGAGACTTCATCCGGGCCGGTGCCGCACTGACCATCGGTGCCGCCCTGCCGACCACGCCGCCGGCTGGTTTCTCGGCCGCCCCCGCCGAGCCGCTTCGTGCCCCGCCAATGTCACGAGTCCGTATCGGCTTCGTGGGGGTCGGTGGGCAGGGCTCGACCCACGTCGAGAACCTGCTCAGTCTGGAGGGGGTCGAACTCCGGGCCATTGGCGATATCGTCGAGGGCAAGGCGCAGGCGGCCGCGGCCAAGGTGGTGGCGGCGGGCCAGGCGCCGCCGGTGCTCTATACCCGGGGCCCGCGCGATTTCGAGCGGATGTGCGCCGAAGCGGAGCTTGACCTGATCTTCACGGCCACGCCCTGGGAGTGGCATGTCCCAATCCTTCTCTGTGCCATGCGCCACGGCAAGCATGCGGCGACGGAAGTCCCCGCCGCCATGTCGCTGGACGACTGCTGGGAGCTGGTCGAGACCTCGGAGAAGACCCAGCGGCACTGCGTGATGATGGAGAACTGCAACTACGACCGGTTCGAGCTGATGACGCTCAACCTGGTGCGGAAGGGACTGCTCGGTGAGTTGCTGCATGGCGAGGCGTCGTATCAGCACGACCTGCGGGAGGTGAAGTTCAGTACCGACGGCGAAGGCTTGTGGCGCCGGGCCTGGTCGATGCGTCACAATGGCAACCTCTATCCCACCCACGGACTCGGGCCGATCGCCAACTGCATGGACATCAATCGAGGCGACCGGTTCTCCCGGGTCGTCTCGTTCAGCTCGCCATCGTGCGGCCTGCAGCTGTGGCAGGCGGAACACCTGGCGGCGGACGACCCGCGGCGGCGGGAGAAGTACATCCTGGGCGACGTGAACGTCAGCCTGATCCAGACCGCGCGCGGCCGGACCATCTACCTGGTGCATAACACGAGCAACCCGCGACCCTACAGCCGGCTGCAGCTGCTGCAAGGCACCAGGGGCATCGTGTCCGGCTGGCCCTATCGGGTGCATCTCGAAGGGCAGAGCCCGGCCGACCAGTGGGAGGAGGCGGAGAAGTTTTACGCTGAGCATGAGCATCCGCTGTGGCAGTCGGAAAAGATCCGGAAGATGGATCGGGGACACGGCGGCATGGACTTTCTGGAGGACTACCGGCTCATCGAATGCCTGAAGCGTGGCGAGCCGACCGACATGACGGTCTACGACGCAGCTTCTATTTCCAGCATGGTGGAGCTGAGCATGCGTTCGGTGGCGTCGGGTGGCAGGCCGCAGGAAGTGCCGGACTTCACCCGCGGGCGATGGCGCACCTGGCAGCCGTGGGGGATCGTGGGGGAGTAGCGCCGGCGGGGTATCGCGGGAGAGGAGAACCGGGACAGGGAGAAGGGTAGGCGCGGAGCGATTGCTCCGTACCTACCCGGGTTTCGTCGCCGCTACTTCAGCCGCTCTGCCCGCACCACCACTCCCGCGTTCACGGCGCCTTCTGCACCCGGAAATTCACCATCCCATCCGCGTTGACCAGCTTCACTTCGATTTTCCAGGCGCCGGTAGTTGACTTCGAAGAGTGGAAGGTGCCGTTGGTCTGGAGATTGGACTGGTAGACCACGACACCAGCCGGATCCCTGACGGTCAAGGTGGCGGTTCCGCCCGTCACGGCGGAGGACTGATTGACATTCGCACTGTCGCCGGTGTTGGTCCAGGTATAACGGAGCGTCTGGTCGACGTTCGCCAGGCTGGTGACCTGGAATTGAAAGTCGTCCGGCGCATTGGTGACCTCGAGCTGATTTCCGGGACCAATGATGTTCGCGGCACCGCTGCAAGCCAGAACAAGGGCGCCGAGGGCCGCGGAGATGAGACGGAATCGGATGCGCATACACACTCCAGAAGAGGGGGAGGAGGAATGTAGTGAGCGGAGGTGAATCGGAAGTGAACAATCCGGGAAGAAGATCTCTGTTCCCCGCTGCCGCTACTTCACCCCCTCCAGCAGCACCCTCACCCCATCCACTCCCGCCAGCCGCAGCAGTCCCTGCGGCTTGGCCAGTTGATCCAGCGCGGTGGTCGCACCTGCCTTCCAGCCCGCCGGCGCCTGGCCCTGCGTGAGGTAGTCGAGTGCGTCGAGGCCGACCCGCGCGAGGTCGCCCAGTGCCCTGGCCGCCGGGACGCCGTCGGCCGCGATCGGCAGCGAGTCAGTCAGCGCCGCAACTCGCGCTCCCAGCGGGATCCAGTCGGTGAAGGTCGCTCGCAATGATGCACGCGCCGCCACCGCGTCGTCGCCGTCGCCGGTGGCCACGTGCGCCTGTCGGAGCAGATCGTTCCGGCTCCACGGGTCGGGGTTGGCGGCATCGACCAGACGGGTGAGTGGTGGGAGCAGGCTCAGGCCGCTGGCCCTGCCCCGTTCTCCGAGCGTCACCGGCCGGGTCACGGCCAGAAGATCGTGCAGCGGCTTCACGCCGCGCCGGCCGGTCAGCACCCGCAGCATGCGGTAGGTATGCCCCTCGTGTCCCAGTCCCACACGCTCGAGTTCCACGCTGAGCCGGCTCAGCCGGCGGAACATGTCGGCCACATCGCGCACCTTCCCCGGCGACCAGAATCGCTCGGCGATCGCGCCCAGCCTGGGCCAGAGGCGGGAGTCGATTGTTGCCGCTCCGACATGTTCCGCCCACATCGTCGCCTCACCGCCGAGAATGCGGGCCTGCTCCGCGGTGCTGAGGGTGGTTCCCGCGGGCAGTGGATCGGCGAGGTAGTACTCCTCGGTCGGCTTCATGTGGTCGAGGTAATATGGTGCCGAGAGGATGCCGCCATGTCCCTGTCGCGCCGCCTGGCCGAGGTATTCCGTCCCGCGCCACGACTGGATGATCGCGGTCGAGGGGAGGTCGGTGTGCAGGATCTCGTCCCAGCCGACCATCCGCCGGTGGTATTTCGTGAGGATGCGCGCAAGCCGCTGGTTGAAGTACGTCTGCAGCGCCTCATTGTCCTTGAGCTGATGCAGCCGCTTGAAGCGGAGAATGCGCGGATTCCGGTTCCACTGCGTCGGAGTGACCTCGTCGCCGCCGATATGCCAGTAGGGGTCGGGAAAGAGCTGCACCATTTCACCGATGAAGCCGTCGATGAACTGGTAGGTCTCCTCGCGGGTCGGATCGAAGGCGGGATCGAAGACGCCGTAGTTCCGCTCGATGGTGTACGGCCCCGGGGCGCTGGCGAACTCCGGGTAGCCGACGAACCAGCTCGTCGCATGGCCCGGCATATCGAATTCCGGGACCACCCGGATGCCGCGGTCGCGGGCATACGCGACGATCTCGCGGACGTCCGCCTGGGTGTAGTAGCGACCGTCGGAGCCGAGCTGGTACAACTTGGGAAAGCGCCGGCTCTCGATCCGGAAGCCCTGGTCGTCGGACAGATGCCAATGCAGCACGTTCAGCTTCACGACCGCCATGCCGTCAAGCGTCCGGCGCACGGCATCCGGGGGGAGGAAATGCCGGCTGACGTCGAGCGTCAGACCGCGCCAGCGGAAGCGCGGCGTATCGCTGATGCGGACGACGGGGAGGTAGAACCCGGCGCTGTCGGCCGTCACCAGCTGCAGCAGGGTCTCGAGTCCGCGGAGCGCGCCCACCACCGTCGGCGCAGTGAGCGTGGCTCCCTGATCCGTCACCGCGAGCGCGTACGACTCGTCCTCCTCCGGCGTCTGGATCACCTCGCCGGGTCGGGTGACCGCGATGCGCAGGGTGGCGCTGCCCTCACCCTGCGGCACCGCCCGGGAGAGCGGCAGACTGAGCCGAGCCTCCAGCCGGAGCGTCGCGCGGAGGACGGCACCGGCGAGTCGCTCGTCTCCGAAGCCGGTCAATCGCGACGTAAATGTGCTGTCGAGCCGGAGCCTGCCCTCGGCGATCTCCAGCTGCGCCGGCAGGGGCATCAGGGCGAGAGGGGTCTGGGCCGGGAGCGCGCCAGCCCCCACGAGGAGAGTGAGGGCGAGAGCGATACCTGCGGGCCGGTTCATCCGGCCCGGGGGGGAGAGGTGACAGGCTGGCATTCGGCTGACGCCCAGCTCAGAGATTGCCCGTCACGCACTTCAACGCCAGCGCCTTGTACTGCCGCTTGGTGAAGGCGATGGGGTTGCTACCGGCCGTGGGGTCCTTCATCGCCATCGCCGCCACCACGTCGAGGCGGGCGGTATCGATCCCGATATCCCCGAGAGTGTGGGGGATTCCGATTTCCTGGCGCAGGGCCAGCACCCACTTGAGGAAGCCGCCGAAGCCGCCCTTGATGCCGAGGTAGGCGGCGGCGCGCTTGATGTCCGGCTCGATCGCCCGCCGATTGGCCTTCAGCACGTAGGGCATGATGATGCCGTTGAGCAGGCCATGGTGCGCGTCGTACAGGCCGCCGAAGGGGTGCGACAGCGCATGGATGGCGCCGAGCCCGCGCTGGAACGCCACGGCGCCCATGGCGGAGGCGACCAGCATGTTTCCGCGCGCATCGAGATCGGCGCCGTTCATCACGGCCTGGGGGAGGTTGTCCTTGATCAGCCGCATTCCTTCCAGGGCCACCCCCGCCGAGAGCGGATGGTAGGCGGGCGTGCAGTAGGCCTCGAGATTATGGGCCATCGCATCCATGCCGGTCGCCGCCGTCAATTTCGCCGGCAGGCCGACGGTCAGCTCGGGGTCGAGGATCGCCACTTTCGGCATGATCGCCGGATGGAAGATGATCTTCTTCTCGTGGGTGACGGGATGGGTGACGACGCCGGCGCGGCCCACCTCCGAGCCGGTCCCGGCCGTCGTCGGCACGGCGATGACCGGGGCAATCTTCGAGGCATCCGCCCGGGTCCACCAGTCGTCCACGTCCTCGAGCTCGAAGACGGAGATCTGCTGGCCGTGCATCAGGGCGACCATCTTGCCGATATCGAGCGCCGACCCGCCCCCGCAGGCCACCACGCCATCGTGATTGCCGGCCGTGAAGGCTCGCACGCCGTCGGTGACATTAGCTTCAACCGGATTGGATCGCACGTCGGAAAAGACTGTGAGGCCGAGGCCCGCTCGCCGGACGTCCTCGACGATGGCTTGCACCATCGGCATCGCCGCGAGGGCCGGATCGGTGACGAAGAGCGGCCGCATGATGCCACTGGCCCGGCAGTGATCGGCAAGTTCCTTGATGCGGCCCGCGCCAAACTTGATGGCGGTCGGGTAATTCAGGTTGCGGTTCGGAATGGTCATGTCCTGGTCCTGAAGTGGTAGCTCTTGGGTCGGGTCAGTGCGTCGTATCCGAGCGGCGACAGCGTGGCGCCGCGGCCGGTATCCTTGACCCCGGTCCAGGTGAGCGCCGGATCAAGATAGTCGCAGCGGTTCATGAAGACGGTGCCGGTGGCGATCTCGTCGCCGATCCGCCGGGCGGCATCGGCGTCCCCGGTCCAGATCGCGGCGGTGAGTCCATAGGGCGAGTCGTTCATGAGCTCGATCGCGTCGTTGTCGTCGGAGACCTTCATGATGCCCACCACGGGGCCGAAGCTCTCCTCGATCATCACGCGCATCGTGTGGTCGACGGAGGTCAGCACCTGGGGCGCCATGTATGGCGTGCCCGCCTTGTCCATCGCAAAGCTCTTCGGGTCGATATGCGCCCTGGCGCCGGCACGCACGGCGGACTTGATCTGCTTGCGGACGAAGTCGGCGGCGTCGGCCTTCACCATGGGGCCGAGTGTCGTCGCCTCGTCGAGGGGTGAGCCGAGGACGTATTTCCGCGTGAGTGCGACGAACCCCTCGATGAAGTCGCCCCACACCCGCTTGTGGACATAGATGCGCTCGATGCCGCAGCAGCTCTGTCCGGAATTGAAGAAGGCCCCGTCGACCAGATTCTCGATGGCGTGCGCCAGGTCGGCGTCGGGCCGCACATAGGCCGGATCCTTGCCGCCGAGCTCCAGCCCCACATTGATGAAGCGGCCGGCTGCCGCCTGCTCCATCGCCCGGCCGCCCGGCACGGACCCCGTGAAACAGACCATGTTGGCGTGGCCACCGGAGATGATGTCGGCGGCCTGCTGGTGGTTGACCACGAGATGCTGGAACACTCCCTTGGGCAGCTTGGCCCGGTCGAAGGCCTGCTGGAACCGTTCCGCCACCAGCAGCGTCGAAGCCGCATGCTTCAGCACCACCGTATTGCCCGCCATCAGGGCGGGGATGATCGAGTTGACCGCCGTCAGATAGGGGTAGTTCCATGGGGCGATGGTGAACACCACACCGAGTGGCTCGCGCTTGATATAGCGCTGGAATCCATCCTTCGGGCCGGGATCGATGTTCGCCAGCGCCCGCTCGGCGATGCCGATCATGTACCGGGCACGTTCCTCGAAGCCGCGCAATTCGCCGGCGCCATAGCGTACCGGCCGGCCCATCTGCCAGGCCAGTTCCGGCACGATCTCGTCCTTCATGGCGAGCATCGCGTCGACGGCGGCCGAGCAGCAGGCGGCGCGCTCCGCGAGGGGGAGCCGCTTCCACTTGTCCTGGGCCGCGTGGGCCGCGGCGAAGGTGGCCGCGATCGCCTTCTTCGAGGCGACCGGCCGGCTGGCGTAGAGTCGGCCGTCAACCGGGGAGACGCACATGATCGATTCAGTCATGGTTGGTCCTAGTAGCGCTCGAATCCGCGCTTCAGTTCAAGATCGGTGATGCGGCGGTCGAATTCGAACTGCTCCCACTTGGCGGTGTGCACATAGTGATCGATGACGTCATCGCCCATCGCGGTCCGCAGCAGTTTGGAGCCGTCGAGCAGCGTCGTCGCCTCGCGCAGGGTCTTGGGAATCTCGCGGAGTTTCTTCGCGGGATCGTAGGCGTCGCCGGAAAAGGCGGGCTCGAGTTCCATTTTCTTCTCGATGCCGTCAAGGCCGGCGGCGAGCAGCGCGGCAAAGGCGAGGTAGGGATTCAGGTCGGCCCCGCCGACACGGCATTCCACCCGTATGCCCTTGCTGTCGGCGCCGCACAGACGGTAGCCCGCCGTGCGATTGTCGAAGCTCCAGATGGCGCGGGTCGGCGCAAAGGTGCCGGCCATGAATCGCTTGTAGGAGTTGATGTACGGCGCGAGGAAGTAGGTGATTTCACCGGCGTGATGGAGCTGGCCCGCGAGATACCACTTCATCGTCTCCGACATGCCATGTTCACCCCCCTTGGCGAAGAACATCGGCGACTTCCCGTCCGCCGACCAGAGCGACTGGTGGATGTGCGACGAACTGCCGGCCATGCCGTAGTCCCACTTGGCCATGAAGGTGATGGCCTTGCCGAGACCGTAGGCGATCTCCTTGCAGCCGTTCTTGATGATCGCATGCCGGTCCGCCATGTCCAGCGCGTCGGAATACTGGACGTTGATCTCCTCCTGCCCGGGGCCCCATTCACCCTTGGAGTTCTCCACCGGGATGCCGGCGCCGTGGAGCCCGTTCCGGATGGCCCGCATGACGCCTTCTTCCTTGGTCGTCTGCAGGATGTGGTAATCCTCGATGTAGTAGCCGCTGGTCTTGAGGTTGCGATACCCCTTCTGATTGGCGATCTCATAGCTGTCGTCAAACAGGAAGAACTCGAGCTCGGAGGCCATGTAGGCCTTGAGCTTCCTGGCCTCCAGCCGCTTGAGCTGTTTCTTCAGCATGGCGCGCGGCGAGTGCGGCACGTCCTCGTGGGTGTGATGGTCGAGCACGTCGCAGAGGACGAGCGCGGTGCCGGGCAGCCAGGGGATCCGCCGCATCGTCGCCATGTCGGGCTTGAGGACGAAGTCGCCGTATCCCTTTTCCCAGCCGGTCGCCTTGTAGCCGGGCACCGGCTCCATCTCGATGTCCACGCCCAGCAGGTAATTGCAGCCGTGCGTCTCCTCGTACGCACCGTCGGCGAAGAACTGTGCGTGGAACCGTTTGCCGATGAGCCGGCCCTGCAGGTCGACCATGGCGGCGACGACGGTGTCGATCGTCCCCGCCGCGATCTCCCGCTTCAGTTCATCCAGCGTCAACATTCCGATGGCCATCCTCGTCCCCTTGGCTACGTCGTGGCTGCGTGCATGAGCGGCGCCGCCAGCAGCTGCGCCCACTCGGCTTGTCCCGGTGCGGTGGAAATGAAATCGTTGCGGATCTCGATCATGGCATGTTGCAGGCTGCGGGGCGCCGCATGAAGATTGAGGGTGTGCAGCACGCCATCCTCCGGGCCATAGGGCTCGTTGGGGCGCGCATCCACATCGGGGAACCGGTCAATGAGCCGGGCCGAAAGCCGGGTGTCCCGGTCGTGCAGGATGCCGAGTTCCACGGTGCGCCGCTTCCCCTTGTAGACCGGCGTGAAGCTGTGGATCGATGCCACCAGCGATCCGGTGCCCTCCGCGGCCCTCCGATCGAGCAGATCGGCCACGGCAGCATGAAACGGCCGGTAGATTTCCGTGGTGCGCGCCAGCCGGTCCGCCGGCGAAAGGTTCCGGTTGCCGGGAATGGGGGTGGTCTCGCTGATCTCCGGCATGGCGTCAGCGGCATCGGGCGGGCGGTTGCAGTCATAGGCGAGCCGCGAATACCGTTGCAGCACGAGCGGCGCATCGATCAGCCGGGACAGCTGGCGGGCGACCTGTTCGGCCCCGATGTCCCAGGCGATATGGCGCTGCAATGCGGACTCCGGCAGTCCGAGGGTGCCGAGCGCTTTCGGCAGCAGGTTCGAGGCATGCTCGCAGATGAGCAGATACGGCGAACGCCCGCTGCCATTCACCAGCACAACCGGACTCGCTTCACCGGCGAGCAGGATCGTCTCGACCCGTTGGTTCAAACGAGGCACGAGGCCAAAATGATGGAAAGTGCCATAGCAGGCCTCAACTTATCGTTCACCTCGGGGAGGCGCTAGATGCAGGTGCATGGGTAGGATGACGGGCTTCCGCGCCGATGCCGTCGGCTGGGCCCGCGACCGCTGGTGGCATTGGCGGGTTCCGCTCCTCCTGTACCTCGCGTGGGATGGGCGGGCCCATCTCGTGGATGCCGATGCGCGTGGTCTGTTCGGCGGTGTCACCTTCGGCGTCCACGAGTTTGGCCACCTGCTCTTCGCCTTCTTCGGCGAATTCATGGCGGTGGCGGGTGGCAGCATCAATCAGCTCCTCATTCCCGTGGCCACGGCGCTGCTGTTCTATCACTATAGAGACTACTTCGGCATCGCCGTCGCGGGCGCCTGGCTCTCGTCCAGTCTGCTCGATCTCGCGGTCTACATCGGTGATGCCAGGAGCTTCGACCTGGATCTGGTGAGTTTTGGCGAAGATGCGGTGCACGACTGGGCGTTTCTGCTGGGGCGGATGCACCTGGTGCAATACGACCTGCAGATCGCGGCGGCCACCCGCGGGTTGGGTGTGCTGGTCCTGCTGGCCTCGCTGCTGTTCGCGGGCTGGCTCTGCCTCCAGATGGGGGGCAAGACGAACGATTCTGTCCCCCCTTGACGGAGGTGGTCCGGGGTGTAGAGGTAGGTGGGCCGTCAGCCGTCAGGGGTCGGCTGAACGCTGAACGCTGAACGCTGAATGCTGAACGCTGAATGCTCCTCCGGTTCACCTCAACTCCGTGTCCCTCATGGCTTCTCTGCTCCAGCTCTGGTTGCCGATCCTGCTCGCCGGGTTCGCCGTCTTCATTGCGAGCTCGATCATCCACATGGTCCTGCCGATCCACAAGGCGGACTACCTCGGCCTCAGCAACGAGGATGAGGTACGGGCCGCCATCCGGAAGGCGAGTCCCGCACCGGGGCAGTACATGATGCCGTGGGCCAAGGACATGTCGGCCATGAAGGACCCGGTCATGCAGGCGAAGTGGGTGGAAGGTCCGGTTGCCACGCTCACCGTCCGCCCCAGCGGGGCGATCAACATGGCGCCGTTTCTCTCGCAGTGGTTCGTCTACACCCTCGTCGTCAGCACGCTGGTGGCCTACCTCGCGAGCCATACCCTTCCCGTCGGGACGGCCTACCTCACGGTGTTCCGGGTGGTCGGGACCGCCGCATGGCTCGGGTATGCGGGTGGCACGCCGATCAATGCGATCTGGAAGGGCGTGCCGTGGCGGATCTCGTTCATGGAGGCGATCGACGGGCTGGTCTACGCCTGTCTGACCGCAGGGGTCTTCGGCTGGCTCTGGCCGCAGGGCTAGCCCGCCGTAGCGTACCCCACCTCCGGGTCAGGCGTCCTCAACCGGAGCGTGCGATGCCTTCAGGCCCTCGGGAAGTCCTGCTGAGGGACTCGATCTCCTGTCAACCGATAGTTATCATGGCTAGCATGGGCGGTCCGGAACTGGCCGCCATGCTCCTGGCCCGGCGACGAGGCATGCGAGTGCTGCTCGTTTCGGGTTGCGCCAGCGAAGTGCTCGACCTGCGCGGTGTGCTGGCCGCCGGCACCGAGTTTCTCCAGTAGCCGTTCGCCCCGTCGGTCCTGCTGGCGCGGGTGCGAGAATTGCTCACGGTCAAGTCACAACGCGTCTGAGTTGCAGGTCCGGCGCTTCCTTTTCCCCGCAGGAGTCAGGTATGCGTTTCCTACATTTACCGGTCGTTCGAGTGTCCGCGACTGTCGTGGTCGCCCTCGGCCTGCTGTCGTGCGCCACCAATCCCGTCACCGGCAAGAGTGAACTGGCCCTGGTCTCGGAATCCCAGGAAATTTCGATGGGCCGGGACTACGCCGTTCAGGTCAAGCAGGAAATGGGGGTCTACCCCGATTTCGCCGTGCAGACGTACGTGAGCCGGATCGGCCTGGCGATTGCCCGTACCACCGAGCGACCGTCGCTGCCCTGGGCCTTCACCGTCATGGATGATCCGCAGGTCAACGCCTTTGCGCTGCCGGGCGGCCCCATCTTCGTCACCCGTGGCCTCCTGACCCACATGACCTCCGAAGCGGAACTGGCGACGGTGATCGGGCACGAGATCGGACACGTCACGGCACGTCATTCGGTGCAGCAGATGACCCGGCAGCAGCTCACCCAGCTCAGCATGGTCGCCGGCGCGATCGCCTCCAGCAAGATCGCCGACAACCTCGGCCTCATCAGCCAGGTGCTCGGCGTCCTCTCGCTCAAGTACAGCCGGGATGATGAATCCCAGGCCGACGGGCTCGGCTTCCGCTATGCCCTCGACAACGGGTACGACGTGCGCAAGATGGTCGACATGTTCCAGGTGCTGCAGGGCATCTCGGCGAAGGCCGGCCAGCGGATTCCCGAATGGCAGTCGACTCACCCCGATCCCGGCAACCGGATCGAGGTGACGGAACGGCGCATCGCCCGGGTGACGGTCCCGCTCGACGACAAGATCGTCAATCGCGACGGCTTCCTCCGGATCATCGACGGCATGATCTACGGCGACAATCCCCGGAATGGCTTCTTCAAGGGCGCCCGTTTCTACCAGCCGGACCTTGCCTTCTCGCTCGACTTTCCCGCCGGGTGGCGGACACTCAATCAGGCGCAGTCGGTGATCGGCGGCAGCCCGCAGCAGGATGCGCAGGTCCAGCTGACGCTTGCCGGGCAGGAGGCGCCGGCCGAGCTGCTCAAGAAGTTCATGGCCCAGCAGGGACTCCAGCCCGGCCCATCGGGTCCAACGACGATCAACGGCAACCCGGCCGCGGCGGGATCATTCACCGCCCAGCAGGAGGATGGCTCGCAGCTCGCGGGCAGGGTGGCCTACCTTTCCTACGGCGGGATCACCTACCAGTTGATGGGGATCGGCACCGCCGCGGGCTGGTCCACCAGTGACCGGCTGGTGCAGCAGTTCATCGGGAGTTTCCGCCGGGTCACGGATCCGGCGGTGCTCAACGTGAAGCCAAACAGGATCAGTGTCGCCCGGGTGGGGAGGGCCACAACGCTGGCCGCCTTCAATCAGCAGAACCCGTCGGTGATTTCAATCGAGGAACTGGCGCTGATCAACGGATTGGCGAATGGCAACTCGGCACTCGTGGCGGGGACGTCGGTGAAGCGGGTGGTGGGGATATAGCGAGGATGCGGTCGTAATCGAAATAAGGGCGGCAGGCGCTGGGCGATAGGCGGTGCATCGTGGGCGGTTGAGTTGGCTTGCGGTATGAGCTCTCACGTCGCATGCTCGCCTATCGCCTATCGCCTATCGCCTATCGCCTATCGCCTCGCGCCTACGAAACTTTCCGCGTCTTCCCCTTCATGAAATCCATCAGAATGAACTGACCCAGTGTCATCGTGCTGGTGAAGTAGGCCTTTCCACGGCACAGCTCCGAGACATGTTTGACGAATTCCACCAGTGACCGCTCCCGCGCCAGCATGAAGGTGTTGATCATGATCCCGGCGCGGCGGCAGTTGGCCACCTCTCGGTATGTGGCCTGCAGGATCTGCGGGTCGAGGCCCATTGAATTCACGTAGACCCGCCCGTCGGGCAGGGTCATCGCGGAGGGCTTCCCGTCGGTGATCATGATGATCTGGCGCATGTCCTTGTTCTGTGCCATCAGGATCCGTCGGGCGAGCTTCAGTCCCTGCGCGGTGTTGGTGTGATACGGCCCGACCTGGACTGTGGCCAGCTTGGCGAGGGGAATCTCTTCCGCGGAGTCGTGGAACAGGACGCAGCGAATGCCGTCACCGGGGAACTGGGTGCGGATCAGGTGGGGTCAGGGCGAGTGCGACGCGCTTGGCGGGGGTGAAACGATCCTCGCCATAGAGAATCATCGAGTGGGAGCAGTCGAGCATCAGCACCGTCGATGCCGACGACCGGTACTCCGACTGATTCACCATCAGGTCGCCGTAGTCGAGGTCGATTGGTACACCGATTCCGCCCTGCCTGGCGATGGCGCGCGAGAGCGTGGCGGGGACGTCGAGGTTGAGCGTGTCGCCGAATTCGTACGGCTTGCTCGCCGCTTCGGTCTCGGGTCCGGTGGCAAGGTAGGGTGTGTCATGCGCGCCCGCGCTTGCCTTGCCGATGCTGCCGAGGAGCTGCTTGAGCAGCTTGTAGCCGAGGAAATCGGCGCCCTTCTCGGTGAGGCTGAACTGCACCTGCCGCGCGGCTGAGCGCGCTTCCCCTCCGGGACCGTAGAGGGCGCTGTAGCCGGCCGGCATCGTCGGAGCGTCGGTGGTGTTCAGGTAGCCCTCGTCCATCAGCCGCTGGATGATCTGGTCGAGGAGACTGGCCACCGCCTGCTCGGTTGCCGCGTCCTGCTCGGCGTCGCCACTCGATTCGCCGCGCAGGAACTGCATCATCTCCGGCGTGAGCTGGCCCGAATCCATCAGCGCCCGGAGGATCGCCTCGCGCAGCGCGTCCATCGAGCGGTCGCCGGGATCTTCTCCCCACGCTGGATCGCCGGAGAAGCCCGACTGCAGCAGGAAATCCCCCAGCTGGTCGAGCAGCGCCTGGAGATTCATCTCTTCGGCGAGACCGGGGACGTATTTGGAGTAGGTGGTGAATCGCATGAGGTGGCAGGTGGCAGGTGGCGGGGAGCAGGGAACTGAGACGAAGGTACGTCGCTCAGACGATGGCCGCATCCTTCTTTTTGGGAC
>JAWXBX010000071.1:0-9623 GCA_034440415.1 Gemmatimonadota bacterium | reverse complement strand
GGAGAAGCCGTCAGCCATCAGCGAACAGCCGTCAGCCGTCAGCCATCAGCCATCAGCCGTCAGCCGTCAGCCGCCAGCCACCAGCCGTCAGCGAACAGTCGTCAGCATCGAGGCGATCGGCGATCTTCGCCCCGCCTACCGCCTACACATAGCACGGATAACTGGCATTATACATCCGGCTCCGGATTTCCTTCGGCAGATCCGCAGGCCGGGCGGCACCCGCCAATCCGTCCGCATAGGCCACCTCGGCAACCGCCGTCGCGATCTTGGCGGATACCTCCCTGATTTCCGAGAGCGGCGGGAAGAGTAGCCCCTGATCCAGGGCGACCTGGGGGACCTGTTCCGCCAGGGTGCGCGCGGCGGCGTAGAACATCGAATCGGTCACTCGGCGGGCCATCGAGACGATGACTCCCAGGCCGAGGCCGGGGAAGATGTAGGCGTTATTGCCCTGGCCTGTCCGGAAGGTGCGCCCCTGCCAGGTCACCGGCGGGAAGGGACTGCCGCTCGCCACGATGGCCCGCCCTTCGGACCACTGGTACGCCTGTTCGGCGGTGCATTCGGACTTGCTGGTGGGGTTGGAGAGCGGAAAAATGATCGGCCGCGGGTTGAGCCGGGACATCGCCCGCACCACCGCTTCGGTGAACGTCCCCGGCTGAGCCGAGACGCCGACGATCGCGGTGGGCCGGATCGACTCCACCGCCTCGAGCAGGGTGGCCGCGCCGGCATGCGCGTGGGCATAGGGCAGCTTGTACTCTGTGAGGCTTGCACGACCGGCCACGACGAGCCCGGCGCGGTCGATCAGCCAGGAGTGGCGTCGCGCATCCGCGGTGGAATGGCCTTCCCGCTCCAGCGCCGAGGCGATCAGATCCGCTATGCCGGTCGCGGCGGACCCTGCGCCCAGGAACAGGACCCGCTGCTGCGCCAGTGGCTGACCGGTCATTCGCGTGGCGGACAACAAGCCCGCCAGCGTCACGGCCGCGGTTCCCTGGATGTCATCGTTGAAGCAGCAGACCCGGTCACGGTAGCGCGCCAGCAGGTTGATGGCGTGCTCGGTCGCGAAGTCCTCGAACTGGATGATCGCGCCGGGAAAGACCTCCTGCACCCCCCGCACAAACTCCTCGACCAACGCGTCGTATGCCTCGCCCCGCACCCGGGGGCGGGTCAGGCCGAGGTAGAGCGGATCGTCGCGCAGTTCGGGGCGCTCGGTCCCGACATCCAGTGTAATCGGCAGGCAGAGCGCCGGGTCGATCCCGGCACAGGCGGTGTAGAGCGAGAGCTTGCCGATCGGGATGCCCATCCCGTTGGCCCCGAGATCGCCCAGGCCCAGGATTCGCTCACCGTCCGTCACCACGATGATGCCGACCTTGGCCTCCGGCCAGTTGCGCAGGATATCCCGGACATGACCCCGATCGTCGATGGAGAGGTACAGCCCCCGCGGCCGGCGGAAGATGTGGCCGAACTCCCGACACGCCTCGCCGACGGTGGGAGTGTAGATGATCGGCATCAGCTCTTCGATGTTGGCGATGATGGCGCGGTAGAAGAGATGCTCGTTCCGGTCGTGCAGGCTCGTGAGGTAGATGTACTGCTCCAGCGGATTCGGCTTGCGCCGCAGGGTCTCCATGACCCGCGCCACCTGGGCTTCCGGGGTCGTCACCCGCGGCGGTAGCAGGCCTCGAAGTCCGAGCGCATCCCGCTCCGCCGCGGTAAAGGCGGTGCCCTTGTTGAGCCCGGGGTGGTGCAGGTAGTCGAGGGGTGTATGGGACATGGTGCCTCGGGGGAAGAAGCCGTCAGCCGTCAGCCATCAGCCGTCAGCCATCAGGTATGAGCCATGAGCCGTCAGCCCTCAGCCGTCAGCCCTCAGCCGTCAGCCAATGGCCTCATGCGTGCAGTAATCTTCGCCTACCGCCTACCGCCTACCGCCTGCCACCTGCTACCTGCCACCTGCCACCTGCTACCTGCTACCTGTTACCTGCCACCTCCCCCAGCATCACCCGCGCATCCACCGCCAGCGCGCCATCGCCAAACGCCAGCACCGGATTCAGGTCCAGCTCGGCGATCTCAGGGAAGTCCACCGCCATCCGGGCCACGCGCAGCAGCACCTCTTCCAGGGCATGCAGGTCCGCCGGTGGCGCACCGCGCAGCGCCTGGAGAATCCGGACGCCGCGAAATCCCCGCAGCATGTCACCGGCCTCGAGCCGGTTGATCGGCGCCAGCCGGAAGACCACGTCGCCCAGGACCTCGACCAGTGTGCCGCCGAGCCCGAACATCAGGAGTGGCCCGACGATCGGATCCCGCGACACACCGACGATCAGCTCCCGGCCGCCTCGCACCATCTTCTGCACCAGCACGCCGGAGATCGGGGCGCCGGGCGCCACCCGTGCGGCGCCGGCGAGAATCGCAGCGTAGGCGTCGCGCGCTTCCTGCGCGTTGCCGATCCCGACCTGCACCCCGTCGGCTTCGGTCTTATGGACGATCGCCGGGGCCACGATCTTGAGCACGACGGGGTAGCCGATCCGTTCCGCCTCGGCCACTGCCTGTTCCGGCGTGCGGGTGAGGACCGCCGGCGCGGTGGGAATCCCATAGCTCGCCAACAGCTCGAGCGACTCGATCTCATCCAGCCGGATTCGGCCCGCAGCCCGCGCGCCGTTGAGGATGGCGCCCGCGCGGACCCGGTCCACCGTGAGGGTTTCCGCGACCGGCACCGGACGCTCCCGCCATTCGCGGTAGCGGCAGAGTGCCGCCAGGGCGCGCGCCGCCGACTCGGGAAAGATGAAGGCCGGAATCCCGACCGAGTGCAGTTCGGCCTTGCCCTGCGGCAGCCCCTGTCGTCCCATCAGTACGCCGAGCACGGTCTTGTCCCTCCGCTCCGAGGCGGCACTGACGATCGCTTCGGCGACATCTTCCTGTCGCACGCCCAGTGGCGGGACGAAGATCGCCATCACGGCATCGAGGCCCGGGTCCGCCAGCAGTGCGCTGAGCGCGCCGCGGTACCCCGCCGGAGTGGCGGAGGCGATCATGTCGAGCGGATTCCTGAGCGATGCCTCCGCCGGGAAGATCGGCTTGAGCGCCGCGACGGTCGTGGGGTGCAGCTCCGCGACCTCCAGCCCGTTCGCCTCCAGCGCATCGGCCGCGAGAATACCCGGTCCGCCGGAATTGGTGACCACCGCCACGCGACGGCCCTTCGGCAACGGCGGTCCGGAAAACGCCATGGCGAGGTCGAAGAGCTCCTCGACTGAGCCGGCCCGGAGGACGCCGGCCTGATTGAGCAGCGCCTCGATAGCCACGTCGCTCGCCGCCAGCGCTCCCGTATGGGAGGAGGCCGCCCGGGCTCCGGTGCGGGAGCGTCCCGATTTCACCACGATGATCGGCTTCTTCCGGGTCACCCGGCTGGCGATCTCCAGAAACTTGCGCGGGTTCCCGAAGTTCTCGACATACATCAGGATCACGCCGATCGTGTCGTCGTCCTCCCAGTGCAGCAGCAGGTCGTTGCCGCTGACGTCGGGCTTGTTGCCCATGGAGACGAACTGCGCGATCCCGATGCCGTATTCCTGGGCGTAGTCCAGCACCGACAATCCCATCGCGCCCGACTGGCTCACGAACCCTGCCCGGCCGAACGGTGGCATGCTGGGGGCGAAGGTCGCATTCATCCGCACCGCCGGGTCGGCGTTGAGCACGCCCATGCAGTTGGGGCCGACCAGCCGCATGCCATACTTCCGTGAGGTGGCCACCAGCTCCCGCTCCAGCGCGACACCGTCACCGCCGACCTCGCGGAAACCGGCGCTGATGACGCAGAGGCCTTTCACCCCGCGCGCGCCGCACTCCTCTGCCACCGACAGCACATGCTGCTTCGGCACGCAGATCACGGCCAGATCCACCGGATCGGGCAGCGCCGAGACGCTGGGCCAGGCGCGAATCGAATGCACCGATGGCGCCGAGGGGTTCACCGGGTAGACCGTCCCGGTGAACTCGTAGCGGATCAGATTGGCCAGGATCTGGTGTCCCATCGTCGTGGGAGAGCGCGAGGCGCCAACCACGGCGATGGATGTGGGCGAAAGGATCGGGTCGAGCGGACGGGTCATGGGCTCGGCGGATAGGGGAAGATTCTGGCTGCGAATGAGGCTGCAGCGTGGAAGATCGCCGGAGGTCAGTAAACCCGGTGTGACGTGAATGTGAAGGAAGGCTTAGGGAGCCGTCAGCCGTCAACCGTTGGCCAGTAGCGTCCAGCGCCAACCGCCAAACCGCCTAACCGCCCAATCGCCCAATCGCCCAATCGCCTAATCGCCTACTCCCCGCCAGCGACCAGCTTTCCCATCTCCGCCACATCGCTGAACCAGTAATCCGGCTCCGCCGGCTCGAGTTCCGCCCGGCTGAACGGACCCCACAGCACCGCGCCGGTCAGCACACCCGCCGCACGGCCCGAGTGGAGGTCGTGAATGCTGTCGCCCACGAAGAGCGTCGTTGCCGGATCGGCGTCGAGCAGGGCCATCGCCGTGAGCACCGGTTCCGGATGCGGCTTCGGCTGGGTCACGTCGTCGGCGCAGACCAGCACATCGAAGGCATCCTCAAGGCCGAACAACGCCAGGCCCCGCCGGGTCCCTTCGCGATTCTTGCTGGTCACCACCCCGGTGCCGAGGCCTCGTGCCTTGATCTGCCGCACCAGCTCCACCACACCTGGATAGATGCTGATCATCTGGTCGTGATGCGCCAGGTTGTGTTCGCGGTAGGTGAGTGCGAGTTCCGCGAGGTGTTCCGGCGACCGGGCCCAGGGCGTGAGTTGCACCCGGAGCGGGGTGCCCACTCCGCGCATCCAGTCGGCGTCGGCGATCTGCTCGAAGCCATGCGCGGCGAGGGTGTGGCGATAACTGGCGAGAATCAGCGCGATGCTGTCGATGAGGGTGCCGTCGAGATCGAACAGCACGGTGCGGATGGATGGCATGGCTGGAAGCTACCTACCCGGACAATCCCCGCGAGCCGGGGCAGCAACGCGGTGGTGCTCTGCTCCGACGCAACCAGGGGTGGAGCGCAGCGCCCAATCAGGGTGACCAGCGCGGCATCGCCACCGGTCAATGCTCCCTCGAGCAGCAGCCGCTCTCCGGCGCGCAGGCCGCCGCCAAGCCACGCGATTCCCCGTTCGATGCGGCCAAGCCGCACCGGGTCCCGATCCGTCACAGCCCGGCGGCCGAGCCGGCGCAGGGCGGCCAGCCCCTGCCGTTGCGCCAGTGGGTGCTGCGGGCTGCACCACGCCGCACCGGACGCCCGCTGCAATCGCGTGCGTATGAGCGGCAGCAGTGCCCGCTGCTGCGCCCGTGGGCAGGGGCGACCCTGCGGCAGGAGTGGAGCATCGGCGGCCGCGAGGAGCAACGGGACGACCACCTCGGGATGGTCGGCCGCGATTCCGTCGTCGCCCAGCCACAGCAGCTCGGCGGGCGCCACGCCGGTTTCCGTCAGGCGATCGAGCGCGAGAGCGATCAGCCACCCCGACGGTGCTCCCTGGACGGCGGCGACGCCCGCTGTCGCCCGCCCGGTGCGCATCAGCTCGCCGAGCTCCGCCCGCCAGCGGAACAGCCAGCCGTCCGTATCATCCAGTCCGGCGGTGACACCCAGCCGCCGCTTGCGCCCGATGCGCCCCGCCTGACACAGCCGCGATTCGAGTTCGACTGGGGGCAGGAAGCGGATGGTCTCAATAATGGAGGTCCGCGATCCCAGGCGGCGGGCGCGTCCCTCCCGCTGGTCGAGCCGCACGCTGGTCCACGGCAGATCCCAGTGAACGACCCGCTCGATCCGCTGCAGGTCGAGCCCCTCGGCGGCGACATCGGTCGCCAGCAGGATCGAAGGTGGTCGCAGCGTTCCCGGCGGTGCCGGGGGTGCGGGGCCGAACCAGTCGAGCACGGCCTGTCGAGGCAGCCGGGTCCGGCCGATCCCGGCGCTGTCCCCCGACATCCACGCGGGACGCAGATCGGCTGCTGCCTCTCTGAGCCAGGTCAGTGTCGCCCGGCTGGTTGTGAAGACGAGTGTGGGCGGGGGGTCGCGAAGGATCGCACGCAGTGCCGCGAGGCGTGGTGTCTCGGCCAGCCGTGTCGTCGCCACCAGCAGGCGCCTGGCGGCCTCGGTGTCGCCCAATCGCAGATCCAGCGTGCCGCCGGTATCCGGCAGCAGGTCCCACAGCAGCAGTTGCTCCGGAGCGTCGCCCAGCTGGGCCAGCAGCGATTGTCGGGTCAGTCGCCGACCAGCGGCACGCGCCGATCGGGCCTGCTGGAGGAGACCGAGGTACTGCTGCAGGGCCGCGTGGAGCGCGGCGGGGCTCGACGCCAGCGCGCGCCAGAGCTGGACCCGGATCAGCGCGGCGATGCCCGGGTCTCGCGACAGCCCGAGGCGATCGACCCTTCGAAGCAGCGCCGACTCGGCGGTGGAAAGCGGCGGCGACAGGTCGCGTGCCGATCGCGCCGGCTGTGCCCCGGGGATCGGGCGGCGGAAGACGAGGTCGCCTAACGCCGGCGGCGCCGGCTCCTTCGGTTCGCCCGACAGCGCGGCCATGAGGCTCGGGACGCCGCGCAGGGCGAGTGCATCGTCGCGCAGAACCAGCAGGAGCTGGTGCGCCAGATCCTCCAGCCGGTTCACCACCGGGGTGCCGGTGAGCAGGAGTGTACGCCGAGCCACCAGCCACCGAGCCAGATGGTGATACCGCCGCGTGTCCGGATGCCGGAAGTGATGGGATTCGTCGATCAGCACCATCGTGGTTTCGTCCGGCGGCAGCCGCCCGCGGCTCACCGATTCGTGCGATACCAGCGCCAGCGCGACACCGGCGCGCTCCGCGGTGCGGGCCCATTGCGGTAGCAGCACCGCCGGGACGATCGCGGCCGCTGGTCGCCAACCCTGCAGCTGTCGGGCGACGGCGAGCGCGATCCAGGTCTTGCCACTGCCCACAGGGTCGGCCAGCAGCGCGCCACCGTGGCGGGTCACTGCCGCGAGGCAGCGGCGGAAACTGCCGACCTGATCCGGCCACAGCCACGCCGGGGGCTCCGCGGCCGCTTCCGCTGGTGCCACGGCGCGCGCCATCGAGCGGACCACCGCCGCGGGATCGTCCACGGGGTCGAGCCGCACCACGGTGCTGAGCGGATCCTCAACCGGGACGAGGGCTTCGGCCACGAGACGCGGCGCCGACGCCAGCCACGCCTGCCAGCGCGGCGCGCGCTGCGGCGGAGAGACCGAGCAGGCCGGCAGTGTGATCATCGAGCGCCTCCTGGATGGGTTCGCCCCGGGCGCCGCGCTCCGCCAGCTCCACGAGCCGGGAGTCGTGCAGCACACCGTGGGGCAGGGGAAGG
The DNA here is from genome assembly GCA_034440415.1 of Gemmatimonadota bacterium. Taxonomy (GTDB): domain Bacteria; phylum Gemmatimonadota; class Gemmatimonadetes; order Gemmatimonadales; family GWC2-71-9; genus JADJOM01. The sequence goes on along the minus strand of JAWXBX010000071.1, from coordinate 2,301 downwards.
GCGGCGACCACCCGGGCATTGAACCGGGCGTAACCACCTGCGGCGGGATCGGCGTCCAGCCGCGCGAGGGCGCGCAGCCAGCTGCAGTTGAGCCAGGCAGTGAGCGCCAACGCCGGCCCTGCGTCGGGCAGCGCCAGGAGGTAGCAGCTGTTGAGGGGAATGACGCCGGTGTCGGCCGGGCCGGTCAGGGCCACGGCCTCGAGTCGGAGCGCGAGGTCGGCCCAGATCACGCGGAACGGCGCCACCGCCGGCCCGGTGCGGAACAGCGTCCACAGCGGCCCCGCCTGATAGTCCGACCGGGCGCGCAGCAGCGGCGCATGCGCGGCGAGATACCGCGTCGCCGCCGCGGGCAGACGGGGCAGCACCTGCCCCCGGGCATCATGGGGAAAGAGGAGCCGGCTGCCGGGGCGAGCCCGAAAGGGACGGATGTCCCGCCCGCGCAGCGCCGGACGGACCAGCGTGACCTCGATCTCCGGTGGTGGTGACAGAAACACCGCATTGGCGCCGGTCTTCACGCCGAGCTGCGGCGTTCCTGTGGCGCCCACGGCGGGATGGCCGGCCCGTGCCAGTTCGGCCGCCGCGATGATCGTTGGGGTGCCTAACAACCACGGACCGATGCCGAGCAACGCCTGCGGCCGGGTCGCCTCGCTGGCGGGGTCCAGGGTGAGTCGCAGTCGATGGCCGGCCGGCGGGGCGCGCCGCGCAGCGATGATGACGGCGGGGTAGGTCGTCGCCTCAAAGACCGCGGCTGGATCGTCGCGCAGGTCCGCCACGGCGTGCAGCGTCGTGCGTCGGGAGAGGAACTGTCGCCCGCGTTGGGCGTAGCCCGCCGTGGCCAGCTTGGCGGGTAACAGCAGCGCGAGTACTCCTCCGCTGGTCAGCAGTTCGACGCCGCGCTCCACAAAGGCGAGCGCGAGATCCGGCTGGTGCCGGAAGCCCGGGCCGGAGGTGCGCCAGATCGTGTAGCGTCGCGCGAGGGCCGAGCGCATCCGTGGCGGCAGCGCCTCGGCCCGGACCCACGGCGGGTTGCCAACGACGAGGTCGAAGCCACCGCGGGCCAGGATATCCGCGAACTGGCCCTCGTACGAGAACCACGGCACCATCCCCTCCTGCCGGAGCCGGCGCTGCAGTCGCCGGACCTCGGCCACGCCGCGCCGGGCCACACCGAGCTGGGCGCGCAGCTCCCGGTCGAGCCCCCGTCGCTCGCCGAAGAGCGTCGGGGATTTCGCATCCACCAGGCAACGCGTCGCCAACCGCATCTGCCGGTCGTGCGCCTGCGCCAGCCCGCGCTCGACGGCCCGCGTCTCCCCCTGTCGCAAGCGCCGGAGTGCGGCCCGCTTGCCCGGACCGGCCTCCCGCACGAAACTGCGGCGGAGTTCACCCAGCTCGGCGGTCGCGGCATCGGGCCTGATGCCCAGCGTGGCGAGGCACGCCGCAGGGTCCAGCAGGCTGTCGCCCTGCCGCAGCATGGCGTCGAGGTTGGGCAGCGGCGGCACCGCCATCGGGTCGGTCACCGTTTCCTCCGCGATCACCGCGAGCCAGAGCCGCAGCTCCGCCAGCCGGACCGCCATCGGGTTGAGGTCGACACCGAAGAGGTTGCGCTCCAGGATGGTCCGGCGGAGTTCGGCCGGCGGGAGCTCTCCCTGGCGCAGCACGGCGAGCCGTTCCAGTGCGCCTAACAGAAAAGCGCCCGAGCCGACCGCGGGGTCAAGGATGGTGATGTCCCGCAGCGCGAGGCGCACCTCCGGTGACCGCGCCCGCAGCCGCCGGTCGGCTTCGGTGGTGTCGACCTGCTGCCGCTCGCTCAGCCAGGCGGTGAGCGCGGCATCGACTACGCGCGTCACCAGCCGGGCGGGGGTGTAGAAGGCGCCGCTCGCGCGCCGGGCGTCGGGGGCCATCAGCCCCTCGAACACCCGGCCCAGCATGTCGGGCGCGATCGCGCCCGGCGCGCCCGCCTCATGCACCGTGAAGTGGAAACGCTCGAAGAGGTCGTCGAAGGCGGCGCGCCAGCAGTCGTCGGGAATGTCACCCCGCCACGCCCGCTCCAGCGGATGGGGTTCGAAGAGACCGCCATTGAGGAAGGGGATCCGGCCGAACGCGCCGGCCCGGCCGCGGCTCGCCGCCGGACGGTTGAGCGTGCCGAAGAAGAGCGGCCGGAAGAGATCGCGGTGCAGCCGGCGCCGGCCGCCCAGCGTCCGGTCCACCGCCCGGCGGAGAAAATCGGGCTGCCCATCAAGCCAGCCCTTCGACTGGACGAAGTACAGGAAGAGGATTCGGGTGAGCTGGACCAGCGCGAGGCTC
>JAWXBX010000070.1:0-3639 GCA_034440415.1 Gemmatimonadota bacterium | reverse complement strand
CGTCGCCGGATCGACCACCCAGAAGAAGCGGCCCGGCTCGAAGTCGAGGTCGCGCGCCTCGCGGTCCTGCGGCTGGACCGTGGTGCCGCCGACAGTGTACGTTCGCTCGGCGACGACGCTACCCTTCTGGGTGGCGGCAATGGTCTGGAGCTGGAGCGGGCCGACCTCGAAGGTGGCGTTGACGCCGAAGTTGTTCGCCGGAATGGCTGCGGTGAGGAAGCGCGAGGTCGGTGGGCGGAACACCACGGTGCCCACCTCGACCCGCCGGATGATCTCGTCCTCGAGCCCTTCGTAGTAGAGCTGGATGTTGTTGCGGGCGGTAAAATCCCGTTCGGTGTCGAAATCCACGTCGACATGGAATCGCTGGCCGAGGAGTCCCCCGGCGCGCAGCGAGAGAAAGGTGTCGAGGCGGGGCGCCTTGAAGCCACCGCGGCACCCGGAGTTGAGGTCGAGGAACTGGGCCGAGGTACAGCGCAGGTTCTTCAGCCGCTCGCTGCGGACCTCGACCCGGGCCTGTCCGTCGATATTGAGGTCGGCGTACCGGCGCGAGACGCCGAGCAGGCTGCGACGCTCGGCGGGGGTGGAATCATCACTGGCGTAGCGCCGCCCGTAAATGCGCCGAAGCCGCCATGCCGTCGCGCGGACCCGGGCAAGCGAATCCCGGCGAACCGCCACGGCGCTATCCCAGGCGCGGCCGACGAATGCCGCCGGCGGGCGCGGTCCGGCGGCCCACGGGCTCCCCAGAATGGCGGGGATACGCAGGCTCAGGCCCGGCTCGGTGAGAAAACGGAGCCGTGGCGCGAAGGTGGTGTCGCCCTGCGCGGCGGCCATTCCCGGGAGAATGAGCAGCAGCGCCAGCGTCGCCAGGAATCGCACTAGCAGGACGAGGACACGGGCTGAGGCAGGGGCGTCAGGCTTGAAGGCGCGGGACACCAGGAATATACTGGCCAGGTAGAGGGCTCACAACTCACTCGGGCACGGAGACTTCCACCACATCGTGCGGCTGCTCGACCGGTACCTGCTCCGGCAGTTCATCCCCCCCCTGGTTTTCGCCTTCTCGGCGATGACCAGCATCATGCTGCTCAATCAGGTCGCCCGCCGCTTCGGGGCGCTGGTCGGCAAGGGGCTCCCCTGGTCGGTCATCGGAGAGGTCTTCCTCCTCTGCCTGCCCTTCATCATCGCGATGACGCTGCCGATGGCGGTCCTGATCGCGATGCTGTACACCTTCAGCCACCTCGCCGCCGACAGCGAGATCACCGCCATGCGGGCGAGCGGGCTCAGCGTGCTCCAGCTGCTGCGGCCGATGATCCTCGCCGGGGTGACGCTCACGGCGGTGAACTTCTGGTTTACCGACCAGGTCCTGCCCGACAGCAACGCCGAACTGCGCAACCTCCTGATCAACATTCAGCGCAAGAAGCCGACGCTCGAGCTGCGCGAGCAGGTGATCAACGAAATCCCGCCGAGCGGCATGTTCCTGCGGGCCGGACGGATCAACGCCAACGGCGGCCGGCTCAAGGACGTGACGATCTACGACATGGCGGGCACTGACAGCCGCCGGGTGATCTATGCCGACAGCGGCGAAATGGGCTTCGCCGGACAGGGTACCGACCTGCAGCTCCGCCTCTTCAGCGGTGCGATTCACGCCTTCAAGCAGAGCGACCCGACGCTGCTGCAGATAACCGACTTCACCACCAACACCATTCTCGTGAAGGATGTCTCCAACCGGCTCGATCTCGAAGCCAATGATGGCGTGCGGGGCGACCGCGAGATGAGCACCTGCGAGATGATGGGCACGGTGCGGGATGCGGAGTACGAGGTGGATGTCGCCGCCAGCCGGCGGAAATCTCTGGCGCAGCGCGACCTGCGGAATCTCCTGGTCCTGCCCGCCCTGGCCCCGACCCCGCGGGTCCGGCGTGGAGCGCTGCCGGCCTACTGCACGCTCCTGACGACGATTCGACAGCGGCTGGGGACGGCCAAGCCGGACTCGGCGACACAGCTCGACCGGCCCGGCTACGAGCCCGACGGCCTGTGGGGTGACCGCCCGGAGACGATCCCCCTGACGGTGCCGCAGGTTGCAGCGGCCGGGGTGCGCAGACCGCAGGTGCTCACCTCGTGGCCCGAGGTGTCCGCTGCGCGGGATGAAATCAAGTCGGCGACGTCGCGGGGTAACCAGTACCTCGTCGAAGTGCACAAGAAATGGGCGATCAGCGTCGCCTGCCTCGTTTTCGCCCTGGTCGGGATCCCGATGGCGCTGCGCTTTCCCCGGGGCGGGATGGGACTGGTGATCGGCGGCGGGCTCGCCGTGTTCGCCATCTATTATGTGGGCCTGATCGCGGGGGAGGGGCTGGGCAACAACGGCATCATGGCGCCGTGGATCGCGATGTGGGCGCCGAACCTGATCTTCGCGGCGCTCGGCATGCTCTGGCTGGCCAGGGTGAGCCGTGAATCGGGCTCCACCCGCGGCGGCGACCTGGGCGAGCTGTGGGATACCCTGACAAGCCGGTTCCGCCGGCGGAAGGCCGTGGCCTAGGTGAGCCTGCTCGATCGCTACGTCCTCCGGTCCTGGGTGGTGATCTTCGTGCTGACCGCCATCGGCTTCCCGGTGGTGTCCATCATGATCAACATGACCGACAACCTCGAACGGCTGCTGGCCCGCGGGCTGAAGCTGCCGGAGATCTTCACCAGCTACGTCTACGCGCTGCCGGAGAACATCTTCCTGGTCATGCCCGCCGCGGTGCTCTTCGCGACGGTGTTCACCATCGGCAACCTCGGGCGCTACTCCGAGTTGACGGCGGCCAAGGCCGGCGGCCGGAGCTTTCACCGGCTGGCACTCCCCATCTATGTCGCTGCCTGCTTCGCGGCGGGGCTCGCGTTCGTGGTGGGGGAACTCGCCCCCGAATCCACCAGCAGGCAGCTCGAGCTGCAGAAGACCAAGATCGCCAAGCCGCGTACCGCCCGGTACAACTTCGTCTTCCGGGCCGACCAGGGCTGGGTCTATACCATTCGCTCGCTCGACGTGCAGAACCGCTCACTGCGCCAGCTCGTCTTCGAGCGGCAGGGCCAGGGGCCGGAGTATCCCGATCTCGCCCTCACCGCCGACAGCGCCACCTACGACGACAGCCTGCATGGCTGGCGGCTCTGGTCCGGCAACAGCCGGCGGCTCTATGGCACCGGTGGTCACCAGGTCAGCCTGCACTTCCAGTCGGCACGGCTCAAGGCCCTGTCTCAGGAGCCGGTGGACCTGCTGGCGGAACCCAAGGCACCGGAGGAAATGCGCTACGCGGAACTCACCCGGTACATCGAGGCGCTGCAGCGCTCGGGCAACGACACCAGCAAGATCGAAGTGGACCGGGCCCTCAAGATCGCGCTGCCGGCGACCTGCCTGGTGATCGCCCTCTTCGGCGCCCCGCTGGCGGTCACCTCGCCGCGGCAGGGAGCGGCGATCGGGATCGCGATCAGCCTGGGCACCACGGTGGTGTTTCTGTCGTTGATTCAGCTGTCGAAAGCCGTCGGCGTGACCGGCATCGTGAATCCGGTCGCGGCGGCGTGGGCACCGAATGTCGTGTTCCTGGCCGCGGCGCTCTGGTTGATCCGGCGGGTGCGGACGTAGTAGGGGCCGCATGCATGCGGCCCCTACCG
>JAWXBX010000069.1:0-15417 GCA_034440415.1 Gemmatimonadota bacterium | reverse complement strand
GGTAGTGGGGCGTGGGAGTAGGATTAGGGGAAACAGGCACTGGGGCATGAAAAGACTGCATGCCTGCGGCAGTTTGCTAACGGCAAACGGCTAACGGCCAAAGGCCCTTGGCTGACGACTGACGCCTCTCGACGGAGTTCCTCCAATGCGCGTCTATCTCTCGATCGATATGGAAGGCATCGCGGGCGTGGTCCACGAGGACCAGACCAACCCGATCGATCCCCGCTGCGCTGGCGAGTACACCCGGTTCCGCCGGCTCATGACGCTCGAGGCGAACGCCGCCATCGAGGGTGCCCTCTCGGGCGGCGCGACCAAGGTGCTGGTCAACGACAGCCACTGGACCATGCGGAACCTGCTCGCCGAGGAGCTGCATCCGGCGGCGGAGCTGATCTGCGGCGGGCCCAAGACCTGGTCCATGATGGAAGGGATCGAACTCGGCTGGGACCTCGCCGCGTGCATCGGGTATCACGCCATGGCGGGGACCGCCAACGCGATTCTCGACCACACCTACACCGACCGGATCATGGCGGTGCGCCTCAACGACCAGCTCGTGGGCGAACTGGGCATCAACGCCGCGCTGGCTGGAGCGTTCGGTGTACCGATCGCGCTGGTGTCGGGCGATGCTGCCTGTGCCCGAGAGGCGGAGTCACTGCTGCCGGGTGTGCGAACCGTGGTCGTGAAGCAGGCGGTGAGTCGTCGCGCCGCCCGATGCGCGGCCCCGGAGGTTGCTCGCGGGCTGATCCGGCAGGCGATGCACGATGTCGTGGTTGCAGGGCGCCCGGGTGTGCGCCCCTTCCTGCCCAAACCGCCGATCAGCCTCGAAGTGGACTTCAGCTCCAGCGTCCACGCCGATCATGCCGCGATGGCCCCGGGCTTCCTCCGCGCCGGACCCCGCACCGTCGGCTTCAGTCATGCCGACATGCGGGAAGTCTTTCGTGCCTTCCGGACGATGTTCAATCTCGCCGGCGGCGACTGACCGCCCGGGCGAACCAGCGCCGGTGCGTGAACCGTTGTTTCCCCGCGAGCCGCATGACGATCGTCAGGATTCCTTTGGCCGGATGAAGCAGCCGGACATCCTGCGAGCGCTGTTGATGGATGCGCTCCTGATCCGCCGCCACTCCCTGCTTCCCGTCAAGCGATCGCCCACACCTCCACGCCTTGCGGACCGACGCCCGCCCGCCAGATTACACCCCGCTCACCTTCCGGAGAATTCATGCTCGTCGCCGCACTCCTTGCGGTCAGCACCCTGCTGACGGCATCGGTTCGTGACACGACCCGTCCCAAGATCGACAGCCTCCCCCTCGCCACCACCCGCACCATCGAGTTCGAGACCACCGAGGGCACCTGGCTCTCGCTCGATGTCTCGCCCGATGGACGCACCATCGCCATGGAGCTGCTGGGCGATATCTACGTGCTGCCCATCGGTGGGGGTCAGGCGACGGCCGTCACCCGCGGCCCCGCCTTCGACTCGCAGCCGCGCTGGTCCCCGGATGGGAAACGGCTCGTCTTTCTGAGCGACCGCGACGGTGGCGAAAACGTCTGGACGATGGATCCCGATGGCAGTCACGCCACCGCCGTGAGCAAGGGCGACAACAACCTCTACGCCTCGCCGGAGTGGACCCCGGACGGTGACTATATCGTGGTGTCGCGCACGCAGGCGCCGCTGGGCAGCAGCTACGCGCTCTGGCTGTTTCACAAGGACGGCGGGCCGGGGCTCAGTCTGACCAAGGACGACAAGGGCGTCGGCGCCCAAGGCAGCGGCCGGGGCACGAACATCAACAGTCTCGGCGCGGCGTTCAGCGGCGATGGCCGCTACATCTGGTATGCGCGCAAGCGCGGCGGTTTCGGCTACAATATTGACATCAGCCAGTGGCAGCTCGCGATCTTCGACCGCCAGAGCGGCAAGATCTTTCCCCAGACCGACGTGTATGGCAGCGCCATGCGGCCGGTGCTCTCCCCCGACGGGCGCTGGCTGGTCTACGCCGTGCGGCACGACGCCGAGACTGGCCTTCGGCTCCGGGACCTCAGCAACGGCGACGAGCGCTGGCTCAAGCCCGTGGTCCAGCGGGACGACCAGGAATCCCGCTTCACCCGCGACCTCATGCCGGGCAGCGCCTTTACTCCCGACAGCCGCTCGCTGGTGACCACCTGGGGCGGCAAGCTCTGGTCGGTGGAGATCGCCACCGGAAAGGAAGCGGCGATTCCCTTCAGCGCGAGCGTAAAGCTTCAGCTCGGACCGCTGGCGGATTTCCCCGCGCGTACCGACACCGGCGCGGTGCTGCTCAAGCAGGTACGCGATGTCGCCCTCTCGCCCGACAACACCCGCCTCGTCTTCACGGCCCTCGATCGGCTGTACGTGATGACGATGCCACGGGGCATGCCGCGACGTCTGACCACCGACACGGTGCACGAGCAGCACCCGTCCTGGTCGCCGGACGGGAAGAGCATCGCGTATATCACCTGGGGAAACGCCGGCGGCTTCGTCCAGTCGGTGGGTGCCGATGGCAAATCGAAGCCGCAGCGGCTCACACCAGCGCCGGCGTTCTATCAGTATCCCGCCTGGTCGCCCGATGGGCAACGGATTGTGGCGTTGCGCGGACCGCGCCAGTCACGCGTCACCGAAGGATTCGGCCCGGGCTATGAACTCGTGTGGCTGCCAGCCAAGGGGGGCACTCCGACCCGCATCGCTCCGGTGAACCCCGGCGGCCGGCCCCATTTCAGCCGCGATCCGGCGCGCATCTATCTCTACGACGCCGGCGAGGGGCTGCTCTCGATGCGGTTCGATGGGACGGACCGCCGCGCCATCCTCAAGGTGACCGGCTTTACCGTGAACCGCCCCGAAGCCGAACCCAACGTTGCCGATGAGATCCTGATCGCCCCGGACACCACCCGCGCGCTCGCCCTGGTCAACAACTACGTCTATCTCGTCACGCTGCCGCAGACCGGGCAGCAGCCGCTGACCATCAGCATCGCCGATCCGGCCACCGCGGCCTTTCCCGCCCGGCGCCTGACGAAGATCGGCGGGGACTTCATCAGCTGGGCGCCGGACGGGAAGAGCGCGCTCTGGGCGCTGGGCGCGAGCATCCTCGGCTGGGACTTCGCCCAGGCCGACTCGGCGATCAAGCGAAAGGCCGCCGCCGACTCGGCGCGGGCCGACTCGGTGAAGGCCCTGGGCGCGGCCGCCGATTCCAGCCTCAAGGCCCGGGTCGACTCGCTGGCCAAGCTGCCGGGCTATGAACCTGGGCGCATCAATGTGGCGCTCAAGGCGACCCGCGATGTGCCGCTGGGGACCATCGTGCTCCGCGGTGCCCGCATCGTGAGCATGAAGGGCGACGAAGTGATCGAGAGCGGCGACATCGTCATCACCGACAACCGAATCGTCTCGGTGGGGCCCGCCGGCTCGGCCGCAGTTCCCATTGGTGCCAAGGTGATGGATCTGGCGGGCAAGACGATCATCCCCGGATTCATCGACATTCATGCCCACCCCTGGGCGGCCTTCGGCGTGCACCAGCCGCAGGTCTGGAAGTATCTCGCCAACCTCGCGTGGGGGGTCACCACCATTCGCGACCCGCAGACCAACACGACCGACGTCCTGACCTACGCCGACCAGGTCGAGGCGGGCGAGCTGATCGGACCGCGGATCTACCACACCGGCCCGGGCCTCTTCGGGCCATACGTTGAGGAACCCTTCAGCTCGCTGGATGACGTGCGCAACGCGCTCCGGCGGTACAGCGAGTTCTACCACACCGCCACCATCAAACAGTACATGGCTGGCAACCGGAAGCAGCGGCAGTGGGTCATCATGGGAGCGAAGGAACAGGGGTTGATGCCGACCACCGAGGGCGGCCTCGACTTCAAGATGAACCTGACGATCGCGATGGACGGCTACCCCGGCCACGAGCACAGCCTGCCGATCATGCCGATCTACAAGGATGCCGTCGAGCTGTTTGCCCAGTCCGGCATCACCTACACCCCGACCCTCCTGGTCTCGTACGGCGGCCCCTGGAGCGAGAACTACTTCTACGAACACTACGACATTCACGACATGCCCAAGGTCCGTCGCTTCATCCCGCATGCCGATATCGATGCACGCGCCGAACGCCGCCCCTGGTTCCGTGACAACCAGTACGTATTTCCCCGGATTGCGGAAGGCGTGAAGAAGATCATCGAAGCCGGCGGGCACGTCGGGCTGGGCGGCCATGGACAGCTCGACGGACTTGGCGACCACTGGGAGCTGTGGGCGATGGCCGCTGGCGGCGTGAAGCCGCATGATGTCCTGCGAGCCGGGACGATCTTCGGCGCGCGGGCGATCGGCCTGGCTCAGGACCTGGGCTCGCTCGAGCCGGGCAAGCTGGCCGACCTGATCGTGCTGGACGGCAACCCGCTGGAGGACATCCACAACACCAATACGATTCACTACGTGATGAAGAATGGCCGGCTCTACGAGGGGGAGACGCTGGACGAGGTCTACCCGCGCCGCCGGGCGCTCGAGCCGCAATGGTGGTGGCGCCGCGATGCCGGTGACATCGGACCGGCACATCCCTTCGGCGAAGCGGACGGCGTCATCCGCCAATGAGACCAGCGCCTCACTTGCACGCGCCAGCCAAGCCCGCCGGAGGGGCGACCCGTCGGGTCGCCCAGCTGTCGCTCATCCTCACACTCAGCGCCTGCGCCCCGCAGGGCCGGATGCCACCCACGGCCACCGCATCAGCACCGCGGGCCACCCTGGCCATCATCGAGCAGCACTACCAGCGCCTGCGCTATTGGGCTGATCAGCGCCGCCTTCTCGAGGGGCTTGGCCACGACACCACCCCGGCGGGCGTCGCCAGCGCGGCGGTCGCGGAGAGCCTGCAGGCCCAGCGGCGCCTGCTCACCGGTGACCTCGCGACGCCACCGGCGCCATCACCCGGCAGTGACGACGCCCTCGCGCTCGCGACGATTCAGGCGGAGTGGCAGGGGGGCCTTGCCGGTGTCGCCACGACATCGGGCACAGGGAGTCGGGCGGATCCCGCGCCGCCTGCATGCGACTACGATCCCGCCACGGTGGCGACGGGACCCGATCCGCTGGACGCCCTCACCGATCGAGTCTTTTTCTGTTTTGGTCGGGCGGCCAATCTGATCGTCGTTGGGCCGGACACACTCAACCGGCTTGCCATCCTCGGCCGGCTCGCCCGCGAGGAGTCCTCCATGCGACGCCAGGCACTCTTTCGTGCACTGACCCCCGTCTGGCGAAGCGTCAACGGCGACAACGGCGCCGACAGCCCCTACCGGACGATGCTCCGGCTGCGACGCGCTGCCTGGGGGGACAGTGCGTCGCCAGTCGCCGCAAAGGCTCCCGCGTTCGGCCTTACGTCGGCGGTCATGGAAGGATGGCTGGTGCAGGCGCTCAGCGCCTGGCGCGACGCAACGGCGGACTCGCCGCTCGAGCCGTGGGACTGGTACTACACAGTCGGTGAAGCCAGCCGACGCTTGAGCCCCCGCATCCCGGCTGTCGCTGATATCCGCCGGGTCAATGACGACTACTACCGGGCGCTGGGTGCAGATCCCGCGCGGCTCCACGTCGGATACGACCTGTTGGCGCGGCCGGGGAAGTACCCCGTCGCCTATACCGATATCGCGGCGCGGGGGCAGTGGAATGACTCGGTATTCACGCCCAGTCAACCGTGGATCTTCACCGCGTATCTTGCCGGCGGGTTCGACAACCTGGCGGAGCTGCTGCACGAGAGCGGGCATGCCATCCACGTCGCCGGGATCAGGACCCGCCCCGCCCTGCTCGACTGGCCCGACAACGATACGTTTGCCGAGGCACTGGCCGACGTGCCGGCGCTCGAGCTGTACGAGCCCGCCTGGCAACAGCGCTTCCTGGGCGACAGCGTACCGACCAGCGCCGCCGTTCGGGCCAAATATGCCGTGATCGTTTTCGACCTGGCGTGGGCGCTGTTCGAGCTGCGCGTGCATGCCCGGCCCGATGCGGATCCGAACGCAATCTGGAGCGATCTCGTCAGCAGCTACCTCCACATCCGGCCACACCCGGAACTGAGCTGGTGGGCCATGCGAGGCCAGCTGGTCGACGGACCAGGGTACCTCATCAACTATGCGCTGGGGGCGTTCATGGCCGCCGATATCCGGGCCCGTGTGTCTGCACAGCGCGGCCCCATTTCCGCTGCGGGAGCAACGCTCTTTCCCTGGCTCTCCACGGAGCTCTACCGCTTTGGGCGGGAGCGTTCGTCACGCCAAGTACTGGAAGACTTTCTTGGCCGCCCGATGCAGCCCGCGGCCCTCCTGACCGACCTCACGAGGATGCGCCAATGACTCCGGGGCCCAGCGCGGGCGACTCCGCCGATCGCGCCCAGTTTCTGAAGCTGATCGTCCGGCTCGGCATCCCCGGCTACTTCCTGCTCGCGGCCGGCGAAGCGATGGCCGTCTACCGCGGCTGGATCGGCGGCGGCGCCTTCATCCTGCTGCTGCTGCTCAATCTCCCAGTCATCTACTTCCTGGCCCAGCTCCTGTTCTATCTGATGGACCGCAGCGCGACGGGCTTCGCCCAGATGGTCCTGGCGGGGGGCGGCCATCCCCTGGAGCCGGCGCACTCGGGGATGGAATCGCTGGTCGCGCGCGGCTTCTATCCCGAGGCCGCCGAGCAGTTCCGGGCGCACCTCGTGGTGACGACCGGCGATCATGCCGCCCGCTTCAAGCTGGCGGATCTCTACCGGCGCCACCTCGATAATCCGCTCGCGGCGGAGCGGTTGTACCTGGAGGTGCGCAACGGAAAGGTGGCTCCGCGCGAGGAGATGCTCGCCGGCAACATGCTGATCGAGCTGTACCGGGAGACCGGACGGCGGGACCGGCAGATCGTGGAGCTGGCCCGATTCGCGGAACGCTGGCGCGGCACAGCGGCCGGCCGATCGGCGGCGCAGGCGTTGAAGGAGATGAAGCTGGACCAGCCCGAAGCCTGAGGCGTGTCCCCCCGGCGCTGGCTCAGGCGCGCCGCAGCGTGAAGAGCGCGACTTCGGCAGGACAACGGAAGCGGGCGCGGATGCCGCTCGTTCCGACTCCGCGAGTGACGAACAGCGGAGCGAAGGTGTCGTGGTACCAGCCCTCGAGAAAGCGGCCGCTGCCCTGCGGCGTGATGGGCGGGACGAATGGAATCCGGATCTGTCCGCCATGGGTGTGACCCGCCAGCATGAACGCCGGCGGCGGGAAGGACTGCGACCGGAGCTGGTCGGCGTAGCCCGGCGCGTGAAAAGCCCACATCACCGTCGCATCAGAGGCGACATCGCGCAGCGCGGCGGCGGGGTCGGGCGCGCCATCGCGCGGATCGTCGAGTCCGGCCAGCGCCAGCGTGGCGCCGCCCCGCCGCAGCCGCCAGGAGCGGTTGCACAACAGTTCCGCCCCGGCGGCGGAGGCGGTCCGCTCCATCTCCGCCACGGTGATGCCGACGGCGTACTCCCAGTTGCCCATGGTGACGATAGTACCGGCGCGCCCTGCGGTGGCCCGGAACACCGGGCCCAGTTCGCTCAGCTGGCTGGTGCTCTCGGAAAGATCGCCGGTGAGCACGGTGAGGTCGGGATGGGCCTCCGCAATCAGCTCCATCGCCCGCCGCACCGCGGGATGAAGCCCGGCGTGAATGTGCAGGTCGCTCAGGTGGGCCACCGTGAAGCCGTCGAAAGCCGACGGCAGCCCCACGACCGATACATTTTCCCGGCGCAACTCCACCCGACGCGGTTCGATGCCGAATGCATCGGCGCCCAGGGCAGATCCACCCGCGAGCAGGCCGCCGGCCGCAAGCAGGAAACCGCGTCGGGAGAGGAGATGTTCGGTCATGCTACAGCGGCGGCAGCGTCGCGGTCCGCCCCCGGTTCTGCTCCCTGAGCCACACCTCCAGCGGCGCGAAATACTCGACGATCGCCCTGGCATCGAGCGTGCGCCCGGTCGATTGCTGCAGCACCTCCCGCCATGGACGCGTCGCACCGGGTGCGAGAATGGTCCGCAGGAAATCGCCCACGTCCTTGTGGCCGAAGTAATCGGTGTCGTGCGGGTCCTGCTTCAGGATCTCGCGGGCGATATGATCGTGTAGCTGGAACAGCAGCGCCTGGGCGACGGCGTAGCTGTAGTAGAAGCCGGGATTGTCGTTGATATGCGTCTTGGTCACCGCATCGGCGAACTCCTCCCCCCGGGGCGCCGGCGGGGCGATGCCCTGGTACTTGGCCGCCACCTCCCACCACTTCGCATTCAGGGAGTCGGCCGGAAGGCTGTCGGCGTAGAACGCATGTTCCCACTGCGGCATCGTGCCGGCCGCCCACGGAATGAAGACGACGTACTGCAGCGCCTCCTGCAGCAGCTTCTGGGTCTGATCGACCTTCGCGTCCGCCGGGATGAGCCCCCGATTCACCAGCGCCTGTCGCTGCAGTGAGGCCAGACCGATCATCGTGCCCAGACCCTCGTGGTACGCCGGATTGGCTCCGGTACGCAGGACGACGGGAATCTCGGGGCGGCTGTATGACAGGAAGTAGTAGATGTGCCCCAACTCGTGGTGCACCGTCTCCCACCACTCCCGGTTGGGCTCGACGCTCATCAGCGATCGCACGTCCTGGTCGAGATCGAGATGCCAGGCCGAGGCATGGGTGTTCTTCTTGTAGCCCGCATCCGCGGGTGCGGGATACAACGACGACTGCTCCCAGAAGGAGGCGGGAAGCGGGGGAAAGCCGAGGCTGACGTAAAAGGCCTCTCCCTGCTTCACGACCCATTCGGCATCGTGCGGCTTGAGGGCAGCATCGACATCGAGCCCGGAGACCGACACCAGGTCGCTCCAGTCCTGTGCCCAGCGGTTCGGCAGCCAGTGCGCCGGAATCAGGTCCGGCACCGGCGCATGGTACTTCTTCGCCAGCTCGTAGCGGGCCCAGGTGTGCAGCTCCCGGTAGAGCGGACGCAGCTGCACGTTGAGCGTGTCCATCAGCGCCAGCATCTCTGGGCTGGTCATGCCGTACGCCGAGACCTGGTAGCTGAAGTAGTCGGGGTAGCCGAGGGCCTGCACCACGCCGTTGCGCAGATCGCGCAGCTTGAGGATGCCGGGCTTGAGGGTCGGCCCGATCGCCTTCGAGGATTCCCAGACCACCTGCCGCTCGGCGAGGTCGGTGCTTTCGCGCAGCCGCCGGTCGATCTCGTTCGGTGTGATCTCCTTCCCGCCGAAGCGAAAGGCGTAGCCGTAGAGCTTCTCAGTCTGCTCCGTCTCCGCGGCGATACGCGCCTGCACCAGAGTCGCCGCGGTCGCCGGGTTGTCCCCCGCAAAGAAGAGCATCATTTCCAGCTGGCTCACCTCGAGCGGTATGAGCCGGGACTTCTCCTTGAGGTAGTCGCGGATCTTCTCGATGTTCTCGACGCTGCCGCTGAAGGCGGCGAGGGCCTCCTTGGCCGCCCGGGTCCGCGCGGCGTTGACCGTGTCGCCGTCGACGATGTGGGTCTGGGACGCCCAGTCCGCCTGCTGGGCGGCGTAGGCCAGCGTCTGGTAGGTCTGGTTGTAGGTCGAGAGGTAGGTATCGACCTCCTGGCGGAGACCCGCATCGCCGCTGCAGGCGGTGAGGAGCACGAGGATGATGGCCAACGATGCAGCGCGCGGCATAAAGGATCCAAATGTTGTTTGAGGTAGGAATCTAGCCGCCCGCCTGCCCACGCCCGCCCAACCGCCCAACCGACAATCCACCTGATATCACTCCACCCTGACCACATCCACCAGCTTCCCCACCTGACACACCGACATCAGGTCGGTTCGCAGTTTGAGCACCACGGTCGCCTTGCGGCCATGCACCAGGAGCTCGACGGGGGCCTGATCGGCGCGGAGTTCGTAGCTCGTGCCGTCCTCCGCCGCCAGCCGCCAGCAGTTGACTCCGACCTCCGCCTTCTCCACCATACCTTTCGCGCGGATCTCATCCGCCTGAATCTGCGCCACCTGACCCTGTCCTCCCGGCTGGCACGCGACCATCAGCGCAGCCACCAGCCCGATTGTGTACCGTTCCATCTCGATTCCTCCCCGGAGCCTCAATGTCACCGCGTTCCCCCTGGTTGTTCGCCGCAATCACGACCCTCGCCGCCACCGCCCTGCCGGCACAGACTCCCGACACGGTGAAGATTCGGACGACCCCGCTCGCCGGAGGAGTGTACCTCCTGCAGGGCTCGGGAGGCAATATCGCGGCCTCGACCGGTCCCGATGGCGTCATCATGGTCGATGACGATTACGCTCCCCTCACCGACCGGATCCTCGCCGCGGTGGACCAGCTCCACTCGGGCCGCCTGCGGTTCGTGATCAACACCCACTGGCATGGCGACCACACCGGCGGCAACGGAAACCTTGGCGGCCAGGGCATCATGATTGTCGCCCACGACAACGTCCGGCAACGGATGAGCCGCGAACAGTTCATCGAGTCCTTCGGCGCGAAAGTTCCCCCCTCCCCTGCCGTGGCGCTGCCGGTGATCACCTTCACCGACTCGCTGACATTCTACCTCAACAACGACACCATCCAGATCTTCCATGTGGCGCCGGCGCATACCGATGGCGATGCGGTCATATTCTTCCGCCACGCCAACGTCATCCACATGGGAGACACCTACTTCAATGGCCTCTATCCGTTCATCGACTACTCGACCGGCGGTTCACTCGATGGCGTGATCGCCGCCGTCGACCGCGGCTTGGGCCTGGCCGATGACGCGACCCGCATCATTCCCGGCCATGGCCCGCTCGCCACCCGGACCGACCTGCGCCGCTATCGCGAGATGCTTGCCGCCATCCGGATCCGCATTCTCTCCGCGAGGCGCAAGGGCCTGACGCTCGAGCAGGCGCTCGAGGCCCGCCTGATCGACGACTACAACGACGCCTGGGGCAAGGGCTTTCTTACCCCGGAGCAGTTCTTCACCATCGCGTGGAAGAGCCTGCCGAGCCGGTAGCATCGGGCGCGGGCGCGACGGTGAATACTTCGGCCTCCTCCAGCCAGGCCAGCGCTTCGCGCATCGCCGTCGCGAGCAGCACCATCGCCAGCGACAGGATCATGAGGGGCTGGACGCGACCGGCGGCAGCCCGAGCAGCACCGGCGCATGGAACGGACTGCGCTCGTTGCCGATCAACAGTTGGGAAATGAACAGGTCGTCCTGCAGCTGAAGCTGCTGTGGGACGACCCCTGCAGGCAGGACCGACTCGAGCCGCGTGACGTAGCGTGCCCCGGGCACCAGCGGCTCCGTCAGCGAGGTGGACCCATGGCTCGTCGTGGACGCCTGCACCGGATAGCTCCGACCGTCACTTCCGATCACCTCCACTCGGCGCGGCGCCGGCCAGGTCGGCGCTTCCCGCGGTCGGCGCGCGGAGATGGTCGTCTCGTCGAACCGGGTCTGGAGCAGCACCTCCCACCACCCATCGCTCGCCGCAACCGGCGCGACGGCCACTACCTGATACGCCAGGTGGCAGTCCAGCTCACAGAAGTACTTCTCCTCTGCCGCGGTCAGCACCGTCGTCCGACTCAGCAGTCCAGCGCCGAGCAGCAGGATGAGGTAGGTCCCGGCGCCGATCGCCGCACCACGGATGGCGAGACGAGCCAGTGCCGTGCGCCCAGTACTCCGGGCCCACAGGGTCACCGCAAAGGCGGCGGCGAGAAAGAGCAGCAGGAGCACAAATAGCAGGAAGCCGGCCTGGGTGGTCATCGGTGTCTCACCTGAAGAGGGTCACGAACCGCTGCGGTCGAGCAGTCGCCGGGCTCTGGCCCGGCCGTAGTGCCAGGCGCGCCAGTCGGCCTCACCCCGCGCCGTCTTCTGGCCCATGTCGCTCCACAGCGCGACGCGCTGCGTCGGCGTCAAGTACCCGGCACCAGCCACCAGCGCGGGAACGGCATCGGTCGAGAGCGACTGGAGATAGCCGAAATCGAGCGACTGTCCCTCGGCGACTCGCTCGAGATTGGTCTCGACGATGACCCGTTCCGGATTGACCACGTGGAGCGCGCCCAGCCAGGCCACCCACGCTGCGATCGCGCCGGGCAGGAACCGATGCGCCGCACCGCGCAGGACCGTGGCACTGAACCAGAGCGCGGTCACCCCGATCCCGGTGATGAACGCCGTCGCGAAGAACCGGTCCTCGGTGAGGCCATACTGACTGGCGTACAGTGACATCCGGTGCAGCGCCGAACCCATGATGACCACCAGCAGAATCAGGGTGGTCTGTGCCAGCGCTCCAAAGAGCGTCCGTGCACCCCGCGCCCCGCAATCAACCCTCGGCTCCAGGACCAGGAGCATCGGCAGCACCAGCGCGCTGACCACCACCAGTTCGCCGAATCCGCGCCGGGCATAGTCGGCGAATGTCAGTCCCTCTCGCGCCAGCACCACCTCGACGCCACCAAAGAAGTACGGCAGCTGGAAGGCAATGAATCCGCCGAAGAGGAGATCGAGCATCCCCAGCGTGAGGCCAAGTTCGATCACGCCGAGCGAACGCGAGGCGCCCGGCAGCGGAGTGACCGCCCGCTCTTGCTCGACCAGCAGCACGCCGCCGATCAGCGCCGCCGATACCCACGCGCCCATTCCGATCCCGACGGTGTGCGACGCCACCGCCGGCAGATCAATCCGGACCAGCGACTGCAGGAATCCGCCGAAGTGGGGATCCGCGGCGCCCAGCAGGCCCCCGAAAAGGAGCACCAGCGGCACGCCGAGCGCGAGACCGCGCAACGCCGAGAAGACTGGCCCCTTCCGCGCCAGCGTGCGGCGGCCCGCGTCACTCCCACCCGCCTCGAGCAGAGCGGGCACCGGTCCCCGCGCGCCCCGAGCCACGAGCCAGCCACCCAGGACGATCAACCGTCCCAGCGAGAGCGACCCCTCCCCCCGCCCTGTCTCCCGGGCGACCGCAAACGGCAACAGTCCGAACACGACCAGGATGCCCAGGATGTCCAGGAATCGGAGTGTCTCGTTTTCGCGCCAGCTGAATCCGGCGGCGAGCAGCAGGGCCACCAGCAGCAGCGCCTGTTCCGCCCGGCCGCGCAGTGCCGCGGCACCGCCCCGTTCGAACCACCACGCCCCGACCGCCGCACCAACCCAGAGCGTGAGGTTGAGGCCAGCCGCCGGCGCGCGGAGGAGCAGGTCTGCTCCCACGGCCAGCAGCGCGACCGGCAGCAGCACGCGGCTGCCACCGAGGGAGAGCGGGACCGGTGTGGCGATGCGCGAAGTACTTGTTATCATAAAGTAACGACTCCCGAAAAAGGCCCGTGGCCGGGCCGCCGCGAACCGCGGGCTGGGGATGGTCAGCTGCCGCGCGCCATCCGGATCAGTGCTTCCATGTGGGCCAGGTAGCGCTCCAGCGCGCGCCGTCCCGCCGGCGTGAGGCGGTATTCGGTCTTCGGTACCCGGCCGGCGAACGACTTCAGGCAGTCGATGTAGCCGGCATCCTCGAGCTTCCGGGCATGCACGCTCAGGTTGCCGTCGGTGATCGTGAGCAGCGACTTGAGCTCGTTGAAGCTCAGCGAGGGATTGACCGCGAGCGCGCTCACGATGGCGAGACGCACCCGCTCGTGAATGACCTTGTCGAGATCGGGGGCGAGCGAGGCGCGTCCCCCTGTGACGCCCGTCAGCTGAGGCTTCCCGCCTGATGCTGCCGCCGCACCGGCGGCCTTCCGGGCCGCATTGGACTTAGCCACCGTACCTCCGGGCGATCCAGCCGCCGAATCCGATGTGCAGCAGGCCGAAGCCGAGCGCCATGCTGAGGTCTCCCGCATTGGCGGGGAGGAAGAGGGCGACGACACCGACCAGCATGAAACAGGCGCCCATCACCGGTACCACCGGCACCGACATGGCGCCTCCGGTGGTGACGGCGGCACCGTAGAGCAGCAGCCAGAGACCGGGGAGAAGCGCAGTCATTCCGGCCCGGTACAGCACCAGCGTCAGGACCGCGGCGGCAAGAATCGGGGGTACGTAGGCCAGCAGGAAACGGCGACCGGCACGCGAGGTCAGCGGCGTCTCTCCAGCGGCCGATTTCCGCACCATCGCCACCCCGCCGATCGCAAAAGCGAGCCACCCCTCGGCGATCCAGGTGAGCAGCCAGCGCTCGACTGTGGGCTGCTGGTGCGCGATCCACGCCGCGCCGATGGCGCTGACGCCCATCCCGACTCCGCCCCAGCCGGGTACGCCGGTGAAGGCGCTGGCGCCGGCCATGGTGTCGCGGATGAAGCGGAGATTCTCGAGGGCCCGATCCTGCAGCGGCTCGGGAGCGGAATCAGGGGTCGAGCGATGGAGGCGGGGTGAACGCATGAGACAGGATAGGGGCGGGGTCGGAAACTGTCAAGTACTTTGTGCCACAGAGAAGTCAGCGGTCAGCGGTACGAGGGTACGGCAGGAGAGGGAACGACGCAGGGGACCTCGGTCATCGACATCGGACGGAGATCCCCCATGCACTCGTTCCCGGCTCCCTACTCCCCAACGCCGAATCGCCCACCGCCTACTGCACCGTCACCACATAGCTCGTCGTACCATTCAGGACAGGAGTGAACCCTGGAATTGTCGTGGTGATGGTCGCGGTGCCCTGCGTCAGCGGGCGGAACAGGACGTTCCCCGCTTGCCCGCCGGTGGGCGTGTAGTAGGAGCCAGGCGAGATAGCCGCCGTCTGGCTCGGCGCCGTGACACCGCCGACCACGAGCGGCACTGCTGCCGCATTGCTGCTGCCAAACGTCACGGTGAGCGGCGTGGCGCCCGGCCTGACGTTTTGCACCGCCGCCAGGTAGCTGTTTCCTGCGACGGCATACCCGATCCGGGCGTACAGGGAGACATCTGCAGCGCCGGCGGTCGGTGTGGGTTGCAAGCCGATCACATCGAAGGCCGGCGTCACCACGTCCGCCGTGGCGGTGCCGTTGGTGAAGCCCGGAGCGCTGGCCGTCAACACCACCTGGCCGGTCTGACCCTCGAGCGCCTGGACGCTGAAGGGGAAGTACGTCTGTCCGTCCGCGACGAAGAGCGTGACCAGGCTGTCACCCACGGTGCTGGCGTTGGGGGCCACCAGTACCAGCGGGTTGGAACTCCGGACGGTCACGGTCACACCGCCGTGATTCGGCGCGCCGAGGTAGCCGTAGGTCCCGACCTCCAGGCCGCTGCCCAGCGTAGTCCCGGCGAGTGTCATCCCCGGCTGGGTGATGTTGAGCGTCGAGCCGGCGGCCGAAGCGACCTGGGTGAACCCGGGAATACTGGCGGATACGATGGTCTGTCCGGCGAGGACCGGCCGCACCCGAATGCCACCGGCCGCCGTATCGGTCGGGGTGTAATAGAGGCCGACAGGAATGGTGACGATCTGGGTTCCGCCGAAAACCGGCCCACTCTTCACCAGGTCGGCCACGGTGGGCACTGTGCTCGTGAAGGTGACGGTCAGTGCGGTCCCGCCAAACCGGACGTTCTGCACCGAGTTCAGGT
>JAWXBX010000068.1:0-8443 GCA_034440415.1 Gemmatimonadota bacterium | reverse complement strand
CCTCACTGCCACGCCCGCGGGACCGCCTCCGGCTTGGTGGCGAGGATGCGGGCGCCTTCGCCGATCTCGGCGGCGATGCGCCGGCGGATCTTGCCCAGTTCGCGGAAGCCGACCAGCCGCTTCTCGTCTTCATCCCACAGCGTGAGCCACAGCGTCTTGACACTCCCGGGGAGCGTGAGCCTGGTGACCTTGTGGAGCACCGGGTTCTCGTCGTAGCACTGCTGCAGCCGGTAGTTCGGGATGCGGGCCGAGACGTGGTGGATATGATGCAGCCCGATGTTGGCCGTGGTCCACTGCAGCAGCTTGGGCATCACCAGGTGACTGGCGCCCTCCAGCCCGGAGGCGAAATAGTTCCACGCCTCCTTGTACCGCCAGTAGGTGTCCTCGTACTGGTGTTGCACGTAGAACAGGTAGACCCCGATGGCGCCGGCGATCAGCGTGATCGGAAGCTGCACCAGCAGAAACCGGTCGATCCCCACCGTCAGCCACATGACCGTCACCACCAGCGCCAGGCCGAGGTTGGTGATATGCACGCTGGTCCACTCCCGCTTCCACGAGAGCGGGATGTCGAGCGGCAGGCGGTGCTTGAGGATGAACTGCCACGCCGGCCCGATGAGCAGCAGGACGATGGGATGGCGATAGGCGCGGTACATCACCCGCTTGTACCACGGACGACTCAGGTATTCGCGCACGGTGAGGGTGTCGATATCGCCCAGGTCACGCCCGTCCAGATTGCCGGAGGTGGCATGGTGCAGCGAGTGGGTCTTCCGCCAGTAGGTGTACGGGACGAGCGTGACGACCCCGAGCAGCGTGCCGACCAGGTTGTTGAGGCGCTGCGAACGGAAGAAGGAGCCGTGACCGCAATCATGCTGCAGCATGAACAGCCGGATGGTCATGCACGCCGCGGGAATCGCGGCGAGCAGCGTCAGCCAGTAGCCGCCGACCTCAAGGCTCCAGAGCGTCGCGATCCAGAAGACGACCAGCAGGGTCGCCGTCCCGGCCAGTTGCCGGAAGCTCTTCCAGCGCGACGGCTCGCGGTACGGTGCGAGGAGCGCACTCCAGTCAATTTTTTCGGTCGCCGCATTGGGGGCGTCGGTTGCCATCAGGGACCTCGTCGTGTTGGAGCCATTCTGCCATCCTCCAATTTACCGTATTTGCAGTATCGGCGCCCGTACCAATGACCCGGAGTGGGATGGCCGGGGTCGGTGTTCATGAAGTGACCTGCCCCACGGAACTTGGGGCTTCCCGGGCCTCGGCGTCGATCAGGAACCAGAGCCCGGCGCCCACCAGCGCGAAGACCGATGTGGCGGCGAGCGCCGCCGGCCAGCCAAGCGACTCCACCATCAGCGGGACCATCAGCGCACCGATGCCGCCGACGACATTGCCGCCGGTGTTGAGCACACCGCACGCCGTCGAGGCATCCAGTTCGGCGACCGAGATGGTGGTGGCCCAGAAGGCCCCCTCGGTCAGCTGCTGGCACGCGAGGCAGAGCGACAGGAAGACCACACAGATGTACGGGCTCTGGGCGTTTGCCGCCAGCAGGATCAGGCCGGCGGCCAGCGTGAGCCCGACGACCCCGGTGAACCGGGCGCCACCCCGCTTGCCGATGCGTTTCGACAGACCGTCGCAGAGGTAGGCGCCGATGCCGGCGCCAACTGCCCCCGTGATCCACGGCGCCGCCGCGTACCACCCACCTTCGAGCACAGCGAACTTGCGCGACTCGACCAGGTAGATGTAGAGCCAGTTGAAGAAGAAATAGAAGAGATAGTTGCTGCAGAAGTAGCTGGCCGTGAGCAGCAGGACCTGGCGGTTCCGAAGCACCCGGCGCCATGCCCCCGGTTCGGGGCGTTCTCGCGCCGCCGGCCGGCTGCCGTTGATCAGGTCCAGCTCCCCCTGACGCACGGCCCTGTGCTCCGCCGGCGTGTCGCGGACATACCACCACCAGACCCCGGCCAGGATGAGGCCGAGTGGTGCGGTCGCGATGAAGGACCAGCGCCACCCCACCTCGGAAACCAGCCAGGAGATCAGCGGCCCGGTCGCGGCGGCGCCAAAGGTCAGGCCGACATTGGTCCATCCGTTCGGGACCGCCCACCCGGTGACGGGGAACCAGTGGGAGGTCAGGCCGCCGCCGGTCACGGGATAGAGTGGAGCCTGCACCGCGCCCATCAGGAAGCGCAGCGCCATGAGCGAGCCGATGACGACGATGGGCGAGGTGACCGAAGTGCCTGGGGTGAATCCCACCGCCAGGTTCATCACCCCCCAGCCTACCGCCATCAGCGCGAGCGCCTTCCGGCCACCGATCCGGTCACCCCAGATCCCGCCGGGAAACTGGAAGATCGCGTAACCCCAGGCAAACGCGGCGAGGATGGCGCCGAGCTGCACCTTGGTGAGCCCGAGGTCGGCGATCATGCTCTCGCCGGCGATGGACATGTTGCTGCGCAGCAGGTAGGCGACAAAACTGGCGAGGACCAGCAGCGCCACGATGCGCCACCGGATGCCGGAGGGACCAGGCGGGTGTAGGGTCAGAAGTGCCTCGGGGGAATGAGCCGTCAGCGGTCAGCCGTCAGCCAACGACCGTTGGCAGGGCGCCTTCAGGATCCAGTCGTTGTTCGCTACTCCCTGCCACCTGCCACCTGCCACCTGCCACCACTCAGCTGCCACCTGCCAGCTTTTTCAACGCCTCCGCCACCCACCGGCTCTCGGGGTACTTCTGAGACAGTGCGATGAGCACCGCGCGGGCCGAATCGGGCTGGCTCAGCGCGACGAACACCTCGCTCCTGAGCAGGCCCACGCGCACGTTGGCGCGGGCATCGTCGGCCGGGGGCGAAAGACTCGAGAGCGCCGTCAATGCCCCCAGCGGGTCCTTCCGGTCCGTGAGTAGCGACTGAACGCCGAGCAGGGCGACACTGAAGTCCTGCGGGGCCTGGCGATGCATCTCTTCGGTGAGGCGCGCGGCCTCCTCGGCCTGGCCACTGTCACGGGCGACGCGTGCCTGATGGTAGAGGCCGGCGATCAGCAGGCGGCGCACATCGGCCACGTCGCCGGTGCGGGTGCCGACGCCGCCGGCGTAGCTGTAGACCAGCTCGCCGCCATGTTCACCCGCTTCGTAGAGGAAGTAGCAGGCGACCACTCCGCCGACTCCGGCCGCGACCCGGAGTCCCTTCACCAGCGGGGCCCTCGTGCGGAAGGCCAGCGCCGCGATCTCCAGTGCTGCAACGATCAGGAAGAGATTCCGGGTCTTCTCCCCCAGTTCCTCATGCTCCTGCACCGCCTCGCCGGCGCCGGGAATGCGCTCAGCCCACTCGTGCGCCTGATCCCCCGATTCCGCCGCCGCGACACTCGCACCTGCGGCGATCAGAATGAGGGCCGTCGCCGCCGGGCCGGTCCAGCTCAGCTTTCCGGTCAGGGCGATCAGCCGGAAGATCACGCCGACGATGCCGAGCGCCACGACAAAGTGGACGATGATGGGGTGGAGGGCGGCGATATCGGGCATTCGAGGGGGCAGTCGGCAGGTGGCAGCGAGCAGCCAGTGAGGTGCACACGAAGGACGCTCACTGTAATTTGTCAGGGCAACAGGGCTACGTCCATAGTGTGAGATTACCGGTCGCAACGTTCCTGCCACCTGCCACCTGCCACCTGCCATCTCCATGCACCCCTCCGCCGGCCTCCCCGCCACCGCCGACCTCCTGATCGATCCGGCACAACTCGAGCGTCAGTATCACGACCGCCCGCCCGATCCGTCGATTGCGGCCGAACGGGTGAGCTTCGGGACCAGCGGACACCGTGGTACGCCGCTTGACGGGAGCTTCACCGAAGCCCACATCCTGGCCATCGCGCAGGCGATCTGTGAATATCGCGCCGCGCAGGGCATCGCGGGTCCGCTGTTCATCGGGAAGGACACGCACGCCGTCTCCCGTTCGGCGGAACGCACTGCGCTGGAGGTCCTGGCGGCCAACGGCGTCCGGGTGGTCATGCAGCGTGATGATGGCTACACCCCAACGCCGGTGATTAGTCGGGCCATTCTCGAGTGGAATCGGGCCGCGTCCGGTGGCCAGGCCGACGGAGTCGTCATCACCCCATCGCATAATCCGCCGTCCGATGGCGGCTTCAAGTACAATCCGCCGAATGGCGGCCCGGCGGATACCGATGCCACCGGCTGGATCCAGGACCGGGCCAACGCCTTGTTGCGCGACGGGAATCGCGGGGTCCGCCGGGTGACGCTCGCCACGGCGATGGCCGCAGGCTCCACGACGCTGGCCGATCTCGTCGGTCCCTACGTCGCCGATCTGGGCCGGGTGATCGACATGGACGCGATTCGCGCCGCGAAGCTGCGGATCGGGGTTGATCCCCTGGGTGGGGCCTCGCTCGCCTATTGGCGGCCGATCGCCGAACTGTATGGACTCGACCTCACGATCACGAACGCCGTCGTCGATCCCACCTTCCGCTTCATGACGCTCGACCACGATGGCCGGATCCGGATGGACTGCTCCAGTCCCTCCGCCATGGCCGGGCTGGTCGGGCTCAAGGATCGGTTCGCCATCAGTTTCGGCAACGATCCCGACGCCGACCGGCATGGGATCGTCACTCCGAGCGGCGGGTTGCTCAACCCCAATCACTACCTCGCCGTCGCGATCGACTACCTGCTGACCCACCGGCCGGAGTGGCCGGTGCCCGCAGTGGTCGGCAAGACGCTGGTCTCGAGCGCGCTGATCGATCGGGTGGTGGCGAAGCACGGCCGCGCGCTGCTGGAGGTGCCCGTCGGCTTCAAGTGGTTCACGCCGGGACTGTTTGACGGGAGCTGCTGCTTCGGCGGCGAGGAGAGCGCAGGCGCCAGCTTCCTGCGGCGGGACGGCACCGTCTGGACCACCGACAAGGACGGCCTGCTGCTCGGGCTGCTGGCGGCGGAGATCACGGCGGTCACCGGAAAGGATCCCGCACAGCACTATGTGCGGCTTGCCGCCGAGTTAGGCGCTCCGGTGTACCGGCGCATCGACACCCCGTGCACGCCGGAGCAGAAGGCCGGTTTCAAGCGGCTGACGGCGGAAGCGATCACCGCCGCCACACTTGCCGGCGATCCGATCACCGCGAGGCTGACCCATGCGCCGGGCAACGGTGCGGCAATCGGCGGCGTGAAGGTCACGACGGCGCAGGGCTGGTTCGCGGCTCGGCCCTCGGGGACGGAGAACATCTACAAGCTCTACGCCGAGAGCTTTCGGGATGCGGCACATCTGGAGCGCATTGTTGCGGAGGCCGGAGCGATGCTGGCGGAGGTCTTGTAGGGGCCGCGCAGTGGCCGCATGCTGTAGGGGCCGCGCAGTGGCCGCATGCTGTAGGGGCCGCGCAGTGGCCGCATGCATGCGGCCACTACGCGGCCCCCGCCGGGAACCCGGGTCAATAGTCATAGATATGATCGACCACCAATCCGCCAGGCGCCTCGAGCTGACGCAGTAACGGCAGCAGCTCCCGCACCTTCACCCGCACTGCCATCCGTTCACGGGTTGAGTCCGTGGGTAGCGGGAGCGCGTAGGCCGCAATGCCGGAGAGTCGGCTCGCATCCCACCGTGCCGGCGCGATGCCGGTGAGCAGGATGTCGTCGTTGCCGGCGATCTCCCGGATGCCGACCTGCGGCTCCTCGCGAGCCAGTCGCCGCATGGCGTCGCGGAATTCGTCATAGCGCTTGGTGGCGACCAGGGTGTGCACCGGGTCGAGCTGTTCCAGCACGCAGAGGTCACCTGCAGGCGACGTGGTGTCGTTGCAGCTCCGCCCGGCGTGCAGTCCCGTCACCACCAGCTGCATCCGGTCGTCCTCCGGCGCGTACGCCGCATGGGTCGCCGCGGTGATCACCGCCGCGTAGAACGCCTTGACGCCGTATTCGGCGGTAAGGAACAGCTTCCGTTCCCATTTCCGGATGACATGCGGGCCCCACCACGGCTGCTCGGTCCACAGTGCGGTGAGCCTGGTCCAGAACCGGTATTCGTACCACGGCCGGACATGGATAAAGCGGCCGTAGTCAGCGGCGACTTCGCAGGCATAGTGATCCTCCTCGCTCAGCCCATGGCCCGCGGTCCAGCCGCTGAACCGGCCGATGGTATTCTCGTACACCGCCTTCAGCGCCAGCTCGGCGGAGTAGCTGGTCCCGATGACCCACAGCATCACCTGGTAGCCGGGGTTGGCAGGATAGGCGTGGCGAGTGAGGCCATTTGACTCGCGATAGTTGACCCAGTACTGGCCGATCGATGCGAGGTAGGGAAACTCGGTGGGGAGATGCTGCTCGAGGTAGCCGGCGTACTCCTCCGAGCTGTAGACGATGTACCACTCCGGATGGGTCAGAAAGGTCTGGCCTTCGTCGCGGCGATAGCCACGGCGCTCGCCCAGCGCGTCGTGCAGCGCCGGCGGGAGCTCCGCCGCCGCCGGATCGACCTCTGGCAGGTAGTATCTGTCCCACAGTGCATTGCGGAATTTGTTGGTGGGGTCGAGCCGCTGCTTCAGCGCGAAGAACTCCGGCAGGCGCGGATAAGCCGCCTGCAGTTGCGCATCGGTGGCATGCGGCTGGTAGGGGAGATACCACGAACCGCCGACGCCGAGGACAGCATCGGTCAGCTCCCGGGTCCAGGCGCCCACGCTGTCGCGGGCGGCCAAGTCGGTCCCCTGCTTGTAGTAGACCACGAACGCGAACACTTCGGTCTTCGCCCAGGCGAGGAGCGTCCCCGGGTCGGGCCGGGCGTGGCGGATGGAGACGTTGATGACATTGACTTCGTGTCGCCGGAAGATGTCGCGCATCCGCGGGATGAATTCATCAAAGCGCTCGACCGGGACGAAGTATTCCTGGAGCACATAGCTCGCGCTCTCGCGCGAGGCCGGTTCGAGCTCGGCGACATCGTAGCTGGCCTCGTAGTTCCGCCAGGTGACCGGCTCACCCCGAAAGATCCAGGGATCCACGATGTGCTGCCGGAACGCCTTGCCCAGCGGCCATTCCGAGATCACCCGGAACATGAACCGGTTGAGCCCGTAGGAGCGGTCGGCGGGGATCAGTCGATCGGGGACGGTGACGGAGTCGTCGGTCGCCGAGTAGGTGACGGCGTTGACCTGGTCGAAGGCGCCGGGATAGATGTCGGCGTTGTGGAAGATGGCGTCCGGGAGGTTCCGTACCGAGTCGAAGAAGAACGCCTTGTAGCTGGTGATCGGCATCCGGTGGTCGTGCCGCCTGATCCGGATGTTGTCGGCCAGCTCCAGCGTGGCCTCGACGATCACACCCAGTCCGCCGTACCCGCCGATTGCGCCGTAGAAGATGTCGGGATGGATGGCGGGGCTCGCCTCAACCAGCGTGCCATCCGCGAGGACGACCTTGATGCCGCGCACCGAGAGGACCAGCGGTCCCAGACCGACGTAGCGGCCATGCACATTCACCGACAGCGACCCGCCGACGGTGAAGTTGCTGTAGGTCTGCATGATCTTGATGGAGAGATCGGTCGAGTCGATCCGCTCCTGGATCTGGCGCCAGCGCGCGCCCGCCTGTACCGTAATCCACTTCTCGGCGGGGCTGAACGCGACGATCCGGTTCATCCGGCGCATGTCGAGCTGCAGCGCCCCGCCGGTCGCGGTCTGTCCGCCCATGCTGTAGCGCCCGCCGCCGATACTGATCGGCCCGGCATGGCTCCGGACCGCGGCGATGATCTCCGCCGTCGTCGTCGGGGTGATGATCTCGCTCACGACAATCGGGTTGAGCTGGGTGACATCGTTGACGACGGGCGGCGGTGCCGGCCGGGTCACGTTGGTCTGCAGGATCCCGAAGCACGAGGCGACGGCCGTCAGCAGGACGATCGCCAGGAGCACGCGCGCGGCGAGACGAACGGCCCGCCCCACGCCGCTCAGCAGGCGACGAACAGGAGTGCGTGGTGCCACGAGAGTCACCATCATAATCCAAGGGGGGTCATGTGGTCCGGAAACTGACGTTCGGCTTTGCCCTGCTCTTTGTCTGGGTCGTGGTGAGCGGATACATCCCGTCGTTCATCACCTATGAGGGCACCGACCGTATCCAGTTCGGCCTCTTCCGGCTCAGCCTGATCGATGATGTGACCCATGGGGTGACGGCGCTGCTGGCGCAGGTGGCCAGCCTGCACTCCCGCAAGCTCTCATTGTTGTTCCTCACCGCGTTCGGCTTCTACTACGCGCTCGATGCGATCTTCTTCCTGACCTATGGCTTCACGAACGAGAAGCCGTATTCGGCGGATATCCTGCTGAATCTGCCGCATGTGCTGATTGCGACGGCGATGCTGAGCATCGTGTACTGGTGGGCGCCGAGGCAGGAGTAGCCGTTGGCCGTTAGCCGTTAGCCGTTAGCTGAAAGCAGTCAGCGGTCGGCATTCAGCATTCAGCAAATCATTTGCGCCTGCCGCCTGCCGCCACCTGCTAGCTGCCACCTGCCACCTGCCACCTGCCACCT
>JAWXBX010000067.1:0-3909 GCA_034440415.1 Gemmatimonadota bacterium | reverse complement strand
GGGGGAGTGGGCAGATGGAGACGCCTGCCCCACAATTCTGGCGCTGGGGGAGTGGGCAGATGGAGACGCCTGCCCCACAATTCTGGCGCTGGGGAGTGGGCAGGTATGAGGCCTGCCCCACGAGCCCTCTCCCCGGGGGCCATGGACCACACTGCCCTTCAGCTCCCCTTCCCCGGTACCGATGCTGGATAGGGCAGGGCCGAATGCACCCGAAGTCAACCAAACGGGTGAAAACAGCACGACCCGGTATAGGCTTCCCCCTCTACCCGCACTAGCTTGGACTGCGCTCAGGTTCTGTCCTTCGGAGGATTGCGTGTCCGTGCCGCTGGTCCAGTTGTCCCGAGCTACCTCGACCGAGCCATCTGCCGGACCGGCCGCGCTCGTGCGCAAGCCGTCCTGGCTCAAGGTACAGGCGCCCGGTGGCGACAACTACCTGCGGATTCGCGGGATGATGCGGGAACTGGGGCTGCACACGGTCTGCGAGGAGGCCCGCTGCCCCAACATCGGGGAGTGCTGGGAGCATCAAGCGGCCACATTCATGATCCTGGGCGACGTCTGTACCCGCAACTGCGCCTACTGCGCCGTCGCCCACGGGACGCCCGCCCCGTTCGACCCGATCGAGCCGGTGCGCCTCGCCGAGGCGGTCGCACGAATGGAGCTCAAGCACGTCGTCATCACCTCGGTGGACCGGGACGACATGCCTAACGGCGGAGCGGAGGCGTTCGCCGGCTGCATCACGGAGATCCGCGCGCGGCTGCCCCAGACAACCGTCGAAGTCCTGATTCCCGACTTCAAGGGGTCGGAGACGGCGTTGCAGATCGTGGTGGATGCCCGCCCAACAATTCTCAATCACAACCTCGAGACCTGCGAGCGGCTCTATCGGCTGGCCCGGCCCGGTGGCCGGTATGATCGGGCGCTGGCGCTGCTGGCCGCGGCCCGGCGATTCGGGCCCAGCGCCCTCACCAAGTCGGGGATCATCCTGGGCATGGGCGAAGAGTGGGACGAAGTGCTCACCAGCATGCGCGACCTGCGGCGCCAGAGTGACGTGAATATCCTGACGCTCGGACAGTACCTGCGCCCCTCGCCCAGTCACCTGCCGGTCGCGCGGTACTACACGCCGTCGGAGTTCGATGAGCTGCGGGACGCGGGACTGGCGATGGGTTTCACCCATGTGCAGGCCAGTCCGCTGACACGCTCGAGCTACCATGCATGGGAACAGGCAGAAGCTGCCGTCAGCCGTCAGCCGTCAGCCGTCACTGGCTGACGTCTTTTCTCGAGGGATTCCATGGCTACACCCAAGTCCGCCAAGCGCACCGATACCAAGCTGGCGGAAAAGTACCGCGGCTACCTGCGGCAGATGCTGCTGATCCGGCGGTTCGAGGAGAAGGCGGGGGAGGCGTACAGCCTGGGAAAGGTCGGCGGCTTCTGCCACCTCTATATCGGGCAGGAGGCGGTGGGTGTCGGCTGTATTTCGCAGCTCGGAGCTGACGACTACATCACCACTACCTACCGCGATCATGGCCAGGCCCTGGCGCGGGGAATGTCGGCCCGGACGGTCATGGCTGAACTGTTCGGCAAGGCGACGGGTTCCTCCCGGGGCAAGGGCGGCTCGATGCACCTGTTCGACGCCTCCCGCGGTTTCCTCGGTGGCCACGGCATCGTCGGGGGCCACATACCCCTGACGGCTGGGCTCGGCTTCGCGATCAAGTACCGCCAGACCAGCCAGGTCGCCATCTGCTTTTTCGGCGAGGCGGCGGTAAACAACGGGGCGTTCCACGAGGCGCTCAACATGGCCGGCATCTGGAAGCTGCCCTGCATCTTCATCTGCGAGAACAACCGCTACGGCATGGGCACGGCACTGGATCGGGCCACCGCGACGTGGAACATCGCCGAGCGTGGCGCTTCCTATGACATGACGCGCGAGGTGGTGGACGGGCAGGACCTCGGAGAGGTCATCACCGCCATGGAGCGGGCGGTGGTGCGTGCCCGGCGGCCCTCGCAGCCCACGCTGCTCGAGATCCGTACCTATCGCTTCGTCGGGCACTCGATGTCAGACCCGATTCATGGGCACTATCGCACCAAGGAAGAAGTCGAAGCCCACCGGCTGCGCGACCCGATCCTGCTATGGAGCGAACGGCTCAAGGCGGAGGGCGTCATCGCCGAGGCCGGCATCGAAAAGATGAATGAGGACGTCCTGGCCGAAGTCCTGGATGCCTACGAATTCGCGGACCAGAGCGCGGACCCCGAGCCCGGTGAGTTGTATACCGACGTGTATGCGCCGGTGGGGGGGTAGGTGGCAGGGAGCAGGTGGCAGGCATCTGAGCAAGACGTCTTGTGTCTTTACCAACGGCCAATGGCTACCGGCCAACGGCTGAATACTGACCGCTCCAACCGGTAGAGCTGATGCCGATCCTGACGTACCGCGATGCGCTGAATCATGCCCTCCGCGAGGAGATGGCCCGCGATCCTGACGTCTTCCTGATGGGTGAGGAGGTCGGCGTCTACCAGGGCGCGTACAAGGTCAGCCGCGGGCTGCTGGAGGAATTCGGTCCCAATCGGGTGGTGGACACGCCGATCACCGAGCTCGGCTTCGCCGGCGTCGGGGTGGGCGCGGCGATGGTCGGGCTGCGGCCCGTCATCGAATTCATGACCTGGAACTTCGCGCTGCTGGCGATCGACCAGATCGTGAACGCCGCCGCCAAGATGCGCTACATGTCGGGTGGCCAGGTGGGCATGCCGATCGTCTTCCGCGGCCCGGCGGGCGCCGCACTTCAGCTGGGGGCGCAGCATTCGCAGTGCTTCGAGGCGATGTACGCCCATATCCCCGGGCTCAAGGTGATCATGCCCGCGACGCCGGCCGACGCGAAGGGACTGCTCAAGGCCGCCATCCGTGACCCCGACCCGGTCGTGTTCATGGAAGGGGAGATGCTCTACAACACCAAGGGTGAGGTGCCCGACGGCGACCTGGTCGTGCCGATCGGCCGGGCGGACATCAAGCGCGCCGGCAACGACGTCACCCTGCTGTGCTACTCCAAGACCGTCGGCATCTGCCTCAAGGCGGCCGACCTGCTGGAGTCCGAGGGGATCAGCGCCGAGGTGCTGGACCTGCGCACCATCCGCCCGCTCGACCTGGAGGCGATCTTCACATCGGTGGGGCGGACGCACCGCGCGGTGATGGTGGAAGAGGGCTGGTACTTCTGTGGCGCCGGGGCGCAGGTCGTCGACGAAATCCAGAAGGGCATCTTCGATGAACTCGACGCCCCGGTGCTGCGCGTGACTGGAGCCGATGTCCCGATGCCATACAACAAGCATCTGGAGAAGGCCGCGAAGGTCAGTCCGGAGAAGGTGGTCACGGCGGTCAAGCGGGTGATGTACCGGGAGTAGGCGATTGGGCGATTGGGTGTAGGGAGTGGCAAGCGATGTTGTTGCTGACAGCCAAAGGCTGACGGCTGACGGCTCATCACAGTGAGACTCATGGCGACCAACGTTCTGATGGAAGCGCTCTCGCCCACGATGGAAGAGGGGCGCCTCGTCGAGTGGAAGAAGCAGGAGGGCGACACCGTCGCCGCCGGGGACGTGCTGGCCGAGGTCGAGACCGACAAGGCGGTCATGGATCTCGTGGCCCGTGCACCAGGGGTGATGCTGAAGCACCTGGTGCCGGCCGGCACGACGCTGGCCGTCGGCAAGACGGTTGGAGTGATCGGAAAAGTCGGTGAGGTGATCAGCATCGCTCCTGCCGTCGCGACTCCTCCCCCCGCCGCGCCCGCGGTCGTCGCGACCGCCGTTGCCGCCGCGGTTGCCCCGTCGCCCACTGCATTGCCGCCAGTCGCTGCCGACGGAGTCGCTGCACGGGTGAAGGCGTCACCGCTGGCCAGGAAGATCGCCGCGGACCGCGGCGTCGATCTGGCC
>JAWXBX010000066.1:0-4509 GCA_034440415.1 Gemmatimonadota bacterium | reverse complement strand
GCGGTGAAGCACCGACCATTCCAGGACCAGCGCCAAAGCGCGCTTGGGCAGGTCGCCTCAGAGCAGGGCGAGCGTGTTGATGGCGATGGCCGATTCATGCTCACCGTACTGCGCATGAAAGTGCGGTGGAGAGTGATCGTTGAAGTACATCACGATGGTCACGCCAAAGAACTGACTGATCCGTGGCATCGGACGCCTGCGGTAACCACCGCTGGTTCGTGACAGGCCGTCTCCCCGCTGACCTCTGAAAATAGCATGGCCTCCACCCGAAGGCATCACATCGAGACTTGCCTCGATCTTCTTGGTGGCAGCGTGGCGGAAGAGAGTGTGTGGCGCAGGAGCTCACGCTCCATCGCGTGTTCGGTCCATTCCGGATGTCCGGCGCGCGCCGGCGCAGGATTTCCAGATCGCCGAAGACCATTCCCGCGGTGTGCAGACCGTCTGAGGGCACCGCCCCGATGGATCCCACCCGTCCGATCACCGTCATCTACAAAAAGAAGGGCACCATCACCATCGAGGGCACCGTCGTCGTGCTCGATGAGGATGGCCGGGTCCTGACCCAGCCCGAGACCAAGCGCCCGGGGATGATCAAGCTGTGCGGGTGCGGTCGCTCGGAGACCAAGCCCTTTTGCGACGGGAGTCACAAGAAATAGGGGCCGCGTGTAGGGGCCGCGTGTAGGGGCCGCGTGTAGGGGCCGCGTGTAGGGGCCGCATGCATGCGGCCCCTACACGCGGCCCCTCGCACGCGCCCTACCCCATCCTCCCCACTACCTCCTTCACGCACGTCGCCGCCACCCGCGCGGTCAGGTCTCGAAGATCATTCACCGGGTTCAGCTCAACCACATCAGCCGCGACGAGCATACCGCGGGGAATCGTTTGGATGAGGGTGAGCAGTTCGCGTACACTCAGCCCCCCCGGCTCCGAGTGCGAGATGCCGGGGGCAAAGGCGGCGTCGAGCGCGTCGATATCCATCGAGAGGTAGAGCGGACCCGTCACAGAAGCCACCGCGGCCCGCATCGCCTCGAACCCCGCCCGCATCGGCACGACCTCGACCTTGAAGCGATCGGCCTGGCGCTGCTGGTGCGGGTTCATCGCGCGAATACCGACCTGCACCAGGCGCCGCGCCAGCCCCTCCTCCATGATCCGCGCAAAGGGACAGGCGTGGCTGGTGCGGCTGCCATCGAGCGCGTCGTAGAGATCGGGGTGGGCGTCGAAGTGGAGGATCGTGAGC
Organism: Gemmatimonadota bacterium; assembly: GCA_034440415.1. GTDB lineage: Bacteria > Gemmatimonadota > Gemmatimonadetes > Gemmatimonadales > GWC2-71-9 > JADJOM01. Next base: position 3,278 of record JAWXBX010000066.1, on the reverse strand, counting down.
TGCGGGTGCTTCGGCGCCACCGCGCGCACCAGCGGCCAGGTCACCGAATGGTCGCCACCGAGGAAGATGGGCATCGCTCCCGTCGCCAGCACCCGCTCCGCGCCGGCGGTGATCGCCTCGAGCGGGAACGGGCCATCGTTGTCGAGCGGGAGGTCGCCGGCGTCCTGCAACAGCGGCCGCACATCAACCCCATCCTCGTTGCAGCCGTTAGTGGATTCGGAATGGAGCGCCGCCCGGATCGCCGGCGGGGCCAGGGCGGGCCCGCGCTGAAACGAAGAGCTGGCGTCCCATGGGAGGCCGAGGAGGGAGATGGTCACTGGAAGAGTTCTGCGACCGCACTGGCAGTCGAAGCTTGGCTCTGATCCGTCCCTCCCGCGAACAGGATTCGACCATCCGAGAGCCGCTGGACCATTGGGAAGTTCCGACTGCCTCCCAGTTGACCGGCCAGAGGAGCGAATAGCCCGGTTTGGGGATCAAATATTTCGGCGAACGGGACGAGCCCCGCATCACCAATCCCGCCCGCAACGAGGACGCGGCCATCGGGAAGGAGCGCTAGGGTGGCAGCCCGGCGAGGATACGCCATCGCCCCGACCAGGCTCCAGGTGCCGGACGTCGGATCGTACACTTCGGCTGTCGCCAGATGCGTGTCGTTTGCGGGATCAACCCCGCCCACGGCCAGTGCGCGCCCATCCGCAAGCAATGCGTAATTCGCATCGAACCTGTTGATGTTCATGGAGCCGGTGCTGGAAAACTGCCCGGTGACAGGATCAAAGATCTCCGCAGTGGGTGTCACACCAAGCCCGCCCACATTCCCGCCCACCACCAGTACGCGGTCATCCTGCAAGTGGAGGATGCCGGCGCCGAGCCGTGCCAACTGGAGCGTATCCACAACGGTGAACGTATTGCTCGCCGGCACGAAGATTTCAGCAACATCCGCCCGTCCACGCGTGAAGGTCAGGACGCGGTCGTCATTGAGGTGGACCATGGCCGCAATGTTCGGTTCGTTGGTGAGCGGTCCGGGTGAAAATTGGCCGGTCGCGGGATCATAGAGGTCGGTCAACGAATCGAATGCAAATCCCCCGACGAGCACTCGCCCATCCGCCAGAGTCACCGCAGATCCGCCCGAGTACTCGGAGTGCAGTGAACCCGTTGGGGTGAACTGTCCGGTCACCGGCTCATACAATTCAGCCGTGGCGGTCGTACCCGAGTGGCTGTAGTCGAGACCGCCCGCGATCAGAACCCGGCGATCCTGCAGTTCGGCGATCGCAGCACCCGCACGGGCATGAGCGAGCGAGCCCGTTGGCGTGAATGCCCCAGCCGCCGGGGTCACTGCCGTTATGGTCACGGTATCGGTGAGCGAGGAATCCGCCGGTGTCGTAATCGTTGCGGTAAAGAGCACGGGACCGGGTGCGGGGAAGATCGCGGTCGTGATCGGATTCGTGGTGACGACACCGATCCCTGGCTGAATCGAGGCGACGACACCCGGGTCATTGTTCCACCCCAATTGAAGCGTGCTGCGTCCTCCCACCGGTACCTGTGTGGCGAGAGACCGAAACAACCCGATCGCTGGCGGATTGACCGGTGTCACTCCGACCTGTGCCGTCCGGGAAATATTCAACGGCCCGGTGACGGTCAGCGTGAACGTCGTGGTGGTGTAGGGGGTCGTGAATGGAACCGCCGGAACGATCGCAGCGCTGGTGATTGCACCGATGCCCTGGTCCACCCTCCCCGTACCCCCCGAAAAGACCGCTGTCAGGGTGACGCTCTCGCCATCCGTCACGGTATCGCGGCTGGCCTGGAAGCTGGTGATGACCGGAGCTGGCACGACCGTGACGGTACGGGACGCGGCAATCGCGGAGTCAGCAAGATTCCGGGCGGTACATCCAATCTGAATCTGCGCCCCTCCACCAGCAGTCACCAAAATGCTCCTGGTTCCCTGGCCATTCGTGAGCGTGCCCCCCGTGACAGTCCAGACGTACCGCACCCCACCGGCAGAGGGAACACTCGCGGCAATACCGACCTGTCCAGTGCCGACGCTATCCGCGACTGTGATCGTGACATCCGGCACCCCGGCCACCACCACCCGGGAGGTGTCGGTGCTGGTCGCCTTCGCGGCACTCGTGGCGACAATCCGGTAACTCCCCGCGGCGTTGCCGGCCGTGAAGAGACCACCGGCATTGATCGATCCCGCCGTCGGCCCTTCAACCACTTTCCATGTGACACCGGAATCCGTGGCGCCCGTGACGCTCGCGGTGAAGCTGGCCGTCGTCCCGACGGTGATGGTGTCCGCCACCGGGAGGAGCGTCACCACCACTGGCGGAGGCGTTGGCCCTGTCCCCCCGTCGTTGCTGCCGCCACCGCACGCCAAGAGCAGGCCGATCAGCCCACCGGCCACCAGAGTCGCCCGAATGCTTGTCATACTGCGCAACTCCAGCGAGATGTGGGATTGCCCAACGGCATTCGCCCAACCGCCTAACCGCCCAACCGCCACTCCCTCGTGCCGACTCGCAGCTGCGCTGCTCCTAAGGCGCTTCGGTCGCCGCCCAACAGCCTACCCCAGCACAATCGCGTCGCCCACAGCAACCCGCCCAACCCCGTAGTGCACCACATTCTGCCCGAACATCACCTTCCCCTCCTGCCGCCGGAAGGTCGCGAGCGTCCGCAGCGGCTCATCACCCATGCGGCGGCCGGTCGCCTGATCGGTCGTGGTCACGACGCAGCGGGCACAGGGCTTCACCACCTGCATCGGTATACCGCCGATCGTCAGTCGCCGCCAGCCGTCCTCTGCAAATGGAGCACTGCCGCTCACCACGAGGTTGGGCCGGAAGCGGTTCATCGGCAGCGGCGCCGCGAGGCGACTGTTGAGATCGGCGAGCGAGGCCTCGCCGGCGATCAGGAAGGGGAACCCGTCGGCAAAACCGGTGCGGCCCCCCTCCGGCGCCCAGCTCCGGTCGACCTCGCGCACCACACTGTCGGGGATATAGGCCAGCATCGCCTCCTGCCCCACAACATTCGAGAACCAGTCGTCCGCCGCCGAATCCGGGGCGACGGCACGCACCGTGTCCTCCCACACCCGTGTCACCACGGGGCGGCCCCCCATCGGGGTGAGTGCTAGTCGAATCTCCGGCAGGTCGGGAGCCGCGAGCACCAGGTGCGGCCCTTCGATCCGCACCCGCACCGTCGCCAGCGCGGCGCACTCCCGCTGGGTGATGAACTCACCCTTGGGCGTGACGACCATGAAGCGCCGGTCGTACCGCAGCCCGAAGACATCGACCCCG
>JAWXBX010000065.1:0-11765 GCA_034440415.1 Gemmatimonadota bacterium | reverse complement strand
TGCACCGCCTGCGGCCTTGCCTATCTCGATCCGAGGGTGCCGGAGCGCCGCATCGCCCGGTACTACGAGAACTACCTGCCGCACCGGGGACCGGCGGCGTGGGGACGCTGGGCCTCGCTGGTGGCGACCGGCGAGGTGGACGTCGACCGGGCCCGGGTGCGGACCGTGCTGTCGCTGGGCGTGCCGGAGCGGGTGCTGGATGTCGGGTGCGGGCGGCCGAGCTTCCTCAAGCTCCTGCACGACCGGACCGGCGCCCGCTGCGTCGGGACCGACTTCGATGCCAGCGGCTGGAGCGCGCAGCCGGCGCAGTGGACCGGACTCGAGCTGCACGCCGGGCGGCTGGAAGAGCTCTCGCTCGAGGGCGGCTTCGACCGGATCACGCTGTGGCACGCGCTCGAACATCTGTATCAGCCGGCGGAGACACTGCGCCACCTGCGCTCCCTCGCCCGGCGCGGCGCGAAGCTCATCATCGAGGTGCCGGACCACGACGGCCTCACCCGCCGCATGCATGGCGGATGCTGGGCGGGGTATCACACGCCCCGCCACACGGCGGCCTACACACCAGCCACGCTCGGCGGGCTGCTCGAGCGCTCGGGGTGGCGCATCGTCAGGCAGTACCAGTGGGGGACGATGGACCCCTATGTGCTCTGGTGGCTCGGTGACCAGGAGCGGCGGGGCAGGAGCTTCAGCGGTTCGATGGAAGGACGGTTCGCGGCCTTTGTGGGGGGCAAGGTCCTCGCTCTTCCGGTGACGATGCTGGCGCGCCTGATCCCGCTGGGTTTCCAGACCGCGATCGCGGCTGCCTGATCACTCGCGGCGGCCACCCGCTCGAGCACGGCACTCTCCCGCTGCGCCGCCCTAGCCAGTCACTTCGCGGCGGCGCATCTTTGGGCATACTTCCTTCGGCGGCCAACCTGCCAGACCCGCTCCCTCAGCTTCGCGACGCCCTGTCCGACCGCTACCGCCTCGAGCGGGAGCTGGGCCAGGGCGGCATGGCCACGGTGTATCTCGCCGAGGATCTCAAGCACAGCCGAAAAGTTGCCATCAAGGTCCTGCGGCCGGAGCTGGCCGCCGTGATCGGCGCCGAGCGGTTCCTGCGCGAGATCAAGACCATCGCCACCCTGCAGCATCCGCATATTCTCGGGTTGATCGATTCGGGCGAGGCGCGCGTAGCGCGTCCCGAGCTAGGCGAGGGATCTCTCAGCTGCGTCTACTACGTCATGCCGTTCGTGGAGGGCGAATCGCTGCGAGACCGACTAAATCGTGAGAAGCAGTTGCCGATTGGGGATGCGATCCGGATCGCGACGGAAGTGGCCGGTGCGCTGGACTACGCCCACCGCCACGGCGTGATCCACCGCGACATCAAGCCGGAGAACATCCTGCTGCACGACGGCAGCGCCCTGGTCGCCGACTTCGGCATCGCGCTGGCCATCTCCAGCGCGGGCAGTACCCGAATGACCGAGACCGGGATGTCGCTGGGCACGCCGCACTACATGAGTCCCGAGCAGGCGATGGGCGAACGGGAGATCACCGCCCGCTCGGATGTCTACGCCCTGGGCTGCGTGACCTACGAGATGCTCACCGGCGATCCGCCGTTCATGGGCAGCACGGCGCAGGCGATCGTGGCGAAGGTGATGACGGAGAAGCCGATCCCGCCGTCGCGGATGCGGGACACGGTCCCGGCCCGGGTGGAGCACGCCGTGCTCACGGCGCTGCAGAAGCTGCCCGCCGATCGCTTTTCGACGGCGGCCGAATTCGCCGCGGCACTCGCGGCGTCATCGGGACCGGCAACGGCGCACACAGCGCCGGCGATCCCGCTACGGCGCTGGAGCCTCCGCTCGCCCGTGCCGTGGGCGCTCACCGCCGTACTCGCCTTCGGCGCCGCGATCGGTGGCTGGTGGCGGGGTCCGGCGGCGGCGCCAGCCGCCGTGGTCCGCTTCGAGCTGCAGCCGTCGACCGGGACCCAGATCGCCTTCCCGGTGAACGGCATCGGGACCTACCTGGCGCTCTCGCCTGACGGGCGTCAGGTGGTCTACGCGGTGAGCCGAGGGGGTAGCGACTGGGCCTTGCACATCCGGAATCTCAACCAGCTCAACTCGCGCGAGCTCCCGGGCACCGCCGGTGCGCGGTCGCCGGAGTTCTCACCGGATGGCCGGTGGATCGCCTTCGGCGCCGCCGACGGCAGCGTCAAGAAGATCGCGGCAGACGGGACCTCGCTCACCACCGTCTGCGAACTGGATCCGACCGGAATCACGGGCCTCACCTGGACCAGCAACCGCGAAATCGTCTTCAGCCGGATCAACCTGGCCGTGGGCTGGGGGATCTGGCGGGTCCCGGCCGAGGGGGGGGAACCGCTGCGGTTCTCGAAGCTGGCCACCGAGACCGAGCGGCTGCAGCTCATGCCGCTTGCCGCTGACGGCGGTCGGCTCCTCTTTTATACCAGCGGCAAGGCCGGCAACGCCGATCTCAAGATCGGCGTGGTCTCCGCCGCGACGGGAGAGGCGAAGATGTTTCCCGGGCTGCAGGGCTTTCGTGCGCTCGGCCTGGTGGACGGGCAGCTGATCTATGTGCGCGGCGACGGCATCCTGATGGCCGCGCGGTTCGACGTCGGCACGCTCACGGCCGGCCGGCCGGTCCCGGTGCTCGACAGCGTCACGGCGCCCAGCTGGCTCGTCCCCGCAGCGCTCTCCGCGAGCGGTGCGCTGCTCTACCAGCGGGGCGGACAGGCGAGCTATCTCATGCGAGTGGATGCGCGCGGAGTGGCACGTCGGCTGGTGGATTCGGCGCAGAGCTACCTGCACCCCCGGCTTTCTCCCGACGGGCGGCGACTCGCCTACGAAGTGCTGGGCGGCACCGGCACCGAGATCTGGATCTCGGACCTCGCCACCCAGGCGGTCGAGCGCCTGACACGGGACGGTTACAGCGACCGGCCCGAGTGGTCGCCTGACGGCAAACGGATCATGTACACCTCCTCGCAGACGCCGCGCAACTCGCTCTGGTGGCAGCCATCCGACGGCAGCGGAAAGGCCGAGTTGCTGCACCAGTCGGAATTCGACATCCGCGAGGGGGTCTTCACGCCGCGGGGCGATGCGGTAGTCTACCGGGCCGACACCCCGGACCGGAACCGGGACATCTATCTCCTCCCGCTCACCGGCGATGACACGGTGGTGCCGCTCCTCGACCGCATTGATGATGACAAGCACCCCCGCGTCTCGCCGGACGGACGGTGGCTCGCCTTCGTCTCGAACGAATCGGGGCGCGAGGAGGTCTACGTCAGGACGTTCGCGAACGGCGGGGGGCGGGTCCCGATTTCCACCGGCGGCGGCGGCGAGCCACTCTGGGCGCCGGACAGTCGGTGGCTCTACTACCGCGCCGGCGCGAAGCTCATTGCCGCACACATCGTCACCGTGCCGGCGCTTGCGGTGGTGGGGCGGGACACGCTTTTCACCGGGCCCTACATGACCGACCCGTGGCACCAGAACTACGATGTCGCCCCGGACGGACGGAGCTTCGTCATGATCCAGCCGGTGGAAGAGAACCGGCAGCTCATCATGGTGCTCCATTGGACCGGTGAGCTGAAGCAGCGGCTCAGGAGGAGCGAATGAGCGAAGCGGCCGAGCGCCTCAGGGCCAGCCTCTCCGACCGCTACCGCATCGAGCGGGAACTGGGCCAGGGCGGCATGGCCACGGTGTATCTCGCCGAGGATCTCAAGCACAGCCGAAAAGTTGCCATCAAGGTGCTGCGCGAAGACGTGGCGCGGAGCCTCGGCGCCGAACGATTCCTGCGCGAGATCCAGCTGGCCGCAAAGCTGAGCCATCCCCACGTCCTGCCGCTGTTTGATTCGGGGGAGGCCGATGGCCTGCTCTACTTCGTCATGCCCAACGTCGAAGGCGCCTCACTGCGGGATCGACTCGACCAGGTGCCGGTGCTGCCGATCGAGGAAGCGGTGCGCGTCGCCACTGAAGTCGCCGGAGCGCTGGACTACGCTCATCGGCACAACGTCGTCCACCGCGACATCAAGCCCGAAAACATCATGCTGCACGAGGGGCATGCGCTGGTGGCCGACTTCGGCATCGGCAAGGCGCTGAGCACGGTGGAAGGTGAGGCATTCACGCAGACGGGCATGAGCGTGGGAACGCCGGCGTACATGAGTCCCGAACAGGCGTCGGGCGACGCGGTGGACGGGCGAAGCGATCTCTACTCGCTGGGCTGTGTCCTGTACGAGATGCTGGTGGGCGAGCCGCCCTTCACCGGCGCCACGGTCCAGGCGGTGATCACCAAGCGCTTCGTGCAGACGCCGGCGGATGTGACGGCCCTCCGCGACGGCGTGCCGCGCCCGGTGGCGCGGGCGGTGCAGAAGGCGCTGGCGCGGATTCCGATCGACCGCTACGAGACCGGCGCGAGCTTCGTCGCCGCGCTGAGCGAGACGGAGGCCGCCTCCGCCACGCGGGCCGCGCCGGAGAAGTCGCTCGCGGTGCTGCCATTCGCCAACTTGAGCGCCGATCCGGAGAACGAGTTCTTCGCCGACGGCATCACCGAAGAGATTCTGAATGCCCTGGCCGCGATCCCCGAACTCCGGGTGGCGGGCCGGAGCTCGTCATTCTCCTTCAAGGGTAAGCACCAGGATCTCAAGGCCATCGGTGACCAGCTCAACGTGCGCACCGTGCTGGAAGGCTCGGTGCGTCGCTCCGGCAAGCGGGTCAGGATCACCGCCCAGCTGAGCGACGTGGCTGACGGTTTCCGGCTCTGGTCGGAGCGCTACGACCGGGAGATCGAAGATGTCTTCGCGGTACAGGACGAGATCGCGACGGCGATCGCCGACAAGCTCAAGATCGCCATCAAGGCCGGCCGCGGCACGACTCTGGAACAGCGCTCGACGACGAGCATCGAGGCGTACGAGGCGTACCTGAAGGCGCGCGCCCTCTTCTATCGTCGAGGCAACGCGATCCGTGAGGGGATGACGCTGATGCAGCGTGCCCTGGAGCTCGATCCCGAGTTCGCGCTGGCCTGGGCGGGGCTGTCTGACGGGTACAGTCTTCTCGGATATTACGCCGCCCTGCCGCCGGAGGTGTGCGGGCCGGCCGCCCGGGAGGCGATGACCAGGGCGCTGCAGTTCGGGCCCGACCTCGCGGAAGCGCACAGCGCGCGCGCCCAGGTGAGCCTGCTGTTCGACTGGGACTGGCCGGAGACGGAGCGTTCCTTCCTCCGCGCCCTCGAGCTCAATCCCGCCTACCTCCAGGCCAACGCCTGGTACAGCCTCTTCTATCTCGGCTTCCTGAGCGGCCGCTGGACTGAGGCGGTGGCGTGGATGCGGGAGGTGCAGCGCCGGGAACCGCTGTCGGCCTACGCCGCGGCCTGTCTCGGCTTTACCCTCGCCTGGGGCGGCTGGCCGCGGGAAGGAATCGATTGGGCCCGAAAGGCGTGTGAGATCGACCCGACCGCTTTCCTGTCTCTGTGGGTGTTGCAGACCGCGCTGTACTTCGAAGGCGACCATGCCGGGGCGATCGCGACCGGCGACCGGTTGCTGAGCCTGTCGGGCCGGCACCAGTGGGCGCTGACCTTTCTGGCCACGAGTCTTGCGGATAGTGGAGACCTCGTCGGGTCGCGGGCAATTTCCGCTGAGCTGAATGCGCGCGCCACTCGGGATCACATCTCGCCGCTCAACCGGGCCATCGCCGCGGCGGTGAGTGGCGATGCGGTGGGGGCGACCGCCCTGCTCCAGGAGGCGCTGGATCGTCGCGACGCCTCCATCCCCGTCTTCGGCCGCTGGGCGTTCGGTATTCCGGCGGTCAAGGCGCTGCCCATGAGCGCCGTGCTGATCGATGCGATGAAGCTGCCCGGGCCGAGACCCGGATGAGCGAATCGTGACCGACCTCCGCGACCAGCTCCAGCGCACTCTCGGCGCCGCCTACACCCTCGAGCGGGAACTCGGCGGCGGGGGAATGTCACGGGTGTACCTGGCGCACGAGACCGCGCTGGGCCGGCAGGTGGTGGTAAAGGTGATCGCGCCGGAACTGGCGGAAGGACTGAGCGCCGAGCGCTTCGCGCGCGAGGTGAAGCTGGCGGCGCGGCTGCAGCAGGCGAACATCGTCCCGGTGCTCAGCGCGGGCGAGGCGGGGGGACTGCCATACTACACGATGCCATTCGTCCGGGGCGAGTCACTGCGCCTGCGGCTCACCTCCGGGGCGCGTCCGACGATCGGCGAGTCGGTCAGCATCCTGCGCGACGTCGCCCGGGCGTTGGCCTACGCGCACGCGGAAGGGATCGTCCACCGGGATATCAAGCCGGAGAACATTCTGCTGTCCCACGGCACGGCGGTCGTGACCGACTTCGGTATCGCCAAGGCGCTCAGCGCGGCGCGCACCCAGGAGGGTAGCGCCGGCCTCCATGCCGGCGAGAACGCTGGCGCCATCCTTACCCTGACCGGCAGCTCGATCGGCACCCCGGCCTACATGGCGCCGGAACAGGCCGCTGGCGATACAGTGGATCATCGCGCCGATCTCTACGCTTGGGGGGTGATGGCCTACGAACTGCTTTCGGGTGTCCATCCGTTCGCCGGCAAGAGCAGCGCGCAGCAGCTGATCGCGGCGCATCTCGCCGAAACCCCAGTCGCGCTCGGCGCACGGAGCCCGGCCGTCTCACCGGCGCTCTCGCAGCTGGTGATGCGTTGTCTGGCGAAGGCCCCCGCCGACCGACCGTCGAGTGCCGCCGAACTGCTGCGCGACCTCGACGGCGCATTCACTCCGGACGGACTGCGCTCGACCGGAACTCACCCAGCCGCCGCCCACTCGAAGCTGCGTCGCACGGTCATCGCCGCCGCCGTCCTGGCGGTGCTGGCGATCGTCGTGGTCCTCGCGACTTGGGGCCGGGCGGGGTCGTGGTCCACGTCAGGCGCGGCGGCCGACCGCAGCGTCGCCGTGCTGCCACTCGCCAACCTCAGCGGCGACAAGGCGGACGACTATTTCGGGATCGGCCTCGCGGAGGAGCTGACGAGAGCGCTCTCGAAGACGGGCGTCCGTGTGATCGGCCGGGTAAGCGCCGGGGCGCTGCAGGCACGGGGACTGGATGAGCGAGCCATCGCGAAAGAGCTGGGGGTGGGTTCGCTGCTCACCGGGACGGTGCAGCGCGCCGACGGCCAGATCCGCATCCAGATGTCGCTGCTGAATGCCGGAGACGGCGCGGTGCGCTGGACCGAGAAGTACGATCGCCCGCTGGCCAACGTCTTCGCGGTGCAGGACGAGATCGCGCGCAACGTGTCGGTCATGCTGCTCGGGTCGCTGGGCGGGTCGCCCGCGACAGCGGTGCGGACCGAGACCACCGATCCGGAAGCTCACGCGCTCTTCCTGCAGGGGATGGTGCTCTTCAACCGTCGCGGCGCCCGCTCCCTGAAGCAGGCCATCACCCTGTTCGAGCAAGCCTCCGCCCGCGATCCCAAGTACGCCCGAGCCCAGGCGTCGCTGGCGATGGCCCTCGCGGTGCTGCCGGCCTACGTGATGGACAGCACCCCGGAGATCGTGGCCCGGGCAGTCGCCGCGGCCAATCGAGCCATCGCCATGGACTCGACCATTCCGGAGTCGTACGCCGCGCTCGGATACGGATACTCGTTGCTGGGAGCGATTCCCCAGGCGGAGGCGAGCTTTCAGCGGGCGCTGGCGCTCGATTCGACGGTGGCGACGAGTTGGGGCTGGTACGGGCTGCTCGCCGGACGGCTCGGCCAGTACCGCGAAGCGGGTGAGCGGGTGGCGCGGGCTGGAGCACTGGAGCCGGCCTCGCTCATCGCCCGGGTCTGGGAGGCGCAGATCCTCCAGCCTCAGCGTCGGTTTGCCGAAGCCGATTCCATGGCCAGTGTCGCCATGGGGATGGATTCGACCTTCATGCTCGCCTGGACCTGGAAGGCGAACGCGCTGCTCGGACTCAAGAAGACCACCGAGGCCATCAGCCTCCTCGAATGGCAATTGAGGCTGCTCCCGCCTGGCCGCCCCGAGGAGGCGCACGGGCTGCTTGCCTACGCCTATGCGGTTGCCGGCCGGGCCAAGGAGGCGCGCGCCACGATGGATTCGATCCGGGCCCGGGTGGGTGGCAAACTCCCCGCGACGGGGGCCCTCGCCGCCGCCCTCGAGGAACTCGGCGACCACGAGCAGGCCGTGGCGCTGCTTGGCCAGGCCGTGACCCGTCACGACACCTGGCTGGTCCAGTTTCCCCAGTTGGAGCGGTACGACAAGCTGCGGAAAGACCCGCGCGTTGCGGCCATGCTGGACCGATTGGGGCGGGCGTCATGACCGATGGCATACTTCGTCGTACTGCCATCCTCTGCCGCGGCCGCTGGATCGACCGCGCGCCAGGGGGCGGGGAGGCATGGCGCGCCGGCCCGTCGCTGAAGCGACGATGGAGCCCTTCAGGGCGGCCTCAGCCGCAACTCGCGCAATTGACGAGTCGAGGACACCGTGACTGACGCAGTCGCCCGCCTCACCGCCGCCCTCAGCCGCAGCTACCGCATCGAGCGCCAGCTCGGTCAGGGCGGCATGGCCACGGTATACCTGGCCCAGGACCTCAAGCACCAGCGCAGCGTGGCCGTCAAGGTGCTGCGGCCCGAGCTCGCCGCGGTGATCGGCGCGGAGCGCTTCGTGGTGGAGATCAAGACCACCGCCGCGCTGCAGCACCCCCACATCCTGCCGCTGTTCGACTCCGGCACTGCCGACGGATTCCTGTATTACGTGATGCCGTTCATCGACGGCGAGACCCTCCGCTCGAAGCTGGATCGGGAAACCCAGCTCGGCATCGACGAGGCGGTCAGGATCACCGTGGCGGTGGCCGATGCCCTCGACTATGCCCACCGCCAGGGCGTCATCCACCGGGACATCAAGCCGGAGAACATCCTGCTGCACGACGGCCGCCCCATGGTCGCCGATTTCGGCATCGCGCTGGCGCTCTCCGCCGCGGCCGGCGGCCGGATGACCGAGACCGGGATGAGCCTCGGCACCCCGCACTACATGAGTCCCGAGCAGGCCACGGCGGAAAAGGAGATCACCGCCCGCTCGGACATCTACTCGCTGGGCAGTGTGCTCTACGAGATGCTGACCGGCAACCCGCCGCACACCGGCGCCTCGGCCCAGCAGATCATCATGAAGATCGTCACGGAAGAGGCGGCTCCGGTCACGAAGCTGCGGAAGGCGGTGCCTCCCAACGTCGCGGCTGCGGTGGCCCAGTCGCTGGAGAAACTCCCCGCCGACCGCTTCGCGACGGCGAAGGAATTCGCCGACGCGCTCGGCAACGCCACCTTTCAGGGTCGCGCCTTCGGGCCGACTGGAACAGCCCTTCGCCCCGGGACGGGTCGACCGGGAAGCCGCTGGTGGCAGGCTCCCTCATTCCTCGTTGCGGGCGCCGTCGCGCTCCTTTTCGTCGGGCTCTTCGTCCGCGAGCGGTTCCGCCCTGCACCCGCCGCGGTGGCCGCGCGCTTCGCCGTGCGCCTCACCCCCGATGTCGTCACCAACGTCACCGGCCAGGCGCTCGCCCTTTCCCCCGACGGCTCGCGTCTGGTGTACGTCGGGGGCGGCCCCAACGGGAACGCCCTCTACACCCGCACCCTCGACCAGCTCACCGAGACCCTCCTTCCCGGCACCAGCAACGCGCTGAGTCCCTTCTTCTCTGCGGACGGCCAGCAGGTCGCCTTCTGGTCGGGGTCGCGGCTGATGCGGATCACCCTCAGCGGCGGGCCGGCGGCGGTCATCGCCGAAGTGGGGAACAGCTTCTGGGGGGGGACCTGGAACGCCGGGGACTCGATCCTCTTCGCCACCGAACGTGGGCTCTGGATCGTCCCTGCGAACGGGGGCGACCCGGTACGCATCGCCGCCGCCGACTCCAATTCGCGGATCTCATTCCGGTGGCCCGAGTTCCTCCCCGGCGGACGGACCGCCCTCTTCGGCATCTACGACGGGGCCGCCGACCAGCTCGCCGCCATCACCATCGCGACAGGGAAGATCGACCGGTTCGCGGTGACCGGATCGAATCCGCGCTACGTGGATCAGGGGTATGTGGTCGTCGGCTTGATCGACCAGGCGAGCGGGACGGTCACCTCGGGGAATCTGATGGCGGTCCCCTTCGATGCCCGCCACCTGAAGCCCCTCGGCGCGGCGATCCTCGTCGCCGACAGCGTGCAGGTCGGCGTCAACAGCCGCACCGCAAAGGCGGGGATCTCCCGCAACGGCACCATCGCCCTGGCCTCCGGCGGTGTCGGGCTCGGCACCCTCATCGCGGTCTCGCGGCCTGGTGTCGTCCGCGATCTCGGCTCCCCGCCCCGCTTCTACCAGACTCCGAGGCTCTCCCCGGACGGAAGGCGGATCGCCGTGCAGGTGATCGACGCCGGGAACGACATCTGGCTGTACGGCCTGAAGGAGAAGACCCTCACCCGACTCACCTTCGACCGGAGCGCCATCCGTCCTTCGTGGACGCCTGATGGGCGCCGGGTCGTCTATCAGCGGCGCGGCGCGATCACGGAAGACCTCGGCTGGATCCTCGCCGATGGCAGCGCCCCGGCTGAGACCCTCCTCGCAAGCCCGTCCCAGGACACCCCGGGGGAGTTCACCCGGGATGGCCAGCGGATGGTCTTCCGCCAGCAGGAGCCCGGGGGCCGCCGCACCCTCTCCGTTCTGACCCTCGATAGCGCGCGGACCGTCACCCCCTTCGCGTCGACCACCTTCGAGAGCTACGCGCCGACCCTCTCCCCCGACGGACGATGGGTCGCGTACGTCTCCGACGAGTCGGGACGGAACGAGGTCTACGTGCGCCCCTTCCCCGGCGGCGGCGGGAAGTATCAGATTTCGACCGAAGGGGGGAATGAACCGAAGTGGTCGCCGACGGGGCGGGAGATCTTCTTCAAGAACGGCAACCAGGTGCTCGCCGCCCCCGTCACCGAGGGTGCCACGTTCACTCGCGGGGCGGTCCATCCCCTCTTCACCACCCGGTCGTTCGCCGGGATCAACTACGCCACCTACGACGTCTCGCGCGACGGCAACACCTTCATCATGCAGCAGCCCCTGGTGCAGAACGACCAGACCGTCGTGGTCCTCTTGAACTGGTTCGACCACCTGACCCACCGATGACCGACGCCCCCGCTCGTCTCACTGCGGCCCCTTCGGCGCCCCACGACAGGGGATCCACCCGATGACGATCGAGCGCCTCAGGGCAAGCCTCGCCGACCGCTACCGCCTCGAGCGCGAGCTGGGCCAGGGCGGCATGGCCACCGTGTACCTCGCCGAGGATCTCAAGCACAGCCGAAAAGTTGCCATCAAGGTGCTGCGGCCCGAACTCGCGGCTGTCCTGGGCCCCGAACGATTCCTGCGCGAGATCGAAACCACCGCCAATCTCCGGCACCCGCACATCCTGCCGCTGTTCGATTCGGGCTCCGCGTGGGGGCCGGACATGTCCGGCCCCAATAACTACCTCTACTACGTCATGCCGTTAGTCGAGGGCGAGTCGCTCCGTGACCGACTGGACCGGGAGAAGCAGCTGCCCATCGAGGACGCGCTCCGCATCGCCCGCGAAGTGGCCGATGCCCTGAGCTACGCTCACGGCCGGGGGGTGATCCACCGGGACATCAAGCCGGAGAACATCCTGCTGGAGGGCGGCCACGCCCTGGTGGCGGATTTCGGAATCGCCCGCGCGCTGACCGGCGCCGGCGCCGAGCGACTCACCGATACCGGCCTCGCGGTGGGGACACCGGCGTACATGAGCCCGGAACAGGCGGCGGGGGAACGGGACATCGACGG
>JAWXBX010000064.1:0-30865 GCA_034440415.1 Gemmatimonadota bacterium | reverse complement strand
TCGTGGCACGCGATCTCGACCGGGCCACGCCATCCACCGCCCCTGCCGCCGCCTTCCGGCCGGCAGTCAGTGCGGGCGCCAGCTTCACCGACGTCCCGCTGAGCCAGCTGCGCAAGACGATCGCCAAGCGGCTGGCCCAGTCGATCGGCCCGGTGCCGACGTTCTATCTCACCAGCGAGATCGACATGGAGCGGGTGTGGGAGGCACGGGAGGCGCTCAACGCCGGCAGCGCGGCGGACCGCAATGAGGCAGGCAAGGCCAGCAAGATTTCGATCAACGACATCATCATCAAGGCCGTCGCCGCCGCACTCAAGCAGCATCCTGCCTGCAATGCCTGGTGGCAGGACGACCGGATTCGATACTGGAACGACGTGCACGTCAGCATGGCGGTCGCCATTGACGATGGCCTGATCACCCCGGTCATCCGCCACGCCGACCAGAAGTCGCTGCGTCAGATCAGCGCCGAATCCCGCGAGCTTGCCGGGCGGGCGCGGGAGCGCCGGCTGGCCCCGGAGGAGTACACCGGCGGTACCTTTTCCGTCTCCAACCTGGGGATGTTCGAGATCGACCAGTTCACGGCGGTGATCAATCCGCCGGAGGCGGGTATTCTGGCGGTCGGCGGCACGGTGCAGAAGCCGGTGGTGCAGGATGGCCTGGTGGTTGTGCGGCGGCGGATGCGGGTCACGCTCTCCTGCGATCATCGCATCATCGATGGCGCGACGGGTGCGGCGTTTCTCAAGACGCTCAAGCTGATGCTGGAGAATCCGCTCGCGCTGGTGTGGTAACCTGGGCGGTTGGGCGGATCGACGGTATTGCGCCGGTGATTGGCAGGCAACGTGAGGTCCCAATCCTGATTTCTCATTGTCGAGGCTTCTGTGGCAAGCTATGACGTGATTGTTCTCGGCGGCGGCCCGGCCGGCTATGTCTGCGCCATCCGCGCCACCCAGCTCGGGCTCTCCGCCGCCGTTGTCGAGAAGGACAAGCTGGGCGGCGTGTGCGTCAACATTGGCTGCATCCCGACCAAGGCGCTGCTGCACAGCGCCCGCATGGCCGGCGTCATTGCCCATGAGGCCAAGGACCTCGGCATCGAGGTCGGGGCCGTGACGACCCACTACGGCGTCGCGATGAAGCGCTCCCGCAAGGTGTCGGAGCAGAACTCGAGGGGCGTCGAGTTCCTGATGAAGAAGCACAAGGTCACCGTCATCAAGGGCACCGGCAGCCTCCTGCCCGGCAAGAAGGTGAAGGTCGGGGTGGAGACGCACGAGGCGAAGAAGGCAATCGTCATCGCCACCGGTTCCCGAGTGAAGGGGATTCCCCAGATCGGGCTGGGCATCAACAAGACGACGGTCATCAGCTCCGACGAGGCGCTCTTCCTGGAGCAGGCGCCGGCGACGCTGGCGGTGATCGGGGCCGGCGCGGTCGGCTGCGAATTCGCCGACATCTTCGCCGCGTTCGGCAGCAAGGTCACGCTGATCGAGGCGCTGCCGCGCATCCTGCCGATCGAGGACGCGGAATGCTCCGACGCGGTGGCCAAGACCTACAAGAAGCGCGGCATCGACATCTTCGCCGGGGCCAAGGTCACCAAGGCGGAGGTCGGGCCGAACGGTGTCACGCTGACGCTGGAGGTGGGCGGCAAGGCCCAGACGGTCGTGGCGGAGAAGGTGCTGATGGCGGCGGGCCGTGCGGTGAATACCGAAGCGATGGGCTTCAAGGAAGCGGGCGTGCAATTGACGGACCGCGGCTGGGTCAAGGTGAGCCTCGCCACGCTGGAGACCACGGCGCCGGGCATCTACTGCATCGGCGATGTGGCCGGCCCGCCGATGCTGGCGCACAAGGGAAGCCGCGAGGGGATGTTCGTCGCCGAGCTGATCGCCGGACACACGCCGCATCCGATCCGGTACGACAACATCCCGAGCGTCACCTACTGCCATCCGGAGGTCGCCAGCATCGGACTGACGGAGGAACAGTGCACGGAGAAGAAGCTGGACTTCCAGGTCGGTCGCTTCCCCTTCAGCGCCAACGGCCGGGCCCGCGCCTCCAACGAGACCGACGGCTTCGTCAAGATCATCCGGGACAAGAAGTACAGCGAGATTCTCGGGGCGCATATCGTCGGCGGCCACGCCTCCGAGATGATCCACGAGCTGGCTGTCGCGCGGGAGAACGAGTACACGGTGGAGGAGATCGACCTCACCGTTCATGCCCACCCCACCCTCTCCGAGGCGATCGCCGAAGCGGCGCTGGACTCGATGGGCCGGGCGATTCATATCTGAGGGCAGGGGCGGGGAGTCTGGCCCAAGGTGAAGCTGGAGCTTCGCCCCTACCCGAGCCCCAGCGACGCATGACCGAACCGCTCATGACCGGCCCGACGGGAGAGCCAGCGGCACCCCAGCAGGTCGGGCCCGCGCTGCGGGCCGTCGTGGCCGCGACCCTGCTTGGCGCGGGGATCATTGCGGTTGCGCTCTGGGCCGCGCGCACCCTGCAGCTTGGAGTTCCGCCCGTCGTCGGCACGCCGCCCCCCACCTCCGTCTTCATCACCGTCGTCGGTGGAACACTCGCCGGGCTTGCGGCAGCAACCGGCGTTGCCTGGACGCTGCTCGCGCCGCTGGTCTCGACCTATCGTCGCGGCGGCCTCGCGATGGTCGCCGGATTCGCGACCGCGCTCGCTATGCTGCCGGCGGTGTTCGCCGAACAGCTGGCCGGCCGCCTCGGGCTGCTGGGCTACGGTGCGAGTGCATTGCTGATCGCATTTCTTCTGGTGCGGGGGCGGCCGGTTCCGAGCAGCACCGGGTGACCGCTCCACTGGCGGTCCTGCGACTGGGCCGCGTCCCCTACCTCGAGGCGCTCGACCTGCAGCGGCGGCTCGCGGACCGGCGCCAGCAGGGCGACATTGACCGGGACCTGCTGCTCCTGCTGGAGCATGAGCCGACGATCACGCTCGGTCGAGGGACACGACCGGAGAGCCTGCCGCTCGCCGTCGAGGAGTTGCAGCGTCGCGGGCTGACCGTCGCCGAGGTGGACCGGGGCGGCGACGTCACCTGGCATGGACCGGGGCAGCTGGTGGGCTACCCCATCCTGGACCTCAGGCGCCATCGGCAGGACCTGCACTGGTATCTGCGCCAGGTCGAGGAATCGCTCATCGACGCCCTCGGCCGCCTGCAGCTGCGGGCCGAGCGGAATCCAGGGTACACGGGGGTGTGGACCAGAGGACGGAAGATTGCCAGCATCGGCATCCATGTGCGTCAGTGGGTGACGACGCATGGCTTTGCACTCAATGTGACCAACGATCTCGATGACTTCGGGCTGATCGTTCCCTGCGGCATTGATGGCGTGATGATGACCACGGTGGAGCGGGAGCTCGGAGTTGGGGGGTCGGCCGGCCTCTGGGCCACGACGCTCGATGCCGTCGTAGCTGGCCTGGCCCAGGTATTCTCGCTCGCGCCCGAGCCAGCGACGCTCGCGGATCTGCTGCCCGAGGGAACCGGGCCGGTGCCACGTGCGTTATAGACCACGGACGCAGGGACCGGCTTTCCCACCAGAGCAGAACCCAGCCTCATGACCGATCGCATTGATGTACGCACGGAGGAGCAGCGGCGGCTCCCTCCGGGACAGATCGTGACGAAGAAGTGGCCGGTGCTGCATTATGGCACCGTGCCGCAGGTGGACGTCCGCACCTGGCGCTTCGAGGTCTCCGGCGCGGTCGAATCCCCTTTCACGCTGACCTGGGACCAGATCCTCCTGTATCCACGACAGGAGACGCTGTGCGACATCCACTGCGTGACGCGGTGGAGCCGCTATGACAACGTCTTCGAGGGGATCCCGCTGGCCCCGCTGCTGGCCGACGCGAGACCATCGGCGTCAGCGAAGTATGTCCTGGTGCATGCGGAGCATGGCTTCACCACCAACGTGTCGCTGGGTGACCTGATGCGCCCAGCCAACCTGCTTGCGCTGACGCACAACGGCCAGCCGCTCGACGCCGAACATGGCGGACCGATCCGGCTGGTGATCCCCCATCTTTATTTCTGGAAGAGCGCCAAGTGGATCCGGGGGTTCGAATTCATGGAAGACGACTACCCCGGATTCTGGGAGCAGAACGGCTACCACATGCGGGGCGAACCGTGGGCGGAGGAGCGGTACGGTCGCCCTGATCCGGCGCGGATGCGGCGGGGCCCCCGGAAATAGCGCGCGCGGGGGGGACCGGCGGCATACGGGCCCGGATACCCCTTGTCAACGGGTCGTCGGGCCCTTTCCCGCGCCGGACCGCCACCATTGCGTTTCCGCAGCGGGCGGAGCATTGTGACAGTCCTATGACCTCTCCGACAGACCGCCCCTCCCCCGAGGCGCAGGCCGAGAAGATCGTGCAGGATATCCTGAAGGCGGCCCGTGGCTGGTCCCGGGAGGCGCCACCGGCGCTGCAGCCGGCGGTCCGCGCGGTCTGCATCCGGCTGGGCGAAATGGTGGCCGACCAGCGGAATTTCTTTGCGCCGCTGCCCGGCCCGCAGGAGGCGGAACGGGTGCAGGTCATGACGATCGTGGCCCAGCAGCTGGCATCGGCGGCAACGGATGAGGGCGTCGAACCGCAGCTTGCCGCGCTGAATGAACTGGAGCTCAAGTCCACCTCTTCGTGGGCGCTGGTGCCGGGCGCGCAGGCGGAGTGGACCAGTACCGCCGTGCAATACCTCGAAAGTTGCAGCCAGTCGGTCCCGGCCAGCGAGCAGCCCGATCCCTACTGGTCCGAGGATGTGGTCGCCGGTGTCACCGCTTCGGTGCGCGCCGTGCTCGGGGTCGACGACCTGCATGCCAGAACCGAGTCGCAGTATCCGGGTGGGCGCCGGGCCAGTGGTGAGATCCAGGAGGAGCCGGGGGAGTAGCCGGCCGTCGCCAGCACTCCGTTCTCCGCAACGAAACGGCCCCGTGGATCCTCCACGGGGCCGCTGTCGTTCCGGCGCTGTCGGCGCGCGGGCGTGAGGCTTCAGGGCGCCGGGGCGAGGGGGACGGCGGCCAGTCGTTCCATGAAGCGACCGAACACAGCGATCCCATCCCACAGCTGCTGCAGGTCCAGCTTCTCGTTGGGGGAGTGTAACCCGTCGTCCGGCAGACCGATGCCAGTGAGCAGCACCGGAGCCCCCCCTGAACCGATCCGGGGGACGATCGGGATCGAGCCGCCGGCGCGGACCCGGACCGTTGGCTTCCCCACGATTTCCTTGAACGCTTCATCGAGCACGGCGAAAGCGGGATGCGAGGTATCGACCTCGACGGCATCGCCACCGTGCAGGATCTTGAGGTCGACTTCCGCCCAATTTGGCGCCGCCGCCTTGGCGGCCTTCTCGAGCCATTTCGCCACCTGAACGAATGGCAGCCCCGGTACCAGGCGAAGGCTCACCTTGGCCGTCGCGGACGCAGGGATCACGGTCTTGGCCCCATCGCCCACGAAGCCGCCCCGGATCCCGTGGATTTCCAGGGTCGGGAGCGCCCAGATGCGCTCGAACACCGAGTACTTCTTGAGGCCGGTCAGCGCCTTGCCGGTGACCTCGTCGCGCAGAAAATCACGCTTGCTGAAGGGCAGACGGTCCCAGGCGCGCAACTCCGCGCGCGTCGGTGGGACGACGGACTTGTAGAGCTTGGGAATATGGATCCGTCCCTCGCCGTCCTTGAGGTCGCAGAGCAGGCGACACAACGTCTCGATGGCGTTCGGCGCCACCCCGCCGTAACTGCCGGAGTGCAGATCCCGTTGCAGCGTCCGGACCGTGAGCTCGGCGTAGCACAGCCCCCGGAGCGCAGTGTAGACACCGGGGATCCCGGGTGCGTAATACGACATGTCGCAGATCAGCGCTGCATCCGCCGTGGTCCGCTCCGGCTCGCGCGCCAGAAGGTCATCCAGCACATGCCCGCCGCACTCCTCCTCACCCTCGAAGAGGAAGTGCACATTGAGCGGCGGCTTGCCGGCGGCGTCACGCACCGCCTCGTAGGCGCGCAGGAGGCAGAAGACCTGGCCCTTGTCATCGGCGGCCCCGCGGGCGTAGAGCTTCCCGTCGCGCACCATCGCGTCGAACGGGGGAGACTTCCACTCCTCCACCGGATCGACCGGCTGCACGTCGTAGTGCCCGTAGATGAGCAGCGTCGGCGCATCGGGAATCCGGGGCCCTTCGGCCCAGACCACCGGGTGACCGCTGCCCTCGATCACCTCCACGACCGGACAACCGAGCCGACGGAGGTCGGTGACCAGCCATTCGGCGGCACGGCGGCAATCTGCGGCATGGGCCGGCAGTGCGCTGATACTGGGAATTGCGAGGAACTCACGGAGTTCTCGCAGCAGGCGGGTCTGTTCCCGCGACACGAAATTGGGGTCCATGGGGGAGAAGGTAGCTCGCGGAAGGGGGATGGCGGAAGGGGAGGTGCTGCCGGAGGAATGAAGAACAACTGAAGAAGCCGGGAACGGTGCCGGAGGTCCGCCACCCTAGCGCGATCCCGGCCCCCCGGTACATTCGCGGCCATGCACTTCACCGACCAGTTCCGCGTCTTCGCCACTCTGCCATCAGAGAAGGCGCTGTCGCGGCCCCGGCGGCTGGTGCAGGACGGGCGGGTGACGGAGGCGGAGGCGGCGTATCGCGCGGTGCTGGCGACACAGCCGGAACTGCGACAGGCGTGGATCGAGACGTTCGCACTGCTGCGAACCGGGGGTCGCTATCCCGAAGCGCTCACACTGGCGGAACAGGCCGACGCCCAGTTCGGTGCCGAGGCGCTGCCCGCGGTGTTGCGCGGGGCCGCCCTGGTGGAGCTGGGGCGGTACCGCGAAGGCTTGGCCGCGCTCGACGATGCGGCGCAGCGCGACCCGAACCTGGGGCTGGTCTGGCACGAAGCGGGCTACGCCGCCTTCCGGGTGGGCGAGTTGTCCCGGGCGCTGATGGCGCTCGATCGCGCCTTCGCGCTTGAGCCCCACGGCGGCACACTCCACCTGCGCGGGCAGGTGTTGCGGCAGGCCGGACGGTACATGGCGGCGGAAGTGGCCTTCGAAGGCGCGGCTGAGGCCGCGGAGTTCCCGGCACAGCGCGAGGCGGCCCGAGCCGAGATTCGAATCACCCGGCGATACGCCAGCTTCCCGCGGATCAAGCCGGAGGCGCTGGATCCGGCGAGGCGGTGGTTCGCCGACGGTGGTGGTGTGCCGCTCACGAGCGGCAGCGGAGCCGCGCCGAGCGATGCGGAACTCTGCGCCGCCTTCGCGCGCCTCGCGGCGGAATCGGGCTGGCGCTTCTCCGTACTGGTGGCGCTGGATGGCTGGGAAGGCTGGTACGACCTGGCCCGGACGCTGGCGGTGCCGGTCGCGGCGGAAGTGCCCGGGGGAGATCTGGTGGTTCCGGTGATATGTGCACGCCATCCGGCCGGCATGCCACGCTGGATGGAGCTGGCGCCCAGGCCCTCGGTCACACGGCGCGGCCTCGCCTTGGCACTGCATCAGCCACCCCAGCTGGCCGGGGCCGATGTCGCCGGGATCGTCGGCGACACCGGCGGCGTGATCGATTCCACCTTCGCACTCATCGCGACGGAACATCCCGAAGGTCGCATCGCGGGACGCACACTCCGTTAGGCGCTCGCTACATCCGGTGAATGCGGTCCACCCACTGGACCGCATTCCGGTACAACCCCGGCAATCGCCCCACCGACACATCCGCAGCAACTCCAAGTTCCCTCAGCCGATCCCACTGTGCGCGCTCGTAGGCCAGCACCAGCTGCCACACCGGCGACATGCTGGTGGTCCGGCCGAGCAGCGTGTCCCGCACCTCCTGCGGGAGCGGCATCCGGTCGAGCGCCTCGTCCATCGGCTGACCGAGCAGGGTATCGAGGGTGGAGAGCATGCCGACCAGGAAAAGATCCGCCCCGCGCGCTCCCATGCGCGCCTCCATGCCCACCTGCTCCGCGAATTGAGCCCGCACCAGTGAGGTCACGACGAGCTCGGCCGGCTTGTCCTCTCCCAGGACGGTGAGCGCCATGAGCGAACACCACTTTCGGGTCGCGCGCTCGCCCAGGACACGCAGCGCATGACTGATGGAGCGCACCTCGTGACGCCAGCCGAAGCCGGCGGAGCTGAGATAGCGCAGCAGTTTGACGGCCAGGGCGACTTCCTGCTTGATCACCGCTTCCAGCGCGTCAAAGTCAAGGTCCGGGCGATTCAATTCGGCCATGAATCGCACACAGTTCCGCTTGAATGCCGGGACATCGCTGGCCTGCAGCAGTTGCGGTTCGCAGAAGAAGTAGCCTTGAAAGTGGGTGAATCCCTCCGCCGCGGCGGCGGCGAACTGCTCGCGCGTCTCGATCTTTTCGGCGACCAGCTGCACTTTCCGCGGAGCGAACTCGCGGACGATCGCCCGGCGTTCGGCCTCGGCGGTGGCCTGGAAGTCCACCTTGATGGTGTCGGCCAGCTCGGCGAGCGGCGCCATCTCCGGCCGGCGGACAAAGTCGTCGAGGGCGAGACGATAGCCGGCCCGCTTGAGATCCAGACAGGCCGCGATGATCGCCGGTGTGGGCTCGACGCTCTCGATGAGTTCGATGATGGTGCGGTCCCGCGGGAGGACAAGATAGAATTCCTGCAGCAGCACTTCGCGGGACGCGTTGATGAAACCGAGCCGGTCGCCGAGGAGCACATCCAGCCCGAAACCGAGCAGACTGGTGTGGAGCATCTGAAACGAGGCCTGATCCAGGTTTGCGGGGTCACAGGCGTTTTCGGTGCCGGAACGGAACAGCAGTTCGTACCCGTAGACCTCCTGGCGGCGATCCAGAATCGGCTGGCGGGCGACGTAGATATCGGTGCTCATCAGGGCTCGGCGGTCGGCGACGGGGCAATGGCGCGCGTCTCCCCACTATCGGCGGTCCGCGAAGATCCTTGACCACGACGACGGGACGCGGTCGTGACCATTCCGTGACCGATCAGCCAGATCTTTGGGCCCCGTGCGTTCGACCTCCTCCCCCGCCACCAGGCCCAGGCCGCGCCTCCGGCATGTCGTCGCCGGCGCGCTCTTGGTGCTGGCCTGCCTGCCGGTCTCGGTGTGGCTCCCGGGGCAGCCTCCCCTTCCCGGCTACCCTGCCCTCCTGCGCCAATGGCTCAGCGCCACGGTCGTGCTGCTGGTCCTGGCGACCTGTGCCGCAGGGATCGAGCAGCGATTCGCCCCAGCGCTGCAGCCGGTCGGCGATCGCCTGCGGGCGCTCGCGGGCCACGCGGCGGCGCCGTGGATCGCAGCACTGCTCGCCTGCGGACTGTCCGGCATCGTGGCGTACTGGGTGTTTGACCGCCATCCGCTGCACGTGGATGCGATCACCCAGGCCTATCAGGCCACTGTGTTCGCCTCCGGCCACACCTCGGTACCGACCCCAGCCCATCCGGAATTCACCGCCTCCTTTCTGGTGGCCGATATCGCCGGTCGAACCTTCGCCCAGTTTCCCCCCGGGTGGGCGGCACTTCTGGCCCTGGGGCAACTCGTCGGGGCGGGGTGGCTGGTCGGTCCGCTGCTGCTGGGAGCAGCCGTGCTCGCCCTCTATGCGCTGGCACGCGGCCTCGACGCCTCGCCGGCCCAGTCGCTCGGCACGGCGGCGGCGTTTGGCTGCTCGCCGTGGGTCGTCATTCTTGCCGCCTCGTGGATGAATCACCTGCCGGCGCTCGCCTTCCTGCTGGCCGGAGCCGCGGCGCTGGTGCATGCCGAGCGGGGGCGGAGATGGGGACTCGCGCTTCTCGCCGGGCTCTGTCTGGGCGCGAGCCTGACGATCCGGCCGATCGACGCGATGGTCTACATTGTCCCTGGACTCGGCTGGCTCGTCCTCAGCGCCTGGCGGACGGGGAGGTGGACTGTACCGCTGGCAGTGGGTGCCGGACTCCTTCCACCGCTCCTGGCCTTGCTCTGGTACAACGGCCAGACGACGGGTCATGCATTGCGGCTGGGGTACGAAGCGCTCTGGGGGCCAGCCCACAGACTGGGATTTCACACCGACCCGTGGGGCACACCACATACCCTTACCCGGGGACTCGGGTACCTGAATGCATACCTGCTCGATCTGCAGGGAGAACTCTTCGGTTCGCTGGTACCGGGAATCCTGCTCTGCCTCCTCGCAGTGACGCTGATCCGTCGGGTGGCCGTGCCGGAGCGGTGGCTGCTCATCGGCTCAACGCTGCTCATGCTCACCTACGTGGCATACTGGCACCGTGGCGACTTCTTCGGCCCCCGCTTCCTCTTCAGTCTCGCGCCGATCGCCATTCTCTGGACGGTGCGCCTGCCGGATGTCATATCCGCGCGATGGAACCGACCAGGCTGGACCGCCGTGGCCCGGTGGAGCGTGATCCTGACGATCGCCTCGGGCGCGCTGCTGGGCTGGCCGATCCGATGGAGCGCCTACCGTGAGTATGCCCCGGCGCGGCGGTGGGACGCCGACGGCGGCGCCGCGGCGGCGGGCGTCGTGAACGGGCTCGTTTTCATCCGTGAGCCGTGGGGAGCACAGCTTCTGGCCAGGCTGTGGGGCCGGGGGGTTCCGCACAGCGAGGCGCAGCAGCTGTATCAGCAAGTGGATAGCTGCATCCTCTACCTGGCGGTACAGGACCTCGAGCGGTTCAACGTGGCGGGCGACTCGGCGGTGTCGGCGCTGCATCCCCTGCGCGCGGATTCGTCTCAGGTACGCACAATGACCGGCGCCGCCGACTCCACCCTGCGCATGCGGCCTGGTACCGCCTATCCCGAGATCTGTCGCCGGCGGCTGCGGGAGGACCGGCTGGGCACGCAACCATTCGCCCCGCTGTTGCTGGCGGGTGCGCACGGCAATCGTTTCGTGCGGGATCTGCAGGAACGGAACGCGGAGGTGATTGCGGAGATGGCGGGGCGACCGGTCTATCAACTTCGCTTCTCGCGCGACGCGGCCGGAGCGATCGTGCGATCATTCGTCCTGGTCCGGCCCGACTCGGCGGTCGCAAGCTGGCGCCTCGACGCAGCGGAGGGCGGGTTGGCTGCGCTGCGCGCAGCCGCTATGGCAGTGACGCCTCCGTCACGCTGATATTCGGCAGAAGGTTATCGCCGTTCAGGCTCGCGGCAACCGTGAGGGTTGTGGCCGAAGTGACGGCGCCGGCACCAATATCGGCAAAGGTACAGCTGTAGAGCCCCTGCAGACCGAGCTGCGGGGACGGTGTTGTGCTGAAGTTCAGGAACTGTACCTGGCCGGCCACCGAGCCATTAAACGTCCCGTTGGTCAGGCCGGAGCCAGCGACATTCGCGCAGCCGACGAACTGCAGCCGCAGCGGATCGTAGGATACGACGCCCTGAATGGCCTGGATGTCGTCGGCCGCGCCGCCATTCACCAGCGGATTGTTGAAGGTGGACATGTCGAGCGTCGCCGTCAGGGTGACCGTGCTCCCCAGGTCGACAAAGGTGTTGAGGTGGGCATAGCTGGATCCGGCGGCGGCGCAGGCCAGCGTGATGCTGACGGTTACACTGCCCCCGCTGCTCAAGCCGCTGTACGGCATGCTTCCCGCATCGGCGCACCCCACCGGCAGTCCGGCGAGCGCGACGGTCCCGGTCCCGTCGGAAACATTCACGCCCGCCACGCTGAAGCTCCCCCCGCTTCCGCTTGTCACCGACAGAGCCGGCCCGAACCCGGTGGGCGTCACTGTGACCGCGATGCCCGATGTGGCGGCTCCGGTTGACGCCGTGATCGTCCCGAGGACGGTGCCAACCAGAACCGGCGGCGTGCAGGCCACCGAAAGTGCGGTCGAAGTCAACCCACCCGACAGCACGATGATGGGCACCGGACCGGGGGTGGTGCAGATGGTCGGCAGGCCGGTGAGCCGGAGCGTGTCGGTCCCGGCGGCAAGGCCGGTGAGAGTGAAGGCACCGAGTGCGTCGGTCGTCGTGACCGCGCCGCTGGCCGCGGTGACAGTCACGCCGGCCAGCACACCGATCGACGGGGAGAAGACGCTCCCGGTGATCGAGCCGGTGGGAAGCGACTGGTTCACGATGTCGGCCGCGACCAGGAGTCGCGCGGTGAACTGCCCCACCGTTGGGTCGATGTCGAAACCAACCCGGCGGCTGAGACTGCTGGAGCCGGCGACGAGCGGCGCGGCGAACTCCTCCCACCGATAGCAGTCGTTGCCGCCGGTGCAGCTGGAGTCGTTGAAAAAGTTGAAGGGCGCCCCGTCCCAATCCGGGCTCGGCGCCACCAGCCCGAAGCTCGGCAGGACCACAATGACGTCGTTGCCACTCCCCCCGGTCGAACTCCCTCCGCTGGTCGTCGCCACCGCGATGTCGTAGGGAAAGAGCAGCATCCCGGTGGTTCCGGGTGGAGGAAGCGGAAACAGGGTTGGCCCCGCGATATCCACGCTGTTCAACCGGTTGGTCACCGCGATATCGAACGTGACCCGCACCTTCCCCGGCGTGAACGCGCCTACGGGCGATGTGGCGAAGTTGGAGGTCGTGAGCAGCACAACATCACCGCCGACGAGCGAGAAGGCGGGCCCTGCCCCGGTGATTCCGGCGGCCGCGATCGCACTGCCCGGACCGGTGATCGTCACCTTGCCCTGCCGCAAGTCCACGCGCGCCAGAAAGGCCGCCGCCACCGGGGAACCAGTGTCGTCGGGAGGAAACTCCGGCCCGAGTGTGCGCAACTGCGCCTCGCATCCGGCCAGCGCCAGCACGCTGATAATGCGCAGCGCGCTCCACTTTCGGTGTGCGAAACTACCCATGAATGCCGGCATGGTTCAGGGTGTTACCCCGATCCAGCCCCGGGTCCAGCCGGCATACCAGGGGATATTGGTCCCGGTGCCATTCACCGGCTCGGTGATGCCGAGAAACGTCGGGGTCAGATCGAAGAAGAGATTCGAAGGCGGTGTCACGAACCCGGTGGTCGCCGCGGAGCCCGCGGTCGGGCGCAGGTCGGGGGTGAGCGTGTTCATCGCCGCGACGAGGCCGGGATCGGTGATCCGGTTGAACAGCGCGGGCGCACCGGCATACGCGGACTCGTCGATGCAGTCCGCATCGGTGGCGTAGTCCGGAGTGCCGGCGAAGAAGATGGAGTGATCGAGAAAGGCGGTGCCGCCGCTGAACTGGTTGCAGCTCTCCGTGCCCTGCACGTCGAAACCGGCGCCGGGGAAGTTGCTGAAGATCGCATCCCGCACGATCCCGCCGGACCCGTTCTCTAAGACCAGGCCCCGCCCGCTCCCCCCGCCCGTTCCGGCGCCGATGGCCGTCAGATGATAGATGTCCGGCTCCGAGCGGGGACCGGCGTTCGGAGTCGCCGCGAAGCTGGACCCCCGCACCGCATCGCCGCCACCCTGAGGCATCTGGATCATCACGAACTGCGCATTTCCGCCGAAGGCGTTGCCTCCCCAGCCAAAGTCCCAGTGGAGGCCGGACTGCAGATTTCCGGTCAGCACGATGTTCCGGAGATTCACATTGCCGCCCGCGACCAGCACCCCGTCGCCCAGCGAGCCATGCACCTGCACATGGTCGACGACTGTTCCGCTCCCCACCCCGTTCAGCGCCAGGCCAGCGACCGGCCCCGAAGCGCCCGCCGCCATGCCGGCATACTCGATACGGACATAGCTCATCACACCCGTGGTGTCCTCGACCAGACAGCCACCATAGACCTCGCTGGAGCCGATGGCGAATTTCTCGGGACAGAAGCCGGTGGTGCCGGGATCCCGATTGTTGAGCAGCGCGAGACCGTTGAGCGCGACCCCACCCCAGCAGCCGGGTGTTTTCACGGTGCCGGTGCAGGTGAAGATGATCGGCTCCAGACGGGTGCCACGCCAGTCGATGTTGCCCGCCCGCACCACCACGAGTGCTCCGCGGGATGCACTCTGGCCTTCAAGAACCGTCCCCGGCTGGATGATCAGCGTCGCCGCCTGCCCCACCAGCACATTCCCCTGCAACTCATAGATCGTGTCGCGGGAGAGCGTCCGGCTGGCGTTGATCGTGCCGCTGAGGGTCACCCGGAAGGGGCGCGGCTGGCGACCGGGAATCGGCTGCCCGGCGACGGGCTGGGCGTTGCCCACTGCCTGATTGTTGATCGAGACCGCGTCGAGCACCGAGATCGAGTAGCTCCCATCCGGGTTGCGCCCGGGTGGAATCAGGTCGGTCGCTTCGCCCAGCCCCGGCAGATTGGCCGGGGCGACGTCGCCGGCGATCACATAGTCCCGGTTGGCTTCGGTGATCAGCTGCCGATTGCCCACGGCGAGATTGGCGGCGCCGGAGGCATCGAGCACATCGATGAAGCCGTTCAGGGTGATATCGCCGAAGACCGTCCCTGCGCCCGGCACGTTGCGATAGGCGCGCTCCGTCAGGCCGAAATACCGCCACCAGTCCTTCAACGTAAGCAGCGACACGGCCCCGGCGGCGTTCGGGAACGGGCTCTCGACCAGCGGCAGCCGCCGCGCACCGTGGAGGGCACGGACGTCCGGAGTCACCGCCTCGTCGAGATCGTAGCGGAGGTTTGTCTCCCACGCCGGCGACAGCACCACGAAGCGCAGGTCGGCGGTCTCGCGCGACAACCCAGCCAGTCGCAGGCTGGCGACCCGCAGCGTTCCCTGCTCCGCGGCGGCGGGGTTGACCAGCACGAACGCCGTCCCAGCCAAGGGCTGACCAAAGTACCGCAGCCGGTGAGCATCAAAGCGCAGGGTACCCTGCACCGCCGCGAGCCGCTCGCCTTCGCCTGGATCGGCCACTATCCGCAGGCTCAGCGTATCGCCGAGACCGGCCGCGAGCGAGCTGGCTGCCAGTCCGACGGCCAACGCTCCGGTTGGCAGCGGACGGGGACCGGCCGGCGGATCGGACTCGGCGCACCCCGCAACGAGAGCGGCGATCAGCAGGGAGGCGACGGCGAGCCCGCGGGGCGCCGGTCGATCACTGGAAGAGATCATTGTCCTCGAGCCTGGTGAAATTGCCGGCGGTGTCGAACAGGTAGGCGATCACCGAGTAGTAGTCGTAATATTGCGGGCGGCCACCGCCGAGCGGCACCGTGGGCAGGAGCAGATCGCTGTAGCCGACGGCGTTGTACACCCCGACATCGGGCTGACCATCGGGCGGGAAGAGCACTCCGTCGCGCAGCGTCGCGGCCAGAAAGACGCCGGCGAAGGCCGGGTCGCTGACCTGCATCGTGGTGCCGAGCTGGGCGGTAGTGATGAACTTGGCGTTGAAGAGGGTGGGCACTGGGCCGGCGGGTTCATTGCCGATCGGCTCCTCGACCACCGGCGTCGTGTTGCCGTACTCATCCACCACCCTGATGCTGGTGCATTTTCCCTGCAGGCTGGCGTCAGGCAGGCCAAGTTCGATCGCCCCGAAGACAGTGATGGTGTCGAGCCCGCTGGTCGGTCCCTGGGTCAGCCCGCGCCGCAGCCGGCCCCCGCCCGCAATAACGCTCTTCCCCGCGCAATCGGTGATGTCCCAGTAGTAGCGCTCGATGTCGCGGTCGGGGTCGGTCGCCTTGAGCATGAAGCCGCTGGCCCCCTGGTGATAGCTGCTCTTGAAAAACAGCAGCGTCGGCCGAGCCGCTTCGTTGGAGCAGGAGATGCGGAAATCGGCGGTGGTGCCGCCGCTGTCGGCGATGGTGAACTGATGCCGGGTCCCGCCGTCATTGGTGACGACGCAGTTCCCAGCCACATGACCCAGGTCCACCGTGTAGGTGCCGGGCGGGATCTGGTCGATCCGCAGGGTATCGTTCCCGTTCAGGATGCCGGAGCGATCGGTGGACGGCCCGGTCAGGTGATAGATATAGGCGGCGTCGGGCACGCTGCCGTCGGTGGCGGTGGACAGCGTGATCAGCGACTGGCAGCTGATCTGGTTGCGGACCAGCGCAGTGTTGCTGTTCTCCGGCACGAGGAGATAGAACTCCGTCCCTCCCTGGTAGCGGCACTGCCTGGGAGCGCCAGAGAGCGTGATCTTGTAGGTCGCCGGCAGGACCGGGACGATGATCGTATCGTATGGGCCAGCCGTGATGGTCTTGTCGAAGTGCAGTTGACCGGAGATCTCCGTCACCCGATACGTGTAGGTGCTGCCGATGTCGGTCCCTGGTGCGGCCGAGAACTGGTTGACGATCGCGATGTACGGCGGCTGAGTGGGCCCGGTGGCGTCGCCGCAGCCGCCGAGGCCCAGAAGCACAAAGGCCACCAGAACCCAGGGCACGAGTCGGGTGGCGAGCAATCCCAGGCGGCGCCCCGGGTGGGCGTGATAGTCGGGAAGACCTTTCCCGTCGGGCATTTCAGCAGTAGACATGCGGTCCCTCGGCACCTCTGACCTGAGCGACCGGCCCCCACCCGGGAACCGGCCGCCCCTGTGTGATCAATGCACTACATCCTGCTTACGGCGTGGTGGCCGTCGTCCACTGACGGCTCCAGCCGGAGTACCACGGGATGCCACCGGATGAGAGCGGAGCCACGGCACCCACGTAATTCGCCGTCGGGTCGAAGAATCCGGCCGGAGGAGCGGTGACCGCGCCCTGACGGACCGCCGTCGCACTGACCGGGCGGAAGTCGGGGGTGACCACGTTGTACGGCGCGATGAGCAGCGCCGTCGCGCGCGACACGGTGTCGTTGGCGTTAGTCACGTCCAGATACCAGTCGTCCTCGATGCTGGTGCCGGCCGGGTACGGCGTGCAGGTCCCGGCGGTGATGTTCGGATCATCCAGGGTGGTGAAGTTCTGCGCCCGGTTGGTCCGCAGCGTATCCAGCGTGTTCATGTTCGTCGCGCCAAGGCAGGTCGAGTTCGGCGCATTGGCGCCGGCCGTGGCCACGTCGTTGTCGAGCCGTACGGCGAAGGGCCAGCCCGCGATCAGCGTGTTGAAGATGCGCGGGTGGGCGCCACGACGGAGGTGAATGCCCGCTTCGACGTTGTTCGCCGCGACCGGTCCGCCGGTGCCGGCCGGATCCGCCTTGCCGATCATCGTCGTGTTGTAGACCTCGGGCGTGGTCCCCGGGGAGGTGGCGCTGGCGTCGTTGTAGGTCGCCGAACTCTCGGTGTTGTCGATCTCGAAGCCCTTGTCGCCATCCAGCGAATCGCTCTGGATGATCAGGAACTGGGCCTTGCCCCGCCAGCCGCTGGCGAAGTCGAAGCCGTCGTCGGAGTTGGCGGTGATCAGGATGTTCCTGGTGTTGAACGAGCCACCCCAGATCTCGTATCCGTCATCCAGGCCGGCGTGCACCTGGACGAATTCGATGGTCGTGCCACTGCCAACGCCGGCGACGGTCAGGTTGTTCAGCTCGCGGTTGGCCGCGAAGGAGAAGCCGCCGTACTCGACGATGGCGTAGCGCAGGGTCCCGCTGTTGTCGGTGTCGTTGCAGCCACCGAAGCGATATTCGGCCGGCGTGCCCAGCGTGCCCTCGGAGACCACTTGGTTGCAGTTGGCGGTGGCGGCCCGGCCAGCGATGATCGGGCTGGTCGCTGTGGCGGCCTGGCTGGCGTTGACGATCGCGTTGCCGGCGATGACCAACCCGCCCCAGCAGCCCTTGAACTTGGGCGTCTGGTCGCAGGAGAAGACGATCGGCTGCAGCAGCGTGCCCTGGGCGTCGATCAAGCCATCGCGCTCGATGATGAGCCCGGTGACATTCCCCACGGCAGAGCCGGTGTAGATGCCTTCGATGCGGGTGCCGGGCTGGATGGTCAGCGTGGCGCCGCCGTTGACCTTCACCACACCGCTGACCTTGTACAGCGTGTCGCGGAACAGGGTGCGCGAGGTGGAGATGCTGCCACTGAGGGTAGCGATAAAGCCCGTCACCGGCTCGCGGCCGGGGATCAGGTCACAGACCACGGGACGGTCGTTGCCGACCGCTTCGTTGGCAACCGCCTGCGCATCCAGCACGTCGATGTTGCGGGCCCCCCCACCGCTGATGCCCGGGATCGGGAGCGAGTTGGGCGACACGTTGCCGGCGATGACCGGGTCACGGGTGGGGAAGTCCACACCCTGGACCGAGTTGTTGCCAGCGGCGACGTTCGCGACATAGGTCGCGTCGAGCACGTTGACCGAGGTGCAGCTGGCGGCATTCTCGGCGCTCAGGTTGGCGTTGCCGTAGTGCAGGCTGGCCAGATAGGTGCCGGGCGCATTGGTCTTGGGACGGTTCTCGGCGGCCCAGAGCGTCGGGGCAATCGCTTCGTTCCAGTCGGCCATCGCCATCGGCTTGGCCCCGGCCGTCACGACCAGATTGGCGGCTTCGGCGGTGGACGCGCTCTTGTACTTCGTGATTTCCTTCGCGCCGTTCAGGTCGGTCGCCATTTCCAGCGCGAACTTGAGGCTCTGGGCGTAGTTGCTGCCCTTGACCGCGAAGACCAGCGTGCCGCTGCGGCCGGCGATGCCGGTGCCGCCCTGGAAGCTCACCAGGCGCACTTCGCCCGGCTTGCTGCTGTTGACGATCGTGACCTTGCCACCTTCGACGCCCTGGCCCACGTACGCCAGCTTCGACGCGTCGTACCGCAGGGTGCCCTGCAGGCCGCCCAGTACTTCCCGTCCATCGGCCCGGACCGCGACCGCGATCTGCTGTCCCGCCTGAGCGGAGGCCTGCGAGACCTCCACGCCGATCGCCAGGTCGGCGCCGGCCGGATTGCCCGTCAGGGGGTTCTGCTCATCCCCGGAGCAGGCGGTGAAGACGGCGACCGCACCGAGAGCCACGAGGGCCGGGTACCGGTTCCGCCGGGTGGAATTTTGCCGCATGTGATCATTCTCCTTGATGCCGGGCCGGATCAGCGGACGCCCCGAAGGGCGCCCGCCGTCCGTCCAGCGTGGTTACGGAACGTCGTTGATGAGAATCTGCGGACCGGACGCGTCCAGCAGGTCGGTGCCGTTGTCGCTGGCCGCCACGGTGAGCGTGGTGACGGTGGTCAGCGCACCAGCGCCCGCGTCAGTGAACGTGCAGGTAAGCACGCCCTGGACGCCGGTCTTGATGCCGGTGGTGGAGAAGTTCAGCCACCCGAGGAAGCCGGGGGTGCTGGTGTTGAAGGTGCCGTTGGTGAGGCCGGAGCCCGCGACGTTGCCGCAGACCGGGGCGCTCAGGCGGGCGCTGTTGTAGTTGAACGAGCCCTGGATCGCCGAGATGTCGTCGATGCCGGGGATCGCCGGGTCATTGGCGCCGTTCATGTCGACCGAGAAGCTGATCGTGACGGTGGCGCCGTTGTCGACCGCGGTGCCGGTGAACGGATAGCCGGTCGGAGGAGGCGTGCAGACCACGGTGAAGTTGACCGTGGCGGTGCCACCACTGACCAGGCCGGAGTAGCTGCCGGCGGCAGGAGCGGCGCAGCCCGAAGGCAGGGTCTGCAGCGCCACGGCGCCGGAACCAACACCGACAGGAACCGCGGTCCGGGTGTACACGCCACCCGCATTCGGGTTCACACCGGGCTGTGCGCCCAGACCCGTCGGCGTCACCACAACGCTGATGCCGGTCGGAGACGGCGTGGCACCGGTGAAGGTGATCGTCCCGGTGACGGTACCGGTCGGGGTCGGGCAGGTGACGGTGAAGTTCACGGTCGACGTGGCGGCGTTGTTCACCGTGGTCGACTGCGCGCCGGGGTTGGTGCAGCCAGCAGGCAGGCCGCTGGTGATGATCACGCTGGCCGGGCCGGTGGGCACGGTGGCGATCGTGTAGGCGCCCGCGCCGGCGGTGGTGCCGGTCAGGGTGGTGACACCCGCGGTCGCCGAGACGACAACGCCATTCAGCGTGCCGAGCTGGGGCGAGGTGACGGTGCCCGCGATCGTGCCGGTGGTCGCCGGGCCGCTGTTCTGCAGGTCGGCGGCGACGATCAGTCGGGCGGTGAACTGACCGACCGTGGGATCGAGGTCAAAGCCCACCGAACGTGCCGTGGTGGTCGAGCCCGGGCCGATCGGGCCGGTGAATTCTTCATAGCGGAAGCAGTCGCTCGTGACCGAGGCGGCGCAGCCGACGTCGTTGAAGAAGTTGTGCGGAGCGCCGTTCCAGTCGGTGCTCGGCGCGACCAGGCCGTAGCTGGGCAGGGTCACGATGATGTCGTTGCCCTGACCGCCGGTGGCGGTGCCGCCGGAGGTGACGGCGACGGCGATGTCATACGGGAAGAGCAGCGGGCCGGTGGTGCCGGCCGGAGGAGCCGGGAAGAGCGTCGGCCCGATGAGCTGCACGCCGGAGAGCTTGTTGGTGATGTTGATGTCGAAGGTGACGCGGACCTTGCCGGGCTGGAACGCACCAACCGCCGAGGCCACGAAGTTGGAGCTGGTCAGGGTGACGACGTCGCCACCCACAAGCGAAAAGTCCACCGACGAGCTGGCGGGGGACTTGGAACCACGAACGATGCTGGAGAGCCCACCCTGCGTACCCTTGAGCTGCGGCTCACGAACCTTCACTACACCACCACGCACATCGACGTCGGCCAGGAAGGCGGCCTGGGTGATCTGCGGATTGGGCGCCGGATTACCGGGGATGATCGGACCCTGACCGCGATCCGCGGAACAGGCCGACCCGATAATGGCGGCTACGGTGAGCAGCGCGGTCGAAACCGAGCGCTGCACGCCAAAGCGGCGGACGAACTGCATAGTGAAGCCTCCTGGAACAGTGGTGTGGAAGGGCAGTCATCTCGGACGGCGTGCCGGGCAGACTGGGCTCTGAAGCCGCAGGTAATGTCTGCCGACAATGCGAAGGCCACTTCTTCGACTGGTATCGACTTCGGCCGCTGGAGGTAACGACGGAGGGCGTGAATCCCCGTGGAGAAGTTGCAGGATCGTCGTGTAGCCTGTGACAAGTGCCGCGCGGATACGACACAGTGGTGAAGGCGTTGCACGCCCTCCACACAGTGATGGCAGGCAGCCTCACGGCAGCGTAAGGTTGCCGTTCGTCACCGTGATCAGGCTGCGGTAGTTGAACGATCCCAGCGCCGGAGTGCTCAGCACCGGACCAAGGAAGACCCGAGCGGTCGTGCTTGCACCTGAGACACCGACGGGGCGGAACCGCACGATTGCGAGCGGAATGACTCCGGTATTGGGCGTCAGCCCGCCGCCACTGAAGATCAGCTTGCACTTGCAGCCCCCGGTGGCATCGGTCGGATTGAACGAGCCACCGCTGTTGCTCAAATACGTCAGACTGTGGTACTGCACCACCGACGAATCCCAGACCAGCGAGTCCACCACGTACGTTGCGAGGGCTTCAGGACTTCCAGCGGTCTGGCTGAGATCCTGGGGCAGCGCCAGCGTCAATGTGAGGGGATAGGCGTTGAAGCTCGGATCGAGGGGGCCGAAGTTTCCGGTCAAGGTCGCCGAGCTGCTGGGTGGGGAGATCGTCGCGCTGGCCTGGGCCGTCCCGGTGGCGCCCAGGTTGTCGGTCACGGTCAGGGAGAGGGTGAAATTGCCCGCCGCACTGTAGCTCTTGGAGGGATTGGCCTGGGTGCTGGTGGTGCCGTCGCCAAAATCCCACAGATAGCTGGCGATTGTGCCGTCGGGATCGGTGGAGCCGGAAGAAGAGAATGCCACGGCGCTGCCCGCGGTGCCGCTGTACGGACCGCCCGCCTGGGCCACCGGGGCCTGGTTGCCGCCGCCACCGCCGGTGATCGTCACTGTGGCCTGATCGGTTCCGGTCGCGCCCCCATTGTCCGTCACGGTCAGCGTGGCGGTGAAGTTCCCCGCCGCGCTGTAGCTCTTCGACGGGTTCGCCTGAGTGCTGGTCGTGCCGTCCCCGAAGCTCCACTGGTAACTGCTGATCGTCCCGTCGGGATCGGTGGATCCGGTGGAGCTGAAGCTGATCGTCGCCCCCGCAGCCCCGCTATAGGGCCCTCCGGCCTGAGCAGTCGGCGACTGGTTGCCTCCCCCGCCGCCACCCGTCCCCACCGTGAAGGTGTCCTCGACCGAGCGGAACTGGGTTTCGAGGGTCTGCGATCCGGTGAAGTCACCGATCACATCGATCGTGCTCCGGGTCTGGCTGGTGGCTCCGCTGCTGCCATTCACCTGGAAGGTGAAGCGCGCGACGGGCACCACGCCGGTCGGGGGGGTGGATCCAGTAGTGAAGTTGAGCCAGCTCACCGTCCCGGGCGTTCCAGCATTCACGGTCAGGTTGTTCATCAGGCTCGGCGCGGGCGCGGTGCCGCTCACATAGGTCA
The DNA here is from genome assembly GCA_034440415.1 of Gemmatimonadota bacterium. Taxonomy (GTDB): domain Bacteria; phylum Gemmatimonadota; class Gemmatimonadetes; order Gemmatimonadales; family GWC2-71-9; genus JADJOM01. The sequence continues at coordinate 8,807 of JAWXBX010000064.1, read as the reverse complement.
GCGCCGCGGCGTTGTACGTGAAGGAGGCCTGCACCGAACCGACCGTCTGACTCGGCGTCGCCGAGAGATCGAGGCTGATATCGAGCGTCACCGTCTGGCCCGCGGGCGCAGCCTGCGGATTCCAGAGATTGCGGAGGATGAACGGTGCGTTGGGATTGCCGCCGCCCTTGTCGGGGCAGGTCACCTGGAAGCGCACCGTATCGATGCTCTGCGCCGCAACCTGCACGCTGGCGCCCGAGGACCCGGTAATGGTGCACGGCAGGTCGACGTCGCTCAATGTGACCTGGTAGTCGCCTGGCCGGAGCGCGGTGAAGAGGGAGGTGCCCCCATCGCCACCGAGTGACACCCCTCCGATGGCCGGCAGGGTATCGCCGGGGATGATGCCGGCATAGGCGACCCGATAACCATCGGGATCGGTGCTGTCGCCCTGCACGTTGACGATGGCGATGATCGTCCCCAGCGTCGGATCGAAGCAGCCCACGGTGAACTGCACCAGGCTGCGCGTGGTCAGGCCGGTGTCGGCGACCACGACCGTCCGCAGCGAATCGCTCGCCGGCTGCAGATTGCAGGTCGGGCTCACGTCCTGCAGCCGGACCGTGTAGCTGCCAGCGGGGAGGGGCGAAACGATCCGGTCCTCGACCACCGCGAGGGCCAGGGTCGTGTCCCGAGGTCCGGTGATGACGACGCGATAGCCGTTCGGGTCGGCCAGGGCTGCGCTCCCGCCCAGCCGGGCCTGGAGCTCGATGCCGGGCAGCGGCGCCGTGCGGGCACCCGCCACCACGGACGGCGGAGAGGCCTCATCGACGCGGTCGAGGGAAATGATCCGGTAGCCGTAGAAGGTCTCGGGATCGAGACCGGTGTCGAAGTAGCTGGTGACGGTCGTGGCCACTTCGGTGACCGGCTGAAACGTTCCGCTCAGGTTGGTGCGCCGCTCGATCCGGTACTTCCGCGCCGTCCCTGCCTGCGACCAGTCCACCCGCACCGAGGAGAGCCCGAGCGCGCGGGCCGACACCGAGTCAGGCGGCTGGATGCCGCCCGTGAGCAACCCCTCGGCGGCCTGGCAGGCGAGCGCGGTGATGGCGATGAGTGCGACGAATAGCGCGGTGCGCCAGGGCGACTTAGAAGACATCGTAATTCATCCCCAGCGAGACCGAGGTTCCGGAGCGGGAGCGCCGGCTGACCGCCCGGTCGTTGGTCCCCTCCACCACCCACAGGGTCCGCTGATTGGTGATGTTGGTGACCGACAGGGACATCCGCACCGGACCGACATTCTGCTGCACCTTGGCGTCGAGACTGTAGCGCCCTTTTTCCAGCACATTCGCCACCCGGGTTGTGACCGACGGCTCGACGCCGCCGTACCGTGCGATACGGGTATCGAAGTAGTTGTACAGCGCCGAGACCGACGTGCCCCAATCCGGATTGGTGTACGTGAGCGAGGCATTGAGCAACAGCGGCGACTGCCCCTGCAGGCCCAGTCCCGCTGACGGCCCGAACCGGACCGGATCCAGCGCGACTTCGGAGTTGATCAGCGTTGCGTTCACGCCGACTGTGAAGTCCCGGAAGAAACCGGGGAGGAAATCGAGCGACCGGCGAGCCTCGAGCTCCAGCCCGTAGACCCGGGCTGTCTTGCCGTTGGCGGTGAGCACCGTGCAGTCCGCGGCGGCCTGCTGAATGGTCTCGACCAGTGGCCGAGTGAACCGCTTGTAGAAACCGCTCACGGCGAAGATCTCGCCCGAGCGGGGGTAGTACTCCCACCGGGCGTCGCCATTCAGGATCTTGGCGTCCTGCAACAGCGGATCGCCGGTCAGCTGACATTCGGTCCCGACCGGGTTGTACCGATCCACCACCAGCTCGCGCGGGTCCGGCCGGGTGACAGAACGGAAGCCGGCGAACCGCAGGTTCATCTGGTCCGACAGGGAGAACGTCAGGTTGGCGGACCAGAGCCAGTCGTAGGGCCGGCGGAAAACCGGCAGACTGTCCAGCGTACGATTTCCCTTGTAGATCGTCAGGCGCCAGTGCTCCATCCGGACACCGGTGACCAGGCGCACGGAGGGGAGGATCGGGACGTCGACCATCCCGTACGCTGCCGTCAGGTCGTCGTCCGACTCGTAGTCGTTGCCTGCTCCGCCCGTAAAATCGAGCAGCCCGGGCCCGACGTTTTCCGGTGCAAAGGCGCGCTCCGGCGCCAGGGTGGTGATGGACTCATCCACCCCGGAACCGGGGGCATTGAAGGGCTGGATGTCGTACTGATCGGCGGTGAACTTGCGCGGCTTGTCCCGCAGCAGCCCGCCGAACTTGAAGGTGGCGTCATCCTCCCGGCGCAGGCTCCAGGGGATCGACAGGTCCGCCTGCCCGGTCCGCACCCGGTCGCGCAGGTCGCGGATCGCAGCAAACCCCCCGCCAGAGGAAGAGAGCAGTGCTGGCACGGTGGCGCCGCCGCCGGTGTTGTACCGCGCCTGGCGTTGATCGGGTTCCTTCCGCGTCGCCCGTGCGATGGTGCCCTTCCATTCGAACCGTGAGCCCCAGAGGAAGCCCAGCAGATGCTCGCCGGAGAGTTGGGTCTGTCGCAGCTCTCGCTCGATGTACCCCACACCGAAAATGTTGTAGAACGCTCCCGCCCCCGACTCGGTGTTATAGCCGGAGCCGCTGGAAAAGGTTTCCTCCGCGCTCCGGGTAAACAGGTTCTTCAGCCCGATCTTGGTCCCGCCCGTGGGACGGAAGGAGAAGTTGGCGATGCCGCCCCACTCGACCTCATTGACGCTTTCGTCCAGCACTTTGCCGGTCCCGCCGTTCCCGGTCTGCACATACGCCAGCAGCTTGTCGGGTGTGAAATTGCGCCGGTTGTTGTAGGTCACGGCGACGACGAATCCGAACGGCGTCGTCTCCCCGACCTGGCCTCCCATGTTGGCGCTGAATCCGAAATTCGGCAGCGCCTCCCGCTGTTCCCCGGTCCAGACATTGCGGAAGGACTCCATCTGCCGCTCCGTCAGGGCGCCGGTGGGCCGCGCCCCGCCGAACGGCCTGCGGTGGCTGTCCCCGAACCCGAGCAGATCGGAACCGGTGCGGGGCCCCTGGGCAAACCGGCGGAAGGTCGACTGGCTGTTGAAACCCTGGGTCAACCCGAACTGGAGCTGGAAGTTTTCCGGAAACTCCTTGGTACGGACCTCGACCAGACCACCGGCAAAATCGCCAGGCTTGTCCGGGGTCGCGGTCTTTGCGGTGACGATCGATTCGAGCAGGCTGGCGGGAAAGATGTCGAGTTGCGCCACCTTCTTGAGCGGCTCGGGGCTGGGCAGGTCGGAACCGTTGAGCGTCGTATTGCTGTACCGCTCATTCAGGCCCCGCACGATCACGAACTTCTTGTCGAATACCGCCACACCCGTGACCCGCCGGATGACGTCGCCCCCATCGGAATCCGGGCTGCGGCTGATGGCTTCGGCGCTGATGCCATCGCTCACCCCGGCCGCGGCCTGCTGCGCCGCGAGCAGGCCGGCGTCGGACTTGGGCGACGCGAGCACCGTCGCCTCGACCGCGAGATCCTCCAGCTCGACAATCTGCACCGTCATCACGAAGTCAACCGTGACCGCCTGCCCCGCCACGACCCGGACGCTGTCACGCAGCGTCGCCTGGTACCCGATGAACGCCGCCCGCACCGAGTGGATCCCGGCCGGGATTGACGGGGTACGGTACCGGCCGTCGAGGTCGGTCTCCACCGCGCCGGGAATGCCAATGATCGAAACACGCGCCCCCTGCAGCGGGCGACCGCTTTCCCGATCGATGACCCGGCCGGTGACCCGGCCGGTGGGAACCGACGCCGCAGGCGCGGCGGCCACTGGCGGAAGCGGCGCCGGGGCCGGGGACTGTTGGGCCAGCAGCGGCGCGGTCGGCAGCAGCATTGCGAAGGTGAGCGCGCGTCGGAGCGTGCACATGGTAAGGCCCTGGAGGCAGTGGGATCCGGCGCAAAACGGATTGCGCACCTGGAACGGGTCGCGAAGAACGCGGTAGTATCGCCGCAACCGTGATTCCTTGGCCGACAACGATGTCACAAGTCGGTCACGGATGAGCCACCGTATCCGGCGGCGTGCGGATGTCGAGCGCCCCGGCGGGCCAGCTCCCATCGACGAACGCCTTCAGCGCCGAGCCAAACGCAGGCGCATCCGCTGCCCAGGGGAAGAGAGACGAACCTTTCGTGACGACCAGGCGGGAGTCCGGGAGCCGCCCCGCCCAGGCCTTTGCTCCGGCGACAAGCGCCGGCACCGCGTCTCCGGTGAGGACCAGCGTGGGGCGGTGCAGCAGGGGAATCGAGTCGCTCCAGTCCCAGCCCGGCATCGCGAGGTACAGCTGGCGCTGAATGGCTTCGCGTTGGCGCAGTCGTGCCGCGGGATCGGCGCAGAGATCGGGAGCCAGCTTCGTGACAACCGAGGGGGCCGTCTCCTCGACCGGGGAGAATGCGAAGCCCCAGAAGCTCCGGCAGTAGCCCGGGGCATCGAGGGAGTCCATGCCCGCAGTGCGGGCTTCCATGTGCCGTGCGAGCGCCGCCGAGTCGTTCGGCAGCAGTGCCAGCTCCATGATGAAATCCTGCTTGTGCGCCATGGGGCTGACCAGCACGACCCGTCCCACCTGCGCGGAACGGGCCAGCGCAAACCGCAGCGCGACGCCGGCGCCCCAGTGGTGACCGATCAGCCCGACCGTACCCAGGTGCAGCGAGTCATGCAGGGCGGCGAGGTCGCGCGCATCCCGCGCCAGCGAGAGCGATTCCGGCTGGGTGGTGACCGAGGAACCCCCGCGCCCGCGCGGATCAATGAAGACGAGCAGGTGCGACTGCCCGAGCGGGGCGAGCGCGGTTTCCAGATACCGGCTCCCGAGCGCACCACCGCCCGGAATGACCAGGAGTGTGTCCCGGCCACTGCCCACCAGCCGATACGCGAGTGTGTCGCCACCGTCGAGCAGTACGGTACCGGACCGGGTGGCGATGATCGGAGGCGCCGACCGGCAGCCACTGAGAAGGAGGAGCAGCGCGGCAAGAGACAGCACGGGTCGAGTCGACATGCCGGAAGGCTACCCGCCGACGTCACGTCAGCGTCACACAGCCGAGACTGTCCGGTAACACCACTAGAACCGGAGACTCAGTCCGGCGGCACTGCGCATCCCGGTGGACCACCAGCTCACCCCTGCACGGACCTCCACCGGCCCGGCGATCGGAACCCGGATCGTGCGGCCGGTGAAGCGGATAGCGGGTCGGTCAACCCGAGGGACCGCGTCGATCGCCACGCGGGCCGCATCCGCGCGGACCAACGTGCCGCTGCTCGGCGGACGCAGCATCGCCCTCAGGCGCAGTGCCGACACGAAACGGGAGTAGCGGATGGGGTCCGGCGCAGCCGCCTCCTGCTGCGCCTCGAGCCGAGGGGGGGGCGACAACAGCAGTCCGAACAGCAGGAAGTACAGCAGGCGGGGGCGGCTCATGCGGGAAGGATCCGCCGGCCGGGTCACAAACGGATACAGCGCAGGCTACATGGCGGTCACAGGCACAGGCCGCTCACCCCCGCAGGATGCCCTCCACCCATGCGACAGCACGGGCATAGGCGCCCGGCAGCAGGGACTCGACAATTCCCGTGGCTCGTGCGAGCAGCTCCACCCGCTCCCAGTCCGCGCGATCGTAGGAGATCGCGAGCGCGAGCGTCTGCCCCAGCGGGGTGGCGCCGACCAGCCCCGACTCCCCACAAACCAAGGCGTCACGGATCTCCTGGGAGATCGCCATCTGTTCAAGGATGACGTCCATCGGCCGGTCGAGGAGTGCGTCCAGGGTGGACAGCAGTCCCGCCAGGAAGCAGTCCGCCTGCCGATCGGGCAGCGCCGCCGCCCGGCCGATCTCCTCGCAGAACTGGGCTCGGACCAGCGACGTCTTCACCAGTTCCGGCGGCTTGTCATCTCCGATAAGCGTGAGCGCGACGAGCGAGGCCCACTTGCGCGTCGGACCCTCGCCCAGCACCCGGAGCGCCTGACTGATCGTGGTCACATCGTGACGCCAGCCGAACCCGGCGGAGTGCAGGAAGCGCAGCAGCTTGACCGAGAGCGCCACCTCCCGCTTGATCAGCGCCTCCAGCCGGTCGAAGTCCACCTCAGGACGATTCACCTCCTGGATCAGCCGGAGCAGGCTGGTCTTGAGTGGTGAGACATCCTTCCCCGTGACCATCTCGGGCTTGCAGAAGAAATAGCCCTGGAAGAATTCGTAGCCCGCCTCGAGTCCGTGCTGAAACTCCTCATGACTCTCGACCTTTTCGGCGAGCATGTGAATGCCCCGGCGCGTGAAGCTGCGGGCGAGCTCCGCCCGCTCGTCGCCCGTAGTGATGAGGAAATCGATCTTCACATAGTCGGCGTACTGCAGCAGCGGCTCATAGGCGGGGCGGAAGACGAAGTCATCCAGCGCCAACCGGTACCCGCCCTGTTTAAGTGCGGCGCACGCGGCAACGACTTCGGCGTCGGGCTCGACGGTCTCGAGCAGTTCGATGACACTCCTGCCCGGCGGCAGCACCGCCCAGTGCTCCTTGACGAAGACCTCGCGCGAGGCGTTGAAGAACGCGAGCTTGTCGCCCACCAGGCTGTCGAGCCCGAAGCCGAGCAGTGTGGTGTCCATCATCTGCAGGGAGGCGCGGTTCGGGTCGTTCTTCCCGAAGACGTTGGTGAGGGAGTTGCGGAACAGGAGCTCGTAGCCCACGACCTGCCGGCGCCGATCGAAGATCGGCTGGCGCGCGACGAAGATGTCCATCGGTGGCTCAGGCCGGTGTCGGAACGGGCAGGGCGGCGAGCATTGCCGTGGCGGTGGGCCAGCGCTCGGCGGGATCCTTGGCCAGGGCGCGGGTGATGGCCGCGGCCAGCGGCGCCGGCGTATCGGGGCGCGCGAGGTGGATGTCCGGTACCGGCGCCGTTTGATGCTTCCGCAGGACCAGGTCCTCGAACGGATCGTCGTAGGGCGGCCGGCCGGCGAGGCATTCGTACAACACACAGGCAAGGGAATAGAAGTCGGACCGGGCATCGATACCGTCGATCCCGCCCACCTGCTCCGGACTCATGTACGCCGACGTCCCCACCGCGAAGCCGGACCGGGTGAGTCGATCCGAGCCGGCATCCGCCACCGCCTTGGCGATGCCGAAGTCCACCAGCACCGCGCCGCCGGGCGACAGCACGATGTTCTCCGGTTTTACGTCCCGGTGTACGATCCCGCGGTCATGGGCGCAGGCCAGCGCCGAGAGCATGTCCTGTGCGATCCGCAACGTATCTCCGGTGGAGAGCCGCCGGACTCGCGTCAGGTGCTGCCGCAGCGTGGGGCCCGGCACATGGTCCATGACATACCAGATCAGCCACTCATCCTCGCCGGAATCCACCAGCCGGGCGATGTGGGGGTGATCCAGCCGGGTGATGTACCGGACCTCCCGGAGGAACCGGTCCGCGGCGACCGTGGCGGAGAGTTGCGGCAGCAGGACCTTGAGGGCGACCTCGCGACCGGTGGGATCGGTGGCGAGATAGACCCGTGCCGCGCCGCCACGCCCGATCTCCCGCTCGACGGTGTAGCGGCCGTCCAGGGCATGGCGCACCAGCAGGAGGAGGTCTCGGGCCATGGGGCTGCGGCGGTCGCCGGTTGGGGAGGAGGAACAGATAAGGTTGGCCGGCGCACCGGCCCCCGCAAGGGGCCCTCCAACCATCGGCGGGCCCGCCCTGTCTCATGAGGGCCCAAACCCCCAGGGAGTCCCCGTGATTCGCCAGCTCAGTCTCGCCACCCTGCTCGTGGCAGCACCACTCGCGGCCCAGCAGGCCGAACGGTTCACCCTTCCCGGCAATGAAGTCGCCATCTCCAACCTCGTCGGCACACTCACCGTCGACCAGGGCTCCGGCAGCGAGGTGGTCGTCACCGTGACCCGCAGCGGCCGCGATGCCAGCCAGCTCACGGTCGAGCGCGCCACGCTGCGCGGGATCCCCTCCTTGGGTGTGGTCTACCCGGGTGACCGGATCATTTATCCCGCCATGGGCCGCCACTCGAACACCCGGTTCTCCATCCGGGAGGACGGGACCTGGAATGGCCCGGGATGGGGCCAACACCGGGCGGGTACGCACGACATCGAGGTTGTCGGGTCCGGCACCGGCCTCGAAGCCGCCGCCCGGCTCCAGATCAGCGTGCCGGCGGGTCGGAAGGTGCGGGTGTTTCTCGGCGCAGGAGCGGTGGACGTGGCGAATACCAACGGGTCCCTGTCGGTGGATGTCGCCAGCGCCAGCATCACGAGTCACGACACCCGGGGAGCACTCTCCCTGGACACCGGATCGGGCGACATCGAAGTCACCGGCCATGATGGTGGGCTGAACGTCGATACCGGGTCGGGCGACGTCGCGGTCACCTCTCAGAAGAACGGTGAGCTCCACATCGATACCGGCAGCGGCTCGGTGCGGGCCAGCGGCATCACCGCGTCGGTGCTCAAGATCGATACCGGCTCCGGCGACATCCGCCTGAACGACGCAACTGCGACGCGGGCCTCACTGGAAACCGGCAGCGGTTCGATCGAGGCACGCTTCCTGGCCGCGATCGATGACCTGGCGGTTGAGACGGGATCGGGCGACGTGACGCTGCGCCTGCCGGAGGGGCTGAATGTGACCGTCGACCTGGAGACCTCGAGCGGGGACCTCACCCTCGATTTCCCGGTTCAGCTGATCCGCAAGGAGGAGAACAGTCTTCGCGGTCGTATCGGCGAGGGCAAGGGACGCATTGCGGTGGAGAGTGGGTCCGGGGATATCTCGCTGCTCCGATAGGACGGGCCGCG
>JAWXBX010000063.1:0-28940 GCA_034440415.1 Gemmatimonadota bacterium | reverse complement strand
CACGACAGCGCCAGCATGCTGATCAGGAGCTGCTGTGCCTCGGCCTCGTCGGCCGGGTCCAATGCCAGTTCGGTGACGATCGCCCCGAGGGCTTCCTGGGCCGCCTCGAGGTGGGGTGGGATCTGGACCAGCTGCCGGCCTCCGTCGAGTGCCTCTCGCTCCAGCAGGCGGACGAATTCCGGGTTGGCGCTGATGAAGTCGAAGTACTCACCGACCGCTCCCGCCAGCACGACCTCCGGCGGTTCCCGGCTCGCGAGCGCCCGCTCCCGGCCATTGCGGACCGCAGCCCGGACCCGCTCGAGGCAGCGTTCGAGCACCGCACGATAGAGCTGTTCCTTGGCGCCGAAGAAATACCCCGGTGTACCGCGAGAGACACCTGCGGCGGCGCCCACGTCGGTGAAGCTCGTCGCGTCGAACCCACGGTCCGCGAACAGCTGCTCCGCCGCGTCCAGAATCGCCTCCCGAGTCCGGGGGGCGTTCCGCTCACGCACAGTGTCCCGCTGGGACGGGGGTTGAGCTGCTGGGTTCATGGGCCTGCGGTCATGGGTCGATGTCATTGACTTGCTTTACGACTAGCAAGTTATGGATCCATGGCCGTTCCGTCAATCGGGGAGGCCAATTCTCCCCGTTTCCAGGATACGACGGGCGGTTTGGCGACAGGAGACCGCCTGAAAGAAGACGCGAGAAGTCCCGGCGGACTCGAGCGACCCCCGATCGAGGACGCCAGACGCGACCGACTGCCTGGCCACCTCGGACATATCCGGACGGCATCTCTTACTAACCTGCCGGACCACGGGCGGCGTGCGGGTCTAAGCCCATCTTCACGCCGTCCTCATGCCCAGGCATTTGACACGTCGGAACCCGGCGCGCATGATAGCCCACCCCCATCAAGGAGGTTGGCCCTATGCGGGTCTATCGCTCACCCGCCATCCGCAACGTGGCATTTGTCGGCCACGGCGCGGCTGGCAAGACAAGCCTCGTTGACGTCCTCGCCTACGTCGCAGGCTCCACCAAGCGGCGTGGCAGCATCCCGGAAGGCACCACCCTCACCGACTACTCCGCAGATGAAATCCAGCGACAGCACTCCATCTCCCTCGGCCTTGCATTCGCCGAGTGGGCCGATACCAAGATCAATCTCCTCGACGCTCCTGGATTTCTCGACTTTCTCGGCGAAGCCACCGCCGCGCTGCACTCCGCCGACGCCGCCGTCGTGGTGCTCAACGCGACCGGCGGGGTCGAGGTCGGCACCGAGAAGGTGTGGGAGATCTGTGACCGGCTCCACCTGCCGAGAATGCTCTTCGTCGGACAGATGGACCGCGAGCGGGCCGACTTCGCGCGGGTCTTCGACGACGTACGGACCCACCTCTCCCCCAAGGTCGTACCGGTCGAAATCCCGATCGGCAACGGCGCCCACTTCCACGGGATCGTCAACCTGCTCACCGGCGAGGCCCTCACCTATCGCAAGGGCACCAAGACCGGCGAGTACGACACGGTCCCGCTCCCCGACGACGTGACGGAGACCTACGCCAAGTACCACGATCAGCTGGTGGAAGCGATCGCCACAACCGATGATGCCCTCCTCGAGAAATATCTCGCGGGCGAGGAGCTCTCGCGCGGCGAGATCATCGCCGGACTGCGGAAGGGGGTGCTGGCGGGCGAGATCGTCCCGATGCTCGTCGGAAGCGCGACGCTGACCTACGGGATGCGCCAGCTGCTGACCGGGATCGTCGACCTGCTGCCGTCACCGGCGCAGGCACCGATCCCCGGCGGCAAGAGCGGCCACGAGGGGAACGGCGGCAACGGCGGATCGCCGCTGCTGGGGCACGTCTTCAAGACGGTCTCGGAGCCCCACGTCGGCGATGTGACCCTGTTCCGGCTCTATCGCGGCAGCGTGAAGAGCGGGGAGGAGGTGTGGAATCACGAGCACGGTGTGGCCGAGAAGCTCAACCATCTCTCGCTGCAGCAGGGACGCGAGCGGGTCGAGGTGCTCGAACTGAGCGCTGGCGACATCGGCTCGGTCGCCAGGCTGCGCGATACCCACACCAACGACACCTTCTGCCGGAGGGAGGGTCCGGTGCACCTGGAGCCGATCCCCTATCCCGAGTCGGTCGCCACCGCCGGCGTGGTGGTGAAGAACCGGGGCGAGGAGGACAAGCTTGCCTCCGGCCTGCACCGGCTCCATGAGGAAGATCCGACCTTCCACTTCGAGTACAGCTCCGAACTCGGTCAGACCCTCATCCACGGCATGGGCGAGCGGCACTTCGAGATCCTCCTCGGCCGGCTGGAAAAGAAGTTCGGGGTGCATGCCGAGCTGGTCCGTCCCCGAGTGGCGTATCGCGAGACGCTGAAGGGGGAGGCGGAGGGACAGGGCAAGCACAAGAAGCAGAGCGGCGGCCGGGGACAGTACGGCGACTGCTGGATCCGGCTGGCCTCGCGCCCGCGCGGCGCGGGGTATGAATTCGTCGACGGCATCGTGGGTGGGGTGATTCCCAACAAGTTCATTCCTGCGGTGGACCGGGGCATCCAGGAGGCCGCAGTCCGGGGGGTCATCGCCGGCTTTCCGCTGGTGGATTTCCAGGCGGAGTGCTTTGACGGCTCGTATCACGACGTCGACTCAAACGAGATGGCGTTCAAAATGGCCGGGATCCTCGCGTTCCGGGCGGTGGCGCCGAAGGCGAGTCCGGTGCTGCTGGAGCCGCTGCTGGATGTCACGGTCTGGGCGCCGGGAGAAATCATGGGCGACGTGATTGGCGATCTCTCGGCCCGCCGCGGCCAGATCCTCGGCACCGACCGAGACGGCCGCCTCACTCGGATCAAGGCGATTGTGCCCGAGGCCGAGATGTACAAGTACGCGACCACGCTGCACTCGATTACCCATGGCCGGGGAACGTTCCATCAGGAGCCCCGCGGCTACGCCGAAGCCCCACCGGAAGTGACGGCGAAAGTCGCCGCCGAACACAAGAAGGACGACAGCGAGAGGTGATCGGGGCGGTGCGGCCGTTTCACCCTTCGGGGTGGGACGGGTCTCGCGCCAAGGCCCTAGACTGAACCGCGTCTGCGAGGCGAAATCGCAGGCGCCGGCTCGGCGGTGGAGGGTATTCGCTCCTGCAGGTCCGCGGGGGGTAGCGACCTTCGTCCCAGGTCACGCCACCGTGGCCCGGGGTGGTACGCTCGCCCGGCTCCCTCAATCGGTATTCCACGCCTGAAAGACGATATGCGACTCGCGTCCATCCCGATCCTCCTGCTGGTTCTCGCGGCCCGGCCAGCGGCCGGGCGGTCGGCGCCCTCCGAACCGCCTGATGTCCTCCATGCCGCCACGTCACTGATTGAACGAGTCGTACCGGGCCAGGCCGGATTCTTTCTGGTGGAGCAGCTCCCGGCGCAAGCGGGACTCGATGTGTTCGAGGTTGAGAGTCAGGGAGACCGGGTCGCGTTACGCGGGTCCACTGGCGTCGCGATCGCTTCGGCTCTGAACTGGTACCTCGAGCACGTCGCCGGGATCACCATTGCCAATCCACTTCGCCCGATTGTCCTCGCCACACCACTCAAATCCGTGGCTGCGAAGGTGCGGATCACGACCCCCTACCGATATCGCTACTTCTTCAACTACTGCACCTTCTCCTACAGCATGGCGTGGTGGGACTGGGACCAGTGGCAGCGGATGATCGACTGGATGGCGCTCAAAGGGATCAACCTCCCGCTGGCGGTCACCGGCCAGGAGGGCACCTGGCGGCTGGTGCTGCGAGACCTGGGCTTCAGCGAGAAGATGATCGCCGATTTCCTGGTTGGCCCGGCCTACCTGCCGTGGGGCTGGATGGGCAACATCGACGGACTCGGCGGCCCGCTGCCGGGCAACTGGATTGACGGCCACGTGGAACTGGAGCGCCAGATTCTCGCGCGCGAGCGCGAGCTGGGGATGACACCAGTGCTCCAGGGCTTCACCGGTCATGTGCCGGCGTCGATCAGGGATGTTTTTCCCGAGGCGAAGATCCACCAGACAGGAGATTGGTCGGCCGGGTTCTCCGGGACGTGGTTCCTCGACCCGCTCGATCCGCTCTTTCAGCGCTTCGGCGGCAGGTTTATCGAGCGCCAGACCGAGCTCTTTGGCACCGATCACCTCTATGCCGCGGATAGTTTCAACGAGATCGATCCCCCCTCCGACGATCCGGAATTCCTGGCCGGGATGGGACGCGCCGTCTACCAGTCGATGCACTCGACTGATGCGGCGGCCGTCTGGGTGCTGCAGGGGTGGTTTCTCTACTATCAGGCGAAATTCTGGAAGGAACCTCAGGCCCGCGCGCTGATCGGCGCGGTGCCCGACGATCGGATGATCGTCCTCGATCTGTGGGGAGACCGGCATCCGGTGTGGCAGGATCGCGAAGCCTTCTACGGCAAGCCGTGGATCTGGAATGTGCTGTACAACTTCGGTGGCAAGGTGAACCTCAACGGCGACCTGCCCCAGATCGCATCCAACCTGGCCGCCGCGCTCGCGAGTCCCGCCAAAGGCAGACTTTCCGGCCTGGGCATGATGATGGAAGGCCTGGGCTACAACCCGATCGTTCCGGATTTCGTGATGGACATGACCTGGCGCGATCAGGTCCCCGAACTTGGGCAATGGAGCCGGGCGTGGGTCGATCGTCGCTATGGAGGACCCAATGCTCATGCGCAGAGCGCGTGGCGGCTGCTCATGCAGACCGCCTACCGCTCGGCCCCGCAGACGGGGACATTCCTCGCCGAGCGCCCCGGGTTCTATGTGGCCGGGACCGCCTATCGCACCGAGCCTATCGCGCCGTACGATGTGAGGACCCTGGCGCTGGCACTCGACACGCTGCTGAGTGCGTCAAGCGAGCTGGGCGGGAACGACGCTTATCGCTATGACGTCGTGAACCTGACGCGTCAGGTCCTCGGCCAGCTGGGACTTCCGCTGGTCAATGCGGTGGAGGCGGCCTTTCGGCGGAGGGATCGGCCGGGACTCATCGCAGCGGAAGCTCGGGTGGTCGGACTGCTCAACGACCTTGACCGCCTGGTGGCGACCCGGGAAGAGTTCCTGCTCGGCCGGTGGCTGGAGGATGCAAAACGCTGGGGGAGGACTCCGGTCGAGCGCGATCTCTACGAGTGGAACGCCAGAAACCTCATCACGCTCTGGGGGGCCAGGTGCACTGAGGGACAGAACGACGACCTGAATCTCTACGCGTACAAGGAGTGGCAGGGGATGTTCAGCACCTACTACTTGCCGCGGTGGCAGGAGTTCTTTGCCCGGCTCAATCGGTCGATGGATGCAGGGACACCCTTTGAACGGGCCCCCGTTGCCGCGGACATGTGCCGATGGGAACAGGAGTGGTCCCGCCGTCATGACACCTTCCCGACCGTCCCTCGGGGCGACCCGGTCACGACCGCGGCCCGCCTGAATGCCAGGTATCGGGCAGATCTTGCGGGAGCGGATTCCACCAGCCAGTAGGGCGCTGAAGGCTCCATGGCCGGCGGGCAGGTCTGGAGGTCCGGCGGATAGCCGCGTCACGCTACTCCTGCGGAACGCGGCTGGGCCGGCACGATGGGGTAGTTGTTCGCCTCCGTGGCACACCAGCTCCTCGTGGTCGCGAGGAACCGGGCGCGGGAGGGCGTTTGTCATCCTGGGGATGCCCGGCCTGATGCCCGGTCCCGCACTGGCGGTGCCTGACTACCGGGCGCCAACGGGTAGGGGTGTCGGCCCCGGTGCCGGGGCCGGCTCCGTGATGGTCGGCTGCGAGTGGAGCTGTGGCGCCGTCGGCGTCGTGTTTGGCACTACTTTCCGGAACAGCGGGCGGAACACCTCCCACTGCTCGATCAGCTGGCGCGCACGCAGGCTGCCGGTCCGCTCCAGGTGCTCATGCACCAGGCCGAGGATGAGCTGGTCATCGTTCTCGGTGCAGTCATCAATCCGTACCATGTCGAGATTCACCCGGCCCGGAAACCCGCCCGTTTCGTCCAGCACGTACGCCGCTCCGTTCGACATCCCAGCACCGAAGTTGCGCCCGACCGTCCCCAGTACCACCACGATCCCGCCGGTCATGTATTCGCAGCAGTGGTTCCCCGCGCCTTCCACCACGGCGGTTGCCCCAGAGTTGCGCACCGCGAACCGGCTTGCCGCCTGTCCCGCCGCGAACAGGCGTCCGCTGGTGGCGCCGTAGAGGCAGGTGTTGCCCACAATCGTGTTCTCGTGCGTCGCCTGCGCGTAGCCCGCCTGACGGAAGGGCCGGATGCTGATCTCTCCTCCGGACAGGCCCTTGCCCACGTAGTCGTTCGCCTCGCCCTCGAGGTCCAGGTGCATCCCCCGGATCGCGAAGGCCCCGAAGCTCTGACCCGCCGAGCCGCGGAACCGGAGGTTGACGTGCCCCGCCGGCAGCCCGGCGTCGCCGTGCAGCGCCGCGATCGTGCCGGCCACGCGCGCGCCGACCGCGAGGTGGTGATTGCGGATGTCGTAGAACCCGGAGAAGGGCAGCCCCTGGTCGATATAGCCTCGGGCCTCGGACAGGATCTCATCGTCGAGGTAGATGACACCGGGCCGGTCGTTCCGCTCCACCAGGCTCCGGACCGGGGCGCCGGCGATCCCCCGCGCGGGCGTGAGCAGCATCGACAGGTCGAGCATCTGCGCCCGGGGCCGTTCGGGCCGCTCGACCCGCTCCAGCAGGTCGGCCCGGCCGATGATCTCCTCGATGGAGCGCGCGCCCAGGTCGGCCAGGATCTCCCGCACCTGTTCCGCCACGAAGCTGAAGTAGGTGACGATCTGGTCCGGCGTCCCCTTGAACTTCGCCCGGAGGTCCGGGCGCTGGGTGGCAATCCCCGTGGGGCAGGTGTTCAGGTGGCACTGCCGCGCCATGGCGCACCCGATGGCCACCAGTGGCGCCGTGCCGAAGCCGTAGGACTCCGCCCCGAGGAGCGCCGCGATCACGACGTCGCGGCCCGAGCGGAACCCGCCATCGACCCGAACTTCGATTCGCTGCCGCAGCCCGTTCTCCACCAGCGTCGCCTGGGCCTCGGCGAGCCCCAGCTCCCACGGACTGCCCGCATGCTTGATCGAGGAGAGGGGCGAGGCACCAGTGCCCCCGCTGTGGCCGGCGATCAGGACGTAGTCCGCATACGCCTTTGCGACCCCCGCCGCCACGGTACCAACCCCACTTTCCGCCACCAGCTTGACCCCGACCCGGGCACGGGGGTTGATCGTTTTCAGGTCCAGAATGAGCTGGGCGAGATCCTCGATGGAGTAGATGTCGTGATGCGGCGGCGGGGAGATCAGCGAGACGCCCTGCACCGCGTGCCGCAGTCGCGCGATCAGCTCCGTCACCTTGTGCGCCGGCAGCTGGCCGCCCTCACCGGGTTTGGCCCCCTGCACGATCTTGATCTCCAGCTCTTCCGCGCGCACCAGATACTCGGCGGTCACACCGAATCGGCCCGACGCGACCTGCTTGATTCGGTTGTCCACCCGGTCGCCGTTGGGCAGCCGCTGGTAGTTGAAGGGATCCTCGCCGCCTTCGCCGGAATTGGAGCGCGCTCCGATCCGGTTCATCGCGATCGACACCGTCGCATGTGCTTCGGGCGAGAGCGCACCCAGCGACATCGCGGCCGAGACGAAGCGCCGCATGATGCGTTCGACCGGTTCGACCTCCGCGAGGGGGATCGGCGTGCCGCGCCTGAAGCCGAGCAGCTCGCGCGGGTTGGCGGGCTGGCGTGCGTCGACCCGGGCGAGGTACTCCCTGAACCGGTCATACCCTGTGCTGGTGTCGCCCTCCTTTGGCTTCCGCCCACCCACCGCGTGCTGCAGAGCGAGGACGACGGGCGGGGCCCAGCCATGCTCCTCCCCGTCCTTGCGATACCGGATGCGGCCGTAGTCGGGGAGGCTCAGCGGCTCGACCGGGTGCTCGGCCGGCGCTGGGGCCGACCCCGCCGTGGCGTGCCCATCACTCCACGCGCATCGGTGACGGATGAGCGCGTCCTCGGCGATTTCCTCGAAGCCGATACCACCCAGCGGCGATTCCGTACCGCGGAAGCATCGCTCCATGACCTCGCGGCCGAGCCCGAGCACCTCGAAGATCTGTGCCCCGTTGTAGGACGGCAGCACGGAGATCCCCATCTTGGACATGATCTTGAGCAGGCCCTTTTCCGCGGCGACGCGAAAGTTCTGCCGCGCCTGCTCGGGGGAGGGACGCTCCGTGCCGATGTCGTACCGGCTCTTCCGCTGGCCGGGACGGGCATGCTCCGTCTCGTCGCCCGGGGCAAACGCGGCACTTACCGATTGCAGTGCCAGCCAGGGATACACGACCTCGCAGCCGTAGCCGATCAGGGCGGCGAAATGATGGATATCCCAGGCGTCGCCGGTTTCGGCGACGATGCCGAGCCGCATCCGCAGGCCGATGTCCATCAGGTGGCGACGAACTGCGCCGACTGCGAGCAGCATCGGGATGGCGACCAGGTTCTGGTTGGCGGAACGATCGCTGAGTACGAGCAGGCGGGCGCCCTTGCGTCCGGCGTGCTCGGCGTCGGCACAGAGGCGGTCGAGCGCGGCGCGCAGGCCCTCGGGACCGTCGGCGGCAGGGAAGACGGTCGGCAGCGTGACGCAGGAGAATCCCGGGGTGTTCCGCAGGGTCGCCATCTCCTCGTCGAGGAGGATCGGATGGTCGACGCGGAGGACGCCGGCAAGGCTGGCATGCTCGATCAGAAACGAGCCGTGTTTTCCCATGTGGCTTCGGAGCGACATGACGACCGACTCGCGCAACGGATCGATCGGCGGATTGGTGACCTGCGCGAAGCGCTGCCGGAAGTAGGCGTAGAGGCTGATGGGCTGACTGGCAAGTGGAGGAATCGGGGTGTCATCGCCCATGCTCCAGATCGCATCGCTTGCACTGCCTCCCATCGACTCCAGCACGAACCGCACGTCCTCGTTGCCGTACCCGAATGACACCTGGCGCGGCAGGAGCTCGCCGGCGGGCAGGGGAATGAAGCGGGCGCCGGGGTCCGGCTCGAGGACCTGCATGTTGTCGCGGCACCACTGGCCGTACGGCTGGCGCGAGGCGACCCGTCGCTTCACGTCCATGTTCCGCAGGACCGTCCCGGTGGTGAGGTCCACGGCGATGAACTCGCAGGGGCCGAGCCGGCCACTCTCGATCACGTCACGGGGGTCGAGATCCACCAGCCCGACCTCGGAGCCGGCGATCACCAGCTGATCCCGGGTGACCTTGTAGCGGCAGGGGCGCAAACCGTTGCGGTCGGTCGCCGCGCCGGCGATCACGCCATCGAAGAAGGCCAGGGCCGCCGGTCCATCCCACGGCTCGGTCAGGTGGGCGTGGAAGCGGTAGAAATCGCGGATGGCGGGTTCAACGTCGGGATACCGCTCCCAGGCCTGCGGCACGAGCATCATGATGGTGTGCAGCGCATCGCGCCCCGACCGGACCAGCAGCTCCATGGTGTTATCGAAGCCGGCTGAATCACTGCCCCCCGGCCAGATGACGGGCTTCACCCGCTCGATGTCGTTGCCCCAGATCGGCGAAGCAAGATCCGCCTCCCGGCCCGCCATCGCATTGCGATTGCCCCACAGGGTGTTGATCTCGCCGTTGTGAGCCATCACCCGGAACGGCTGGGCCAGCGCCCAGCTCGGCAGGGTGTTGGTCGAGTACCGCTGGTGAAACACTGCGACCGCGCTCTCATATTCCGGATAGCGGAGGTCGGGGTAGAAGGCTGGCAGCAGGGTGCCGGTCAGCAGGGCCTTGTAGACAATCGTGCGGCAGGAAAGGGAGCAGATGAAGAACGGCGACAGCTCCAGTTGTTCGGCTTCTCGCTCGAGATCACGCCGCGCCAGGTAGAGCGCCCGTTCCCACGCGTCATCGTCGGGCGCCGTGCTGGGTCGGCCGACAAATGCCTGACGAATGGCGGGGCAGCTCGCGCTGGCCTGCGGGCCGAGGGCGCTGGGATTGTGGGGCACATCGCGCCAGCCGAGAAAGGGCAGGCCGTTTTGCGCCAGAACCGCCTCGATGAGGAAGGTGGCGCGGTGCAGTGATTCATGGTCGGGCGGCAGGAAGAACATGCCGACGGCGAACGGCTGTCCTGGCTGCAGGTTGAGTCCCAGGCGATACGCCTCCCGATGGAAGAGCCGGCCGGGGATCTGGGTGAGAATGCCGGCGCCGTCGCCCGAGTTGTCCATCGAGGCGGCCCCCCGATGCGCCACCCGGCCGACCGCCTGCAGGGCCATCCGGACGATCTCATGCGAACGTTCTCCGGTGGCGCGGGCCACGAACCCGACCCCGCAGGCGTCATGTTCCCGCCGGACTGGGGAGGTTCGGGCATGGCGCATCCGCAAGTCGGTCGGCGTGTCGCGGCTCGGCATGAGGGCTCCCTGGGACAAGAAAAAAGCCCGCTCGTCAACGAGCGGGCCGGGGGTGTCAGACGGTGTCGCGCGTCAGCACTCCAGGCCGCTCCCGAGCGGGAGGGCGAGGGTCGTAATCAGCGCGGCGAGACGACTGGATGGCATGTGAATAAATATACAAGATGGTGATTGCTGGTCAAGCCCCGGCGTCCGGGCGTCCCCCCCACGGCCGGGCTCTTGACTTTCCTGTCAGTCGCCGGTAATCTCGCAGGGCCTTGACCGGTATAAAGTTGTCGTGTCGAAACGCCGATACTGAAGAGATACATGCCCGCTGCGCTGCTGCTCCTCGGCCTTATTAGCCTCGTACTCGTCCTCCTTGGGGGCGGATACGGGGATCGCGGCGCATACGGGCTCGAGACATAACCGAGACGCTACTTCAGCCCCCTGCCGCGGACCCCGTGAAGGTCCGCGGTTTTTATTTGTGCCACTGTGCACGAAAGTGGAGTGTGATCATGGTCAGGAACGTCACAATTTTCGATACGACGCTGCGCGATGGGGAACAGGCCCCGGGCAATACGATGACGCCGGACGAGAAGCTCCGGCTCGCCCGCCAGCTCGATGCCCTGGGCGTCGATGTCATGGAGGCCGGCTTTCCCTCCGCCAGTGAGGGAGACTTCCGCAGCGTCCAGCAGGTCGTGCAGGAGATCCGGCGGCCGGTCATCGCGGCACTGGCCCGCTGCCACCAGCGGGACATCGAACTCGCCGGCGAGGCGATCCGCGGCGCCGAGCGGGGCCGGCTCCACATTTTCCTGTCAACGTCGGATCTGCATCTGGAGCACAAACTGCGGATGACCCGGGAGGATGCCATCGAGCTCGCCCGTCGCTCGATCCGGCAGGCTCGCGCCTACACCGACGACGTCGAGTTCTCCGCTGAGGACGCCAGCCGGACCGATCGGGACTATCTCTGCCAGATGGTGGCGATGGCCATCGCCGAGGGCGCCACCACGATCAACCTGCCCGACACCGTCGGGTACGCGCTCCCTGAGGAATACGCCGCGATGTTTCGCCTGGTCATGGGCCGGGTAGACGGCGCTGAGCGGGTGGTGTGGAGTGCACATTGCCATGACGATCTCGGTCTGGCGGTCGCCAATTCCCTGGCGGCCATCGAGGCGGGTGTCGGTCAGGTCGAGTGTACCGTCAATGGCATCGGAGAACGGGCAGGGAATGCGGCGCTGGAGGAGATCGTCATGGCCAGCCGGGTCCGGCCCCAGATGGCGCAGTTCCACACCCGGATCAACACCCAGGAGATTTACCGGACCAGCCAGCTCCTGTCGTACCTCACGGGCAGCTTTCCCCAGCCGAACAAGGCGATCGTCGGACGAAACGCCTTTGCGCACGAGGCCGGGATCCATCAGCATGGCGTCATCCAGAACGTCCTGACCTACGAGATCATGCGGCCCGAGGAGGTCGGCATCCCTCGCTCGACGCTGGTGCTCGGTAAGCACTCGGGGCGGCACGCGCTGGAGCGGCGGTTCAAGGAGCTCGGCTACGAGCTGACCGAGGAGAAGCTGGCCCAGCTGTACAAGGAGTTCAGCACGCTCGCCGATCGCAAGCGCGAGATCCTCGATGAAGATCTGCTGGCACTCATGCACGAGAGTTTCCATGACGCCCCGGAGGCCTATCAGATTCACCTGCTGAAGGTGACGTGCGGCAGCATTCCGGCGGATGCCACCGTGCAGATGGCCGGCCCATGGGTGGGGGATCGTTCCGCCACCGGCAGCGGGGACGGACCCATTGCGGCGGCCTTTGCGGCGATCAGTGAAATCCTCGGTCGGCCGGTGGAGGTGACGAACCTGTCCCTGCGTTCCGTAACGCCCGGCCGCGATTCGGTGGGGCAGGTGTTCCTGCAGTGTCGCATCGGCGGCAAGTCGCTCTCCGGGCAGGGCGCGTCCACCGACATCGTCGAGGCCAGCGCCCGCGCCCTGGTCCACGCGCTCAACAAGGAGCGCCACGCGGAACACCTCGAAGCGGAAGCACATGACGCGGTGCAGCTGTGGGGCGTCTGATGCCGGTGGTGGCCGGAGCCACCGAGGACAGGTCGCGATGACCGAACCGATCTCCGGGGCCCAGTTGTTGTGCCGCCTGCTCGAAGAGCAGGGGGTCGAGGTACTGTTCGGCTATCCCGGCGGCGCCATCATGCCGCTGTATCACGCGCTGCCGGAGTTTCCGGCACTGCGGCATGTGCTCGTCCGGCATGAGCAGGCGGCCGCACATGCGGCGGACGGTTACGCCCGGGCGTCAGGTCGGCCCGGCGTCTGCGTGGCGACCTCCGGCCCGGGCGCGACCAACCTGATCACCGGGATCGCGACAGCGCAGATGGACAGCTCGCCGCTCGTCGCGATCACCGGCCAGGTGAACCGGGCGATGATCGGCCGGGAGGCGTTCCAGGAAACAGACGTCATCGGCATCACGCTCCCGATCACGAAGCACAGCGTGCTCGTCCAGGATATCACCGAGCTGGCCGAAACGGTCCGCGAGGCGTTCTACATCGCGACCGAGGGCCGCCCGGGGCCAGTGCTGGTCGATGTGCCCAAGGACGTGCAGAACCAGAAGATCGAATGGGAGGATCACGCCGGGCCCGATGTGCGGGGCCGGACTGGACGCGGGAGTGCCGCCGCGCCGCAACTCCGTCAGGACGATGCCATTCAGACCGCGGCACGGCTCCTCGGGACCGCGCGTCGCCCGCTGCTGATGGTGGGGCATGGCGTGATCCTCAGCCGGGCCTACGACGAAGTGCGGGCGCTGGCCGAAAAGACCGGGATTCCCGTCGTCACGACACTGCTTGGCATCAGCTGTTTCCCCGAAGCCCACCCGCTGCATCTGGGCATGCCCGGTATGCATGGGGAAGTGCATGTGAATCGCGCGATCCAGCACGCCGATGTCATTCTCGCCATCGGGTTGCGCTTTGATGATCGGGTCACCGGCAACACCACGGGGTTCGCGCCCCAGGCCAGGATCATTCACGTCGACCTCGATCCGTCGGAGATCGGGAAGAACGTACCCGCGGCGGTCGGCATCGTCGGCGATGCCCGGGAGATCACGCTCCGGCTCCTTGAGGCTGTCGCGCCAGGCACCTGCGACGCCTGGCGAGAGGAGATCCACGCGTTCTCCCGCGAGCGGCATGAGAGCTTCCGTGGCGAGATGTCGCCCCAGCGGATCCTGTCCGGTATCAATGATGCCACCGATGGTCGTTGCACCATCGTGTCCGATGTGGGGCAGCACCAGATGTGGGTCGCCAAGCTGTTCCCCTACCAGCGGCCGAACAGCCACATCACCTCCGGCGGGCTCGGGACGATGGGGTTCGCGGTGCCGGCGGCGATGGGTGTGCACTTCGCCCGGCCGGATGAGCCGGTGTGGGCCATCTCGGGGGATGGCGGCTTCCAGATGAACATGCAGGAGATCGCCACGATGGTGCAGGAAGGCATCCCGGTCAAGATGGCCATCTTCAACAACGGCTACCTCGGCATGGTGCGGCAGTGGCAGCAATTCTTTCACGGACGCCGCTATTCGGCGACCCCGATCTGGAGTCCCGATTACGTGAAGCTGGCGGAGGCGTATGGTATCGCCGGCTATCGAGTGGAGCAGGCCAGCCAGATCGACCAGGCGGTGGAGCGTGCACTGCGCGAGCCGGGGCCGGCGCTGGTGGAGTTCATGATTGAACAGGAGGCGAACGTCTTCCCGATGATTCCGCCGGGTGGCTCGCTCTCCGAGCCCATCGAATCCGCCCCAGCCATGGCCGCGCCCGCCTCATGACCGCGCCCGTGCCCTCGCTGGTCGTCACCGCGCTGCTGCCCGATGACCTCCTCGCCTTGAACCGCGCCATCGGGATCATCCGGCGACGGAATCTCGAGGTGACCAGCCTCGTGCTGGGCCCCAGCGGGCGGCCGGGCCTGGACCGGCTGTCCTGCGTCATCCGCGGTGAGGCGGCGACGACCGAACGCATGGCCAACCAGCTGCGGAAAATGGTCGGGGTGGCGCAGGTGCTGGTACAGGCCGAGGTCGATTGCACCGCGCGGGAGCATGCACTGATCCGGGTGCGGGTGGCCACGGCGCACCTCGCCGGCCTGTTCGACACGATCGCATTGTACGATGCGCTGGTCGTGGACGAGAGTCCCCATGAGCTGACGCTGGAGGTGACCGGCGCGCCGTCGCTGGTGGTCTCCCTGCTCCGCGCCCTCGAGCCCTTCGGTGTGCTGGAGACCGCCCGGGGCGGGACGCTCGCGCTGTCCCGTCCGGCCGAGGTTCCTGCGGAATCGCCCCGGCTGGTCGCGGCGACTGTTCGGCTGCACTCGGCCATCACGGCCTGACCCGTTATACCGCTCGAAATCACCCCATGTCCCTGGAGTTACCATGAGCAACCCAACCGCGGGCGTCCGGGTCTACTACGACCGCGATGCCGATGCCTCCCGTCTGACCGGACGCACCATCGCCATCATCGGGTATGGCAGTCAGGGCCATGCGCACGCGCTCAATCTGCAGGAGAGCGGGGCCAAGGTGATCGTCGGCTTGCGGCCCGGTGGCGCCTCATGGCGCAAGGCGGAAGCGGCGGGCCTCGAGGTGCGCAGCGTGGCGGAAGCCGCCCGCGCGGCCGACACCATCATGATGCTGGTGCCCGACCAGGACTGTAGGACCATTTACGATGAATCGATCGCGCCGGCACTGGGGCGGGGCAAGACGCTGATGTTCGCCCACGGATTCAATATCCATTTCAACGAGATCACGCCGCTGGCCGAGGTCGACGTGTCGATGATCGCACCCAAATCCCCCGGCCACCTGGTGCGGAGCGAGTTCCAGGCGGGGCGCGGCGTGCCAGGGTTGGTGGCCATCCACCAGGATGCGAGCGGCAAGGCGCTGGCGAACGCACTGGCCTATGCCGCCGGGATCGGCTGCACCCGGGCCGGGGTGATCGAGACCAGCTTCAAGGAAGAGACCGAGACGGACCTGTTCGGCGAGCAAGTCGTGCTGTGCGGCGGCGTCTCGCAGCTGATCAAGGCCGGATTCGAGACGCTGGTCGAAGCGGGCTACAAGCCGGAGATGGCCTACTTCGAGTGTCTGCACGAGCTCAAGCTGATCGTGGACCTGATCTACAGCGGCGGTCTCAAGTACATGCGCTATTCCATCAGTGACACGGCCGAGTATGGGGACTACACCCGCGGTCCGCGGATCATCACGGAGGCGACACGCCAGGAGATGCGAAAGATCCTCGCCGAAATCCAGAGCGGTCAGTTCGCCAGGGAGTGGCTGGCGGAGCACCGGGGCGGGGGCGGCAATTTCGCGCGCATGCGTCAGGCGGATGCCAACCACCTGATCGAGAAGGTCGGCCCCGAGCTCCGCGCCATGATGCCATGGTCGGAGGAGGGCAAGGCGCGCCAGGCTGCGGCTGCCGTCGCCGCCCGTCCCAAGGCGCCGGTGCCCGCGGGTCGCTGATGTCGCGCACGCTGTTCGAAAAGCTGTGGGATGCCCACATCGTCCATCAGGTGCCCGGCGGGCCGGCGCTGCTGTACGTCGACCTGCACTTGGTGCATGAGGTCACCTCGCCCCAGGCCTTCGAGGGATTGCGCCTGGCCGGGCGGCCGGTGCGCCGGCCCGACCTCACGGTCGCAACCGTTGACCACAACGTGCCGACCGACGCGCAGCGGTTTGACATCGTGGACCCGGTCTCGCGCCGACAGGTGGACTTGCTGCTGGAGAATGCGCGCGCCTACGGGATCGAGCTGTACGATCTCGCCTCACCGCAGCAGGGCATCGTGCATGTCATCGGGCCCGAGCTGGGGCTGACCCAGCCGGGAATGACGATCGTCTGCGGCGACTCGCACACCTCGACCCATGGGGCATTCGGGGCGCTGGCCTTCGGAATCGGAACCAGCGACGTGGAGCATGTCCTGGCCACGCAGACGGTGATCTTTCCCCGGCCGCGCACGCTCGAGGCGCGGTTTACCGGCGTACCGGGGCACGGCGTCGGCGCCAAGGACCTGATTCTGGCCCTCATCGGCCGGATCGGGACCGCCGGGGCGACGGGGCATGTCATCGAATACACCGGGCCCGCGATACGCGGGTTGTCGATGGAAGGGCGCATGACCATCTGCAACATGTCGATCGAGGCGGGCGCGCGGGCGGGGATGATCGCACCGGATGAGACGACATTCGCCTACCTGATGGACCGGCCGCATGCACCGCGTGGCCGGGCCTGGACGGCATCGGTCGACCGGTGGAGCACGCTGGTGACCGATCCCGGCGCCAGCTACGATCGCGTCGTCGAGATCGACGCCTCGACGATCGTCCCGATGGTCAGCTGGGGCACCAGCCCGGGCATGGTGGCCCCGATCACCGGGCGGGTGCCTGATCCGGCCGGGGCCAGTTCCCCCGATGAGCGCGAAGCGATGCTCCGCGCGCTGGAATACATGGGCTTGACCGCGGGGGCTCCTCTCGCAGGGCTGCCCATCGACCGGGTCTTCATCGGCAGCTGTACCAATGGGCGGATCGACGACCTCCGCGAGGCGGCGCACGTGGTGCGCGGCCGCACCGTGGCGCCGGGGGTTCGGGCAATGATCGTCCCCGGTTCGATGCCGGTGAAGCTCCAGGCGGAACGGGAGGGGCTCGATCAGGTCTTCCTGGAGGCCGGGTTCGAGTGGCGCAACGCCGGCTGCTCCATGTGTCTTGGCATGAACCCCGACATTCTGGCGAGCGGGGAGCGTTGTGCGGCGACGTCGAACCGCAACTTCGAGGGCCGGCAAGGCAAGGGCGGCCGCACCCACCTGATGAGCCCGGCGATGGCGGCGGCGGCGGCGGTGACGGGGTGTCTGGTGGATGTGCGGCATCTCGAGGCCAGCGTCAGGCATGCTGTGGTGAGCCCTCAGCCGTCAGCCGTCAGTCACTGCGGAACCGATCCCGCGAGTCGGTCCACACTTTTCACCTCTGAAGGCTGACGGCCGACGGCTGACGGCTCAACCCCATGACCCCCTTCACCACCCACACCGGCATCGTCGCCCCGCTCCAGCGGGCCAATGTCGATACCGACCAGATCATCCCCAAGCAGTTCCTGAAACGGGTGGAACGCACCGGATTCGGCGTGGCGCTGTTCCACGACTGGCGCTATCAGCCGGACGGCACACCGAATCCGGCCTTCGTGCTGAACCAGCCACGGACTGCACGGGCCAGCATTCTGCTGGCCGGCGTCAACTTCGGCTGTGGTTCCTCGCGCGAGCACGCCCCGTGGGCGCTGGGCGAGTTTGGCTTTCGGGCCATCATTGCCGAATCATTCGCCGACATCTTCTTCAGCAACTGCTGCCAGAACGGGATCCTCCCGGTCCGGCTCACGGCGGCCGAAATCACGGAGTTGTTCCGCCGGGCGGCACTGGGTGCGGCGCCATTCCAGCTGACGGTCGACCTGACGTCGTGTGAGGTCATTGACGAGGCGGGGTTCCGTGCCGGCTTCACCCTCGATGCCTACCGCCGCGAATCGCTGCTGCAGGGCCTGGACGAGATCGGGCGGACCCTGCTGCTGCACACGGAGATCACGGCCTACGAGCGGCGGCGCGACGCCCTCCGCTCCCGGATCGAGGCATGAGCACTCGGCACATCGTGGTCCTGCCGGGCGACGGGATCGGGCCGGAGGTCGTCACCGCGGCGCTGCAGGTCCTGGCGGCAGCCAGCGAGATGTTCGGGCTCGACCTTCAGCTGGAACACGGTTTGATCGGCGCCGCCGCGGTGGACGCCACCGGGGATCCTCTCCCCCCGGCGACCCGGGCCGCCGTCCAGCGGGCGGATGCCGTCCTGCTCGGCGCGGTTGGTGATCCCAGTCTCGATGCCGCGCCGCGCCACCAGAAGCCCGAGACCGGACTGCTGGCCCTCCGAAAGCTGCTGGGCGTCTACGCCAATCTGCGTCCGGTGATGATCCATCCGCCGCTCCGCAATCGTTCACCGCTCAGGCCGGAACTGCTGGAGCACACCGACCTGCTGATCGTGCGGGAGCTGACTGGCGGTCTCTACTACGGCGAGCCCCGTGGCAATGATGGGGTGAACGCGGTCAATACCCTGCGGTATTCCCGGGCGGAGGTCGAACGGGTGGCACGGGTCGCCTTCGCCTCGGCGCGCGGCCGCCGGAAGAGGCTGCTGTCGGTGGACAAGGCGAATGTGCTGGAAACGAGTCAGCTCTGGCGGACGGTGGTCACGGAGATGGCGCCGGCCTATCCCGATGTGACGCTGGAGCACATCTACGTCGACTTTGCGGCGATGCGGCTGGTCAGCGACCCTGGATCGATCGACGTCCTCCTCACCGAAAACCTCTTCGGCGACATCCTCAGCGATGAGGCCGCGGTGCTGGTCGGCAGCCTGGGACTGCTGCCGTCAGCCTCGCTGGGCGACGGACCGGGGCTGTTCGAGCCGATCCACGGCTCCGCGCCGCCGCTCGCGGGAAGAGACGTGGCCAACCCGATTGGTACCATTGCCAGCGCCGCCATGCTGCTGCGCCACGGGCTGGGAGAGGGAGCCGCGGCCGCGGCGATCGATCAGGCGATCACCGCCACCATCGCCGCGGGGTTTCGGACGGCGGACATCGCGGAACCGGGTGACGCCGTGGTCGGGACGCGGGCGATGGCCCGCCAGATCGCGGACCGGATCCAGGCCTGAGCCCGGAGCGCCGGCTGGAACCTGCGGCGACCTGCACTCGTCATGGGCTCTGTCGCTTCCCCAGGCCGGACGCGCCACCCTTCACCCGGAGCCACCCCATGTTGTGCCAGACGTGTCATGTCCATCCCGCCCTCGAGCGCGACGGCCAACCCGTTCGGCTCACTTTGTTCGGCACCGTTGATGGTTACATCTGCGAGGCATGCGCACTGGAGATCCAGAAGCCGTTCAATGCCGAACTCCGGCACTCGATCGGGATTCGGGCACCCCAGCTCACCGAAGCGGACCTCAGCCGGGTGCCGGACCAGATGCTGAAGTTCACCCTGATGCTGCCGATCCCCCACCAGCACTGACGACGCGGGCCGGCGGTGCGCTCGCACGGCCGGCCCCGGTGGCCTGCTCGCCGTACCTGCGCGTTACGGTAGATCCGTGACTGCCCCCAGCTCGGCACTCGAGACCAACTTCGCGTACTTGGCCAGTACGCCGCGAGAATAGCGGCTCACGCGTGGCTGCCAGGCGGCCCGCCGCCGCGCGATCTCCTCCTCCGACACTTCCAGCTGCAGCAGGCGCTTCTCGGCGTCGATGGTAATGGCATCTCCTTCCTGCACCAGCGCGATCGTTCCACCGACCGCCGCTTCGGGTGCGACATGACCCACCACCATGCCATACGTCCCGCCAGAAAAGCGGCCGTCGGTAATGAGGCCGACCGAATCGCCCAGGCCCGCGCCGATGATCGCGGAGGTGGGCGACAGCATCTCCCGCATTCCTGGTCCCCCCTTCGGACCCTCGTAGCGGATAACCAGGACATTGCCCGCCATGATCTTCCCACCGAGGATCGCCGCCAGGCACTCCTCCTCCGAATCGAAGACCCGGGCCGGGCCGGTCATCCGCGGCTGCTTCACCCCGGTGATCTTTGCCACGCTGCCGGAAGGGGCCAGGTTGCCCCGGAGAATGGCCAGGTGGCCCTGGGCATACATCGGGCGATTCCACGGACGGATCACATCCTGGTCGGCCCGCGGCTCCTTCGGGACGTCCCGCAGCACCTCCGCAAGCGTTTTTCCCGTGATGGACAGCGCGTCGCCGTGCAGCAGCCCGTGGGCCAGCAGCATCTTCATGACCTGTGGAACGCCGCCGGCGCGGTGGAGGTCGGTCGCGACGTAGCGGCCGGAAGGCTTGAGGTCCGCGAGCACCGGGACCCTGGCGCGAATCGTTTCAAAGTCGTCCAGGACGAGCGACACGCCGGCGGAATGGGCGATCGCCAGCAGGTGGAGGACGGCGTTGGTGGAGCCACCCAGCGCCATGCAGACGGCGATGCCATTTTCGAAGGCGTGGCGTGTCAGGATCTGCCGTGGAAGCCGCTGTGCCTTGATGGCCTCGACCAGCACGCGGCCCGACTCCGCCGCGCTCTCCGCCTTCTCTCCGTCCTCCGCTGCCATGGTGGATGAGTAGGGCAGGCTCATCCCCATCGCCTCGAAGAGTGACGACATCGTGTTCGCGGTGAACATGCCGCCGCAGGATCCGATGCCCGGGCAGGCATGGCGTTCGATGTCGAGCAGGGCGGCATCGGAGAGCTTCCCCGCACTATGCTGACCGACCGCCTCAAAGGCGCTCACTACCGTGAGATCCCGACCGTGCAGATGGCCCGGCTTGATCGTGCCGCCGTACACGAAGATGCCGGGAATGTTCATCCGTGCCATCGCGATCATGGCACCGGGCATGTTCTTGTCGCACCCGCCGACGCAGACCACGCCGTCCATGCTCTCGGCGCCACAGGCGGTCTCGATCGAGTCGGCGATCACCTCGCGGGAGACGAGCGAGTACCTCATTCCCTCCGTGCCCATCGAGATGCCGTCGCTCACGGTGATGGTGCCAAACAGCTGCGGCATGCCGCCGGAGGACTTGACCGCCACCTCGGCGCGCCGGGCCAGCACATCGAGCCCGGCGTTGCATGGCGTGATCGTGCTGTACCCGTTGGCGATACCGACGATCGGCTTGTCGAAGTCCCCGTCGCCAAAGCCCACGGCTCGCAGCATCGCGCGGTTCGGCGTTCGCTGGACACCCTGGGTGATGGCGCGGGAGCGGAGGTTGTCGGTCATGGCTGGCGGGGATGAGAGGACAGCACGCGTGAATCAGGGGAATGTACGCCATCCCGCGAACGGAAACAGGGGGCTGTTGGCCCCCTGCGGTTTACTGTGGTCTTGTCCCTCCCGCGCCTACCTGGCGAGGGCCATCTTGTCCTGCAAGGCGTGGCGCTGCACCTCGTCCGCCGTGATCGGCGTGAGCGCGGCGTTGTCCGACTCGCCGGTCCGGATCCGGACGACCCGCTCCAGCGCCTGGACGAAGATCTTGCCGTCGCCCACTTCGCCGGTGCGGGCCGACGCCAGAATCGCCTGGATGGTGGGCTCGACGAAGGGCTCGGAGACCGCGATCTCGATCTTGACCTTCTCCCGGAACTCGAGGACGACGCTCGTGGCCCGGTACATCTCCACCAGCTCTTTTTCGCCGCCATGCCCGCTGACGCGGGAAATCGTGATGCCGGTGACACCAGCGCGGAAGAGCGCGGCCTTGACCTCGGCGAGTCTGTCCGGCCGGATGACCGTAGTGATGAGTTTCATGTCAGTGCTCCACGACGAGAGAGGAAAGGACAGCGGGTAGCCCGACGACTCCAGTCAGGCCACCCAGCGCAGGGTGTGGTTCCGCCTGACTACCCGCCATCCGAAAGGGATCTGTCCGAGCGGCTCAGGCCGCGGCCTTCTTGGTGCCGGGAACCGAAGACGCCAACACCACCGAGGAGGAGATGTTCGTGGCATCCGGATAGGCCAGCGCGCCGACTTCCGGCAGGTCGAGTCCCAGCTCTTCCGCCTCGACCGAGACGCGGTGTCCGCCCACGACCACGCCGATGATCCGCCACGCCACGAAGGTCATGGCCCCGACCGCGATGATGTTGGTGCCGATGCCAATCACCTGGGCTCCGAGTTGCGCCGCATCGCCGTAGAAGAGCCCCCGCACCCCTCCGGCGACCCCGTTCCAGCCATCGCCGTAGGTGCCATCCGCGAACAGGCCGAGGGCCAGGACGCCCCAGGCGCCATTGACGCCGTGAACCGCGATCGCACCGACGGGATCGTCGATTCGCAGTGTGCGTTCCACGAAGTAGACCGCCCAGCACACCAGCACTCCCGAGATTGAACCGATGAGCACGGCGACAGGCGCGGTGACGAAGGCGCACGGTGCGGTGATCGCCACCAGACCGGCGAGCATCCCATTGGCCAGCATCGAGGGATCCGGCTTCCCGTAACGGGCCCACATGTAGATCATCGCGGTAATGCTACCCGCCGCCCCAGCCAGCATCGTATTGGCGGCCACGACCCCGATGCGCAGGTCCGTGCCGGCGAGCGTGCTGCCGGCATTGAAGCCAAACCAGCCAAAGCAGAGCACGAAGGTGCCGAAGATCGCCATCGGGATATTGTGACCCGGTATGGCGTTGACCTGTCCGTTCGGGCCGTACTTGCCGCGCCGCGCACCGAGCAGCCGGCCGGTGACCAAGCCGATCACGCCGCCCGTCAGGTGCACCACGGAGGAGCCGGCGAAGTCGACATGCCCGTGACCCAGCCCGAGGTTGCTGCCGAGCTGGGAGAGCCAGCCCCCGCCCCAGACCCAGTTGGCGTAGAGCGGGTAGATGATGCCGCCGATGAACAGGCTGAGTCCCAGGAACGACGCGAACTTCCACCGCTCGGCGAGCACGCCGGTGGGAATGGTCGCGGTGGTGTCCATGAACACCATCTGGAACAGGAAGTAGGTGAAGATGGCGGCGGTGTAGTTGACGCCGGAGAGGAAGAAGCCGGAGTAGCCCATCAGATTCCAGCTATGGCCGCCCAGGGTCACACTCACCGCCTTGGTGAGGGTCGCCGTCTCAGCCGTCTGGCCCAGGGTGAGGATCGGTCCCAGACCACCGGCCTGGATCGCGAAGCCGCAGGCCCAGTAGGCGATCATGGCGACGCCGTAGACCATGAAGTTCATGGTGACGGTGTGCGCCGCATTCTTGGCGCGGGTGAAACCGGTCTCGACCATGGCAAAGCCGAGCTGCATCAGCATGACGAGAAACCCGGCGACCAGGGTCCAGACGAAATTGACCGCTACCCCCGCGGCGACCGCGTTGGTATTCGCCACCCGCGCCAGTGAATCCGTGGTCGTCGCGATCGCCGCAGGTGCGGCGGCAGCAACGGTGGCGAGGGAGTCGGCAGTCGCAGCCTGTGCGGCAAGTGCCACAGGCAGGGCCAGACCGACGAGGGCGAGGGGCAGCCAGGGTCGTCGCATCGTGGGGTCTCGGGTCGGGGTGAGCATGGCGGGAGCGCCCAATGGCGATCCGAAGTGGGGAATCGTGCTGGATGTGCCTGCCAGCACGATCACCGGGGCTCAATGTATCCATCCTATGTGTAGACGTCAAGCTGTTTATGCAGATAATGCACATACTAGTAAGCATAAATGGTAGAAACGCAACCATAATCCACTGTTTGGCCAATGAAAAAGCAAAAACCGCTCAAAATGGAGAGCGGTCTAGAGTGCGCTGTGGCGCCGGTGTCTTCTCTGCCAGGCGCTTCGGAGGGGCTGCCTCGCTGCCTCCATCCCTTATAGAAGCAAACAGCTAGCGGCGCTCGGTCGTGGGCGGGTGCTGGTCCAGCAGCCGGAGCTGCTCCTCGATCTCCTGGTCCAGCCCCTTGCGGACCTCCTGCAGTCGGAGGGCGTAGGCCTCCAGTGCCTGATCGATCGGGGTGGTCGGCACCCAGGCGGGGACCTCCTTCGGCCGGCCCTCCTGGCTGACCGCGACGAACACCATCACGCAATGGCAGGCTCGGCGGTGTTCAACTTCCTTCGGGTTTCCCGCATAGATGTCGATCGCGACATTCATGCTGGTTCGTCCGGTCTGGATCAGCAGCGCGCGCACCTCGACCAGTTCGCCTACGCTGATGGGCTCGAGGAAGCGGATTCCTCCCACATACGCCGTCACGCAATAGTCACCGGTCCAGCCGGCGGCGCAGGTGTAGCCGGCCTGGTCGATCCACTTCATCACCGAGCCGCCGTGCACCTTCCCGCCGAAATTGACGTGGATCGGTTCGGCCAGAAATCGGAGGGTCACGCTGCGGGGGCGAGGCATGGGCCAGAAGGTAGGGCGGGAATCGGGAATGGGGAACGGGGAAGATCGATTGATATGGACCAGTAGCCCGGCGGCCAACCGCAGACGGCTGTCGGCTGACGGCTGACGGCTGTCGGCTGACGGCTGTCGGCTGACGGCTGATGGCTGACGGCTGACGGCTGATGGCTGATGGCTGACGGCTGATGGCTACCCTAGATTGCCACCATGCCCGACACCCCCTGTGCCACCTGCCAGACCCCCGTGCCTGAGGGTGCCCTGTACTGCTCAGGTTGCGGCAGCCGCACCGGGGCCGGTCCGGTCGGGGCGACCGCGTCGCTCGCGGTCGACGTGGTCGACCGGCTCTCCCGTGCGCTCGGTGCCAAGTACCAGGTCCGTCGGCTGCTGGGCGAGGGGGGGTTCGCCCAGGTCTACGAGGTATGGGACACCGACCTCGAGCGCAGCCTCGCGGTCAAGGTGCTCAAGCCGGACGTCGCCTGGTCGGCTGGAATGCTCGACCGCTTCCGGCAGGAAACCCGGTCGATCGCCAGGCTGGCCCACCCCAACATTCTGCCCATTCATTTCGTGGGCGAAGGCGAGGGGCTCACCTACTACGCCATGCCTTTTGTGGAGGGCGAGTCGCTCGCCGCGCTGCTCCGCCGGCAGGGGGCGCTCACCCCTGAGCGGGCGGTCGCGCTGCTGAAGCCGCTGCTGGAAGCGCTGTCCCACGCGCACGGCCAGGGGCTGATTCATCGCGACATCAAGCCCGACAACATCATGATCGAGGCGAGCAGCGGCCGGCCCTTGCTGGTCGACTTCGGCATCGCTAAGCGGCTCGATGGCGCGGGGCACCAGACGCAGACCGGTTTCGTCGTCGGCACGCCGCAGTACATGAGTCCGGAACAGGCGCTGGGGCAGGGGGATGTCGACGCGCGGTCCGATCTCTACGCGGTGGGTGCGGTGCTGTACCAGATGGTCACCGGCACGCCGCCCTTCGAGGGGGAGAGTTCGCAGGAAATCGTCGGCAAGCACCTCAGTGAGCCGGCACCGGTCGCGAGCGCCAAGAACGCGCGGATCCCGCGGTGGTTGTCCGACCTGATCGTCCGCTGCCTCGCGAAGCGTCCGGCAGAGCGCTACCAGTCGGCGGCGATGATGCTCGACGCGCTCACCAGCGGCCGCCTCTCCGGGTCGCAGGAGGTGGTGAGCGCGGAGCGGGTCGCGCGTCAGCTCGGCAACGAGGAGGCCACGGTCCAGATGCCGAGCGCGGAGCAATCGGCTGCCAGAGGAACGGCCCGGCCGCTCTCCGGTCCGGCGGCGGGCGCGGTGAAGACCGCCACCTCCGCCATCGCGACCGCCCCCGTTCCGCGATCGCGATTGCCGTGGCTCCTGCTCCTGCTGCCGGTGCTTGGCGCGGTCGCGTGGGGGCTCATGCCGCACTCCGCGACACTCGTGGTGGAAAACCGGCTGGTCGAGCCGGTCCGGTTCTCCCTCGGCGGGAAGCAGGTCGAAGTCGGTGCCGGATCGACGGTACGGGAGAAGATCCCCCGTGATGCGCCGCTTGCCTCCCCATGGTACCTGGTGCGGCCCAGCGGTCCGGCCGGCGAGCCGCTCGGCGTGGCGCTGCAGGGAACGCTGAGCGAGCGCGCCCCCCGGGGTGAGGTGCTGCGGGTGATCGATGCGGGGAGTGCCTCGGAGCCGGTCTTCGCCCCACTGATCACCAACACCACCGATCAGGCGCTGGCGATCGTCATCAATGCCGGTTCCGTCAAGGCAGTGGCGTGCGGCTGCCGGGTGCCGCCGGGGGCGGTGCGGGCACGGATCGGGTACTACCCGCTGTTCCTCAACAGCGCGGTGCAGGCCACCACGCCGGCCGGTGGAAGCGCGACGTTTCGCGAGCTCGGCCGGGCAGTGGATCGGGAAAGCGGTTCGGTAGGCCTCAAGTTCGAAGCGAAGGATTTCTAGGGTTCGACCCCTTCGCGGAGCAGCAGGGGCAGTCGGCAAGCCGCCGCGTTCCCGATGCGGCAGGCCCGCCGATACAGCACCAGGGCTCGTGCTTCGCTCCGGTCGACCCCCCGTCCCTCCTCGGACATTACGCCCAGCCGGACGCAGGCGTTGGCATCCTCCAGATCGCAGGCCTTCTGGTACAGCCCCGCCGCCCGTCCCAGATCGGGACTGATTCCGGCTCCCCGCTCCAGCCATTCCGCCAGTCGCAGGCAGGCCGGCCGCGCATTCAGCGTGCAGGCCCGGTCGGCATAACTCGCGGCGGAGCCCATGTTCGGTACCACGCTGTTGCCGGCTTCGTAGACCAGCGACGCCTCGTTGCAGGCGCCCCCGTCGCCCACCTCACACCCGCGCCGGAACAGGGCGATGGCCCGGCTCGGGTCGCTGCTGACGTGCAACCCCCGGCTGTACCACCGCCCCAGTTCGGCGCACCCGCTCCCGTTCTCGAGATCGCAGGCCAGCAGCAGCAGGCGGGCGGCCCGGTCGGGATCGGCCTCGACGCCGCTGCCGCTCGCCAGCCGGGGCGCGACGAGCACGCAGTCGGCCGTTTCGCCGCCGAGGCAGCTGCTGAGGAGTGCCGTCGTTTCCTGCGCGGGGAGGGACCGGGAGGCTGTCACGCTCAGCGTGGTGATCGCGGCGAGCTGCAGGGCACGGCAGCGGGTCATTCGCGTTTCCGCCGGGGAAGGCCGAGTGTCTCGGCCGGGGTGACGGCATTAAAGCCGAAACGGGCCCGCACCTGATCGACTGCGTGAGTCAGCTCGCGCAGCCGGGTGCGTGCGGGCGGCTCGAAGAGGTCACCTGGTGCGGACTGGCTCAGGCCGGTCGCCGCCACCCCGATCAGGCGGATGGCCTGCTGGCGGCGCCGGGCCTCCGCGAAGGCGGGGCGAAACAGTTCCCGCGCGGGGGCCAGCAGCTCCTGATCGAGGTCGGTGCCCTGGGGCAGGGTGTGCCGGCGGGTCACGGTATGGAAGTCGGCGTGGCGCAGCTTCAGCACGATGGTGCGGGCCACATGGCCCTCGGAGCGGAGCTGACCGGCGATCACACTGACAAACTTGACCAGCAGCCGGTCAAGGGAGCGCTCGTCCGAGGTGTCGCGGCTGAGGGTGGTCTCCCGGCTCACCGAGCGGGCCTGCCGTTCGGGATGCAGTCCGGCCGAGCCTCCGCCATGGGCCCGGTACTTGAGTTCGCGGGCGAAATCGCCCAGCAGTCTCGTCAGCTCCGCCTCGGACTTCTCCTGCACCTGATGCACTTCGGTCAGCCCGAGCCGTGTCAGCCGCTCAGCCGTGCGCGGTCCGATGCCGGGCAACGCTCGCAGCTCAAGGCCGGCCAGGAATCCCGCCTCCCAGCCGGCGCGCACTTCGCAGATGCCGCGCGGTTTGGCGTAGTCGGACGCGAGCTTGGCGACCATGCGGTTGGGTCCGATTCCGACGCTCGAGTCGAGGCCGGTGGCGCTCGAGATTCGCGCTCGGAGCCGCTCTGCCACGGGAAGGAGGGAGTGCGGATAGAGCTGCTCGGTACCGGTAAAGTCGAGGTAGCCTTCGTCGAGTGAGGCCATCACCACTGTTGGGGAGTAGCCGGTCAGCAGCTGTCGCACCGTGCGCGATGCTTCACGGTAGTGATCGAAGTCACCCTGAAAGAATGTCGCACCGGGGCACAGCCGCACCGCCTGGGCGATCGGCATGCCGGAGCGAACTCCGAAGGCACGTGCACCGTAACTGGCCGACTGCACCACGCCGCGGCTCTCCCGGCGCCCGCCCACCACGAGCAGGTCCAGGGCGCGCAGCTCCGGGTGGCGCTGGCGGCATACCTCGACGAAGAACGCGTCGAGGTCAACGTGCATGATCCTGGGCGGCATCGGCCTGACTCTGCGGGGGATTCATGGGCCATCCCTGGGATCCGGCCCTCCCACAATCTGCCCTCCCGGTCGTCCTCCGGCCACCCGTCCGGTCCAGTCGAAACCCTCAGTTCCAGCGGGCTGCCTCCCCGCCTTCTCCCTTTCCCCTTCCCCCGCTACCGTTCATCCCGCTCAACACCATTCCCGGAGTGAGACCATGAAGCCGACGACCGTCCTGCAGCAGGCGATGAACGATCAAGTGCGCAAGGAATTCGAGTCCGCCTACACCTATCTCTCGATGGCGGCATGGATGGAGGATCAGACTCTGCCCGGCTTCGCGGCCTGGCTCCGGTTGCAGGCTCGGGAGGAGTCCATGCATGCCATGAAGATCTTCGATCAGCTGATCGACCGGGGCTGCCGGGTCCGGCTGCAGTCGCTGGCTGGCCCGGCCACCGACTTCGCCACCGTGCTGGAGGTGTTCGAGAAGGTGAAGCAGCACGAGCAGAGCGTCACGAAGAGCATCGAAGAGGTCTATGGCCTCGCCCTGGAGGAGAAGGATTTCGCCAGCCAGGTGTTCCTCGAGTGGTTCATCACCGAGCAGGTCGAGGAGGAGAAGAACTCGAGCCACGTGCTGGAAAGCGTCCGCCGCGTGGGTGACAACCAGGCCGCGCTCGTCATGCTCGATCGCGAGCTGGGCCAGCGGAGCGTCACGGCCGGGCAGGCCTGAGCCGGTGCGCCTCGCCTTTCTCGGACTGGGCGCCATCGGCCGCCGCATGGCGATGCACCTCGCGCGTGCGGGGGAGCTCACCGTCTGGAACCGCACCCCGGCACGGGCGGAAGAGTTCGCCCGGACATACCCGAGCCGGGTCGCCGCAACCCCGCGCGCTGCGGTGGCCGGCGCGGATGTCGTGCTCACCTGCCTGCCGACGTCTGCCGAAGTCGTGGGGCTGCTCGACGGT
>JAWXBX010000062.1:0-5012 GCA_034440415.1 Gemmatimonadota bacterium | reverse complement strand
GTGGGGAGCAGGCGGTGGCGGGCGGGGGGAGGAATCGAGATCGCATGCTTGCGCCTGTCACGAACTGGTGCTCCCCGAGGTGGCCACTGTTGGACGCTCCCCCCGCCTACCGCCCAGCGCCCCGCGCCGACTTTGGTGTTTCAATCAGCGCCGGTGCCTGCGCGGTCGGGCTCACGGCGAAGCGGATCCACATCCCCGACAGTCCATGACCGGGTACCCCGCAGAAGATCAGGTAGTCGCCCGCCGGCGCGGCGGTGAACCGCAGGATGTCGGTGCCGAACTGTCCGATGCCTTCGCCCGCCTGCTTGCTGTAGGCACGGGGAATGGCGGCCACGTCGATCGCCATGTTCGGCATGGTGCCGCCGCTGTTGATGATCTGGGCGCTATGCGGGGTCCCGTCATCGTTCACGAAGTTCATGACCACCGTGCTGCCGAGCGGAACGACCAGGGTCAACTCGCCATCGGTGTAGCCGTTGAAGTTGAACGGGCTTTTGGCTCGGCCGGGAATCCCGGCGACGAGCTTGAACTTGGCGGTCCTGGTTGTGGCGTTCCACTCGAGCCAGGTCGGATCAGGGCCCGGTGCCGCGGTGGCCGCCTGGGCGGAGAGCGGGTTCCCGAACAGGGCGCTGAAACCAAGGGGCAGGGCGATGATCCACCGGCGCATGCAGGTTCTCCCGACAAGAAAGTGGCGGGAGCACCCCCGAGGGGATGCTCCCGCCAGTAAAACTAGTGCAACTGCGATCTCAGTGCGCCATCGCTGCCATGTACGGCTTCGGCAGGCCGAAGATGAAGACGCCGGCGCCCAGCGGGAAGTTGAGCTGGAAGTTGCCGCCGCAGGCCACACCGATGAACTGTTCGCCCTTGAAGGAGAAGCTCATCGGGGCGCTGTTGCAGCCGGCGCCGGCGTTGAACTGCCACAGGAGCTTGCCGGTACCCGAGGCGTAGGCGTTGAAATTGCCATTGCCCTCGCCGGTGAAGGTGAGGCCGCCCGCCGTGGCGAGGCCACCACCCATCATGGGCTGGGCCACCTTGTTCTGCCACACCACCTTGCCGGTCGCCAGATTCAGGGCGGTGTAGGTGCCGTACTGCTCTTCACCCGCGATCGCCACGAAGGCGGAGCCGAGCCAGAGACGGCCCTTCTCGTACGGCGCGGTGTGGGTGATGTAGTTCATCGGCTGGTGCAGTCCCGCGACGAAGGCGTAGTTCAACTTCGGATCCACCGCGATCGGCGACCATTCGGCGCCGCCGTTGGCACCGGGGAGCATGCGGGTGCCCTCGGCGGACGGCAGGGCGAAGATGTTCTCCTGCGGGGTGAAGTTCTCGGTGCGGCGGACCAGCTTGCCGGTGGCCGCATCGAGGACGTAGGCCCACGCGGTCTTGCCGGCGTGCACGACGACCTTGCGGCCGCCGATCATGGTGACCACTGGCGGGGAGACCGCGTCGAGGTCCCAGACGTCGTGCGGTACGGTCTGATAGTACCACTTGGTCTTGCCGGTCTTCGCATCGATGCCGACGACGCAATCGGTGTAGAGATTGTCGCCGGGGCGGATGCCGCCATCGAGGTCCGGCGAAGGATTGCCGACCGCGACGTAGATCATGCCGAGATCCTTGTCATAGGCCGGGGTCATCCAGACGCCGCCGCCGCCGCGGGTCCACGCATCGGCGTGCTTGGCGCTGTCCGCCTTCTCGGCGGCGATGTTCCGGTGCAGGTCGGCGCCATCCGGCGTGCTGCCGACCCAGTTGCCCCACCAGCCGTTGGGGGCGACGGCGTCGAAGGTGGGATCGCCCTTGGGGGCGGGAATCGAATACCAGCGCCACATCTGCTCGCCGGTCACCGCATTGTAGGCGGTCACGTGGCCGCGAATGCCGTACTCGCCGCCCGAGACGCCGATCAGCACCATGTCGTCCACGACGAGCGGAGCGGCGGTGATGCTGTAGCCGTAGGCCGGATCAGCGACCTCGATATCCCACGCCACTTCGCCGGTCATCCGGTCGAGGGCGACCAGCCGGGCGTCCATGGTGCCCATGTAGACGTGCGGGCCGTGGACCGCGACGCCGCGGTTGTTCGGGCCGCAACAGGTGATGGTGGTGCCGAGCTTGTGCTCGTAGCGCCAGACCTGCTTGCCGGTGCTCAGGTCGTAACCGATGGCGGTGTTGAACGGGGTGGTGACGTACATCATGTTGTCGATCACGACCGGTGTGGTCTCGAAGCTGCCGAGGCGGCTGATGCCGGTCTGGAACACCATCCGCGGAACCAGGCTGCGGACGTTGGTCGCATTGATCTGGGTCAGCGTGGAGTACCGCTGATTCCACATGTTGCCACCGTACGTGGTCCAATTGGCCTGGGCCGGAAGGCTCGTAGCGCTGGCTCCGATGAGCAGGGCTGCGACGGCCCAGTGCGCGCGAATTCGCATGGGTAACCACTCCTGATGAGAGAAGGAACGGAAGGGACTGCAAAGGTCCGCCCCGGAGGGGCGGTGGAGAGACGGCGCTGTCGCGACCAGGGCACTGGCGACAGTATTGTCATTTCAGAGTGCTACCAATATCCCGGGTTCGACGTTTCCGTCAAGTGGCCGGGATCCTACCGGAAGAGCAGGGCCGCTTTCCTGAACGTGATGGCGATGCCCCAGAGCAGCGGGATCCCCACCAGCACCCAGGCCGCCGCGACCATCGCCCAGCTGGCGCCACTTGGCGGCGGATCATCGGTTGGACGGTTCACGGTGTCGCTCACTTGAGTTTGGCTCCGGTCCGCGCGGCCGCCAGTTCGCTGTCGGTCATGAAGTGCCGCTCCGCCACGGGGCGCACCAGCAGGTTGCAGAGGAATCCCGCCACCAGCAGCCCGGCGAGGATGTACAAGGTGGTGTTGTAGGCCTGGGCGTTGGGCACGCCCTGCCGGATCTGGTATTCCCGAATGTAGTTGACCAGCACCGGCCCCAGCACGCCGGCGGTGGACCAGGCGGTCAGCAGCCGGCCATGGATGGCGCCGACGAACTGGGTACCGAACATGTCGGCGAGATACGCCGGGATGGTGGCGAAGCCGCCACCATACATCGTGAGAATGGTGCAGAAGATCGCCGCAAAGAGCGCAATGCTCCCGCTCCGGCCCGCCGCCGGGGCGGCGGAGTAGAGCAGGGTGCCCAGCAGGAAGAAGATGAAGTAGGTGCGCTTCCGCCCGATCAGATCCGAGAGCGAGGCCCAGCCGAAGCGGCCGATGATGTTGAAGAAGCTGAGCAGGGCGGCGAACGCCGCACCGATGGTGGCGATCTGGGCCTTCTGCTCGGTCGACAATTCCGCCAGGGCGCCGGCGCCGCCGATGAGCCGCCCGCCGAAGACCTCCTGAATCATTGGCGAGGCCATCCCGATCACCCCGATCCCGGCACTCACGTTGAGACAGAGCACGCCCCAGAGCAGCCAGAACTGGGGTGTCCGGGTCGCCTCGTTCACATGGACGTGTCGGGTGGTGACCATCGCGCTCTGACTGGCCCTGGGCGTCCAGCCGGGCGGGCTCCAGTCGGCGCGGGGAATCCGGTAGCCGAACGCGCCACACAGCATGGCGATGAAGTAGAGCGTTCCCATCGCCAGGAAGGTCTCGAACACCCCGGTCGTGGTGGCGGTCGCAAAGTGCTTCATCAGGACATCTGCAAGTGGCGACCCGATCAGCGCCCCTCCGCCGAAGCCCATGATCGCCATGCCGGTTGCCATGCCGCGCCGGTCGGGAAACCACTTGATCAGCGTCGAGACCGGGGAGATATAGCCCAGTCCGAGGCCGCAGCCGCCGATGATACCCGAACCGGCCCACAACAGCAGGATCTGGTGCAGGTGGATCCCCAGCGCGGAGATGAAGAAGCCTCCGGCCCAGCAGAATGCGGCCACCACGCCCGCCCGGCGCGGCCCAACCCGCTCGAGCCAGCCGCCAAAGATGGCCGCCGAACTGCCCAGGAAGACAAAGAAGAGCGTGTACATCCACCCCAGCGTGCTGATCTTCCAGTCGCAGGAGGTGGAGAGGACTTCGCCGACGAACCCGAGGTCCGCCGGGCAGGCGAGCGACCCGTCCAGTCCCTGCGCCTTGCCGAGGAGGCGGCTGAGCGGCAACCAGAAGACGCTGAATCCGTAGGCCATGCCGATCGAGAGATGGATGGCCAGGGCGGCCGGCGGGACCAGCCAGCGATTGAACCCGGGTGGGGCGATGATGCGTTCCTTGTCCAGCAGGCCGGCCATCAACGGTTCTCCTGCCGCGGTGCGCACGGCGGTCTGGTTGCACAGTATGGAAAGCGGGGTCGCGTCAGACGAAGGAGCGCGAGTACATTATCGTCCTGCGGGACAAAACGCCATTCCCCGGTACGGGGCGGAGGGAGCATCGGTCATGTGTCTGATTCGCAGGCTCCAGTGGGTCGGGACGATGAGCAGCCTGCTCGTCGGCCATGTCGCGGCGCAGTCGCCCGGCCTGCCGCCATGGGTCGTCAGCGACTCCGCGCAGAAGACGGTCATGCTCACCCTCGAGGCATTGCCCGGCGGGCCCGGGGGAATCGCGACCCTGGATGGATACCACCATGGTGGCGTGCAGGTCGTCGTGCCGCTCAACTGGACCGTCCGCTGGGACTGGACCAATCACGACTCCACTGCGGTGCACAGCCTCGTGGTGATGGCGGAGCGGGAGAAGCTGCCACTCGAGGGCGGGCGTCCCGCGCTGGACAACGCGATGTCCCGCGCCGTTATCACCGGGCTCAAGGCCGGGCAGCATGACCGCACCACCTTCGTGGCGGATCAGGCGGGGTGGTACTGGATGCTCTGCGGTGTGCCGGGCCATGGGCTGCGAGGCGAGTGGATCGGGCTCAAGGTGGATCGTGAGGCGACGGCGCCGGCGGTGGTGGAGAAGCGGTGAGGCGTGAGCAGGACCTGCCTTCACTCCTCACGCAACAGCCGCTCCACCTCCCGCCGGAACTCCGCAACGAGCGCGTCGTGGGCCGAACCGGTCACCGCGCCATAAAACCCCGCATGGATCCGGCGGACCC
>JAWXBX010000061.1:0-6984 GCA_034440415.1 Gemmatimonadota bacterium | reverse complement strand
GGGCGCCGTCATCGGACATGAGATCAGCCACAGCTTCGACAACCTCGGCGCCACCTTCGACGCCGATGGCCGGCTCAGGAACTGGTGGACTCCGGACGACCTCACCCGCTTCAACACGCAGGCCGACCGCCTGGCGGCACAGTACGACGCCTACCGCCCCTTTCCCGACCTAGCCGTCAACGGGAAGCTCACCCTCGCGGAGGATCTCGCCGACCTCGCCGGGCTCTCCGCCGCGTACGACGCCTACCGCGCGTCGCTGGGAGGTGCCGAGGCACCGACAGTCGCCGGGTGGACCGGCGACCAGCAGTTCTTCATCAGCTTTGCGGAGGCGTGGCGATCGAAGATGCGCGAGGCATCGCTCCGCGGACGGATCCGAACCGATGGGCATGCCCCGCCACAGTACCGGGCGCTCACGGTGCGAAACCTCGACCCGTGGTATGCGGCATTCGGCGTACAGCCAAATGACACGCTCTATCTGACTCCGGATCTGCGTGTGCGGATCTGGTAGACGGGCCGGAAGGAGGCAATCGCCCGGTCGGGCACGGAGGCGCGCCCAGACATACCATGGGCGGACCAATGGGTCCGCCCTACCCTGCGATCACTCCCGGGGTCGGGGCATGGGGGGAGTGAGGAGTGAGGAGTGAGGAGTGAGGAGTGAGGAGTGAGGACGCCGAAGTTAAGCCCTGGCCTCGGCTCCCGCCGCAGGAGATTCCTCGTCGCTTCGCTCCTCGGAATGACAGCGCGGGCGGGGACCAGCCCTGATCCTGCGACCCGACAACTAACCGCCCAACCGCCCTAATGCGCCACCGTCCCCCGCTTCGTCCCAAACCGCAGACTCCGGGTCGCCAGGAGAATTTCCTGCAGAAAGCTGATATACCCGCCGATGAGCGCCACCATCGCCGCGACGAACAGCCCCGCCAGCAGGACGACCAGCGCCCGGTCGAGCAGGGACCCGAGAAAGAGGCAGGCGATCAGCAGGCAGACCAGTAGCGCGGCCGCGGTGCACAGCGTGATGCCCCGATTCACCAAGTGGGCCCGGCGCGAAAGGGTCGCCAGTTCGGTGACCGCGATCTCGTGCGTCGTGCCGGTCGTCTCGGGCAGCTGTGACTCCAGCAGACGGGCCCGGTCGATGATGCGTGACAGTCGTGTCGTGAGTACGCCAAGCGTCACACCAATGCCCGAGAGCAGGAACACCGGGGCGACGGCGAGCTGGATGACGTGCGGGACATCCAAGGCGCTGTTCAGTTGCATGCGGTACACTCTCCTTCGGCCTGCAGGGATTCCTCGTCGCTGCGCTCCTCGGAATGACAGCACTGGCTGAAGGCCGACGGCTGACGATCCATCCTACCGCTTGCGCGGCAGGAGCGGCAACTCCTTCGTCATGATGTCCATTTCGTCCCGGGTCGCGAGCCGCGGCAGCGTGCCATCATGTTCCTCCGCCGGCGACCAGGTCGTCACCACCGCCGCGGGCAGCAGGTGACGGATGGAGTTGGCATAATACTCGAGCAGCGGGCGCTCGGAGGGCAGGATGACCAGGTCATCACGCTGCACGATGACCAGGCGCCGCATGCGGAACATCCGCCAGGCGCGTTCCCACACCTCGGTCACCGGGAGCTCGCCGTGCATCACCTGTGCATTGCGGGCTTCCAGCTGATCTCGCAACTGTTCCATCCGCTCCAGCAGGCGTGCCCGGCTCACGACACTCCCGCCGAAGGAGAGCAGCGCCGCCGCCGCCAGCGGGACCGGGGTCACCGGGATCACCGCGCCAATCCTCGCGAGCGCCGCCTCGGCCAGGCGCTGCACCGCCGGCAGCCGCTCCGCCTTGGGCAGCCGCAGCGTGCCCGTCGGCTCCGCCGCGAGCCAGGCGCGGGTACTGAGCGGCGTCCCGAAAGTCACCGCCACTCGCCCATAGCGCCGCAGCTGGCCGGTGAAGAGCCGCACCAGATTCCAGCCCAGATAGTTGAGTACCCCACCGAACTGGGTCCAGCGCCCAGGCCGCCTGCCACCGACGA
The DNA here is from genome assembly GCA_034440415.1 of Gemmatimonadota bacterium. Taxonomy (GTDB): domain Bacteria; phylum Gemmatimonadota; class Gemmatimonadetes; order Gemmatimonadales; family GWC2-71-9; genus JADJOM01. The sequence goes on along the minus strand of JAWXBX010000061.1, from coordinate 4,972 downwards.
TGCGCTCCCGGATGAGCGAGCGGTCCTCCAGCACCCGGTCGTAGTTGATCCCGACCGGCACCAGCCAGATGTCGCGATCGAACGCCGGATCGTCCAGTGTCCGCACGATGTAATCGAGCAGCCCGATCTTCACCGGCCGCAGCGCACCATCCCGGCTCAAGCCCCCCTCGGGAAAGATGCCCTGCGTCACCCCGTGCAGCGTGATGAGCTGGACGTAGCGCTCGAGCACCGTGTGGTACAGCGGCTCACGGAACTGGCGCCGGATGAAATAGCTGCCGAAACTCTTGAACACGAACTCGAGCGGCCAGATCCGGGCCCACTCCCCCACCGCGTAGCTGATGCTCACCATCTTCGCGAGCACGTAGGCCACCACGACGTAGTCGGCGTTGCTCCGGTGGTTCATCAGGTAGACGGCCACATCCCGCCGGGGAATCGCATCGATGGCCGCCTGGTCCTTGGCGGTGACCGTCACCTTGTACAACAGGTGGATCGTCAGGCGGGCCAGATTGTACCCGATGCGGTAGTACGACAGCACATTGAAGAACGGGATGATTTCATCGATGTACTGGTTGACCCGGATGCGGACCTGGGACTCGGCCGCACCGTGCAGGGCGACATGGGCCTCGATGGCGGAGAGCACCACCGGGTCCTGCAGCAGCGCTTCCCGGATCCGGTCCCGCTCGACCAGCTTGTAGCGGTCCACCCGGGCGCGAAATCGCCAGAGTGAATTGCGGGCCCACATCCGCAACCGACGACGGAGCACCGCCCGGGTCGCGAGCAGGACACTCACGCTCACCACCAGGGCCAGGACGAACAGGCCTGCGGCCAGGAGCCACGCGCGTGCGGTCATGCCGACGGTTCCATCTTGAGCTGCTGGTAGGCCATGCCCTTGAGCCGGGAGATCCGCAGGCGGATCGGAGGGTGGGAGGAGAAGACGTCGCCCAGGAGGCCCTCGCGGGTGGAGAGTTGACTGGCCGAAGGGTCCACGATGCAGAGATGCGCCGCGCCCTGCGTGATCGCCCGGGTCGGCTCGCCCGCCAGGGTGAGCTTTTCAAGCGCGGCGGCCAGCGCCATCGGATTCCGGGTGAACTGTGCCGCGGTCGCGTCGGCCAGATACTCCCGCTTGCGACTCACCGCCATCGCCAGCAGCCGCGATATCACCGGAGCGATGATCAGCGTGATCAGCCAGAGCACCAGGAGCACGAGTCCGAGCGGGTTGCCGCCGCTGTCCTTGCCGCTGCGCCCGCTGTTCCGCCCACTGCCGAACCCGCCAAAGCGCACCGTCCGGCCCATGCCGTCCGACATCAGCGCGATCGCGCCGACCATCGCGGCCAGCAGCGTCATGAGCCGGGTATCGTAGTTCTGCACATGCGCCATTTCATGCGCGACCACCCCCTGCAACTCCTCGCGACTCAGGGTCTCGAGCAGCCCCTGTGTCACCGCGATGGAAGCAGCACCCGGCTCGATGCCGGTGGCAAAAGCGTTCGGGTCGGCATCGGGCACCACGAAGATGCGTGGTCGCGGCAGTCCGGAGGCAATCGCCATCTCTTCCACGACGTTGACCAGCCGGCGCTCCAGGTCCGTCGCCGGCTCGAGAATCTCCTTTGCGCCCGTCGCCCACAGCACCCGCCCGGCACCCTTCTGCCACGAATACCAGCAGGTGCCACCGGCGATCAGGGTCGCGATGATGCCGATGAAGGGCACCAGGTGCACGTAGACGTGATCCGCCTCCACGCCGCTCGCCGCCGCACGGCTCGACATGAGGTACCAGGCGATGTCGCCGCCAAAGCCGACCCAGGCGAAGAACAGGATGAACCCCGTCACCAGCCAGAACGACCGTCGGCGGTTGGACTCCTGCTGGGCAAAGAGATTGGTGGGGGCGGTCATGAAGGGACAGTGGAGCGTGCAGGCACAGTGGCGCCAGGCGGTGGGCGATAGGCGAATTGCGCCTTTCCCGCCTACCGCCTACCGCCCATCGCCCGCCTGCCTCACCCCATCCTCAAATCCACATTCGGAACGGCGCGCTCCGCCGCATCCTCGATCGCCCAGAGCTCCGCCGGCGCGGCCTGCGCCATCCCGGCAAGGAGGTTGGTCGGGAACTGCTGCTGGGCGGTGTTGTAGGCGGTGGCGGTGTCGTTGTAGAGCTGCCGGGAGAAGCCGACCTTGTTCTCCGTGCTGGTGAGCTCCTCCTGCAGCTGCTGGATGTTCGCCGTCGCCTTGAGCTGGGGGTAGTTCTCCGACAGCGCAAACAGCCGACCAAGCGCCTGGGTCAGCTCCCCCTCCGCCTTCCCGACCTGGGCGACGCCGGTGCCCGCGGCGGCCACCGCCCGGTTGCGTGCCGAGATCACCGCCTCCAGCGTGGACTTTTCGAAGTCCATGGCGCCCTTCACGGCATTCACGAGATTGGGAATCAGGTCGTGGCGCCGCTTGAGCTGCACGTCGATCTGCTTCCAGGCATTGGCGACCTGGTTCTTGAGGGCGATCAGCTTGTTGTAGCCACCAACCGCCCACAACACGACGACAACCACGGCAACGAGAAGCACGATGCCCATACGCACACCCGGAGTGAGGAGGGAGAGGGAAGTGTACGGCGCCGACCGGGGGAGGGCTACAACGGCTCGCCCAGATCGTCCAGCGCGTGGCGCAGCGCCTCGACAATCGCTTCGTCCTCGAGCGTGCCGAAGAGCGGATGCCGTTCATCGACCAGGAGTTCCGCGCCCGGCCCGAGCGCCACTCGGCGCACCAGCTGTCCGCGGCCCCGCCGCGCCGGGACCGTCCCCTCCGCGGCGGCCCATGCCTGCAGCGCACGGCCGACCTTGCCCCGCGGCTCGCCTTCCGGCACCGTCAGCGCCAGCTGATCCGGCGCGGGCAGCCGGCTGCCCAGCGCACCCGACACCCGTCGCTCCACCACATCTCCCGCCAGGCCCCCCAGCTCGCGGACCAGCGTATCCAGCGTGGCCCCTTCCATCTGCTGCAGCTTGATCGCCAGCACCTGGAGCAGGTGGCGGTAGCCATATATCGCCGCCGTCCCGCGTCCCTCCGGCGGGCTCACCAGCTTGCGGGTGACATAGAAGCGGATGGTCCGTTCGCTGGGTCGTGCACTTGCCGCGGCATTCACCGGATAGACCGAGGAGGCCTCCAGGATCGCACCGGCGAGCGCGGAGAGGTCGCGGAGGCTCCACGGCGCCAGCGCGGCGTACTGGCGGAGCGTCGCGAGGGCGTCGCCGGGTGCGGGAAGTGGAGCGGTCACAGCGATGGTCACGGGAGCAGCGGGCTGGGGGGACGGGCGATCAGGAGGGGCTAGTATGTCCCGCGCACCCGGCCCTCGCAAGACCGGGCGGGATGCGCTTTCCGGTACCATGTCGCACGATTGCGATACCGTGACTCCGGGCGGGTCCCGCCATCATCTCCCGCATGCGACGCGGCGTCTCCCTGCTCGAACTCGTTGTCACCATCACCCTGCTGGGGCTGCTGCTGGTTTTTGCCATTCCGCCGGCCCGGGCACTGCGGGATCGGCTCGCGGTGGACGACAATGCTCGCGCGCTCGCCAATGCCCACGCCCGCGCCCGGCTGGTAGCCGTCGCCGAGCGCCGCGTCGTGGTGCTCACCCTGACGCCGGACTCGCTGGTGCTGCGGGCGGTGGAAAGCGCCACCGATACGGTGGAGCGCTGGCGCGGGGTTCTGCCAGGAACCGGCGTGCGGCTCACCGGCCTGCCACGGCAGGTGGTCTACGCGCCGAGTGGTGCCACATTGGGATTCGCCAACGGGACCTACACCATCAGTCGCGGCGCGGCCCGCAAGCAGGTCGTGGTGTCACGCTACGGACGGGTGCGGATCATCTGATGTAACCCGACACTCCCGCAGGGGCCGACCAATGGGTCGGCCCCTGCGATTACGGCGTAAACCCGAAATCAACGTCGAGATGGACCACGATATCCGCATGCATTTTCAGCAGGCCCAGCATCTTGGTGAGTCCGCCAATCTGATAGTCCTTCAGGTTCAGCGGGACGCTGCCCTGCACGCGGACACCGTCACTCCGAAACCGCAGGATTGAGGGAATGGAAACGTCGTGGGTGACACCATGGATGGTCATCAGGCCCCGGAGTGTCACCGGCAGGCTGTCGGCCGGGCCGCTGCCGGGATCCACTTCCGTGAGCACAAAGCGCAGGGTGGGAAACTTGTCCGACTCCATGCTCTTGTTGAGATCCTTGTCCCGCTTCCCGTTCCCGGTCACCAGCGTCTGGACCGGCGCCTCGACCGTACCGCGGACCGCTGCGAGCGTGGCACCGCCGGTCAGCGTGCCACTCACCGTCGTGGTGGTGCCGGTGAAGTCGCCCAGCGTGGCCTTCCCGTCGAAGCTGAGCGTACCCTCCCGGACGGTACCACCCAGGATCGGCAGCTGCTGCGCGAGGATCGGTGAGGTGACCAGCGGGAGGCACAGGAAGAGGGCCGACAGGAGACGCATGAGACCTACTCCGTGTCCGAGGGGACCAGCGCATCGAGGCCGTACTTGCGGACCTTCGCCAGCAGCGTACTCCGGGCGATGCCGAGCAGTTGCGCGGCGCGACGCTTGTTGCCATGAGTATAGGCGAGTGTGCGGGCGATATGCTTCCGTTCGACTGCGTCGAGCGCCTCCGGCTCGACCGGCTGACCGGGCGCGATCGCCTCTCGGAGCATACCCTGGTCAAGGCCTGGAGTCGCCAGCGCCACGAGCGCCAGATCCAGTCCCGGCACCGCGAGCGCCTGCGCCGCATCGGCCGGACCGCCGGCGACGACCGGCAGGTGCCCGCCGGCGCGCAGTGCCTCGATCATGGCGTCGCGCCGCGTGGCCTCGGTATCGAGGATGAGTATGTGTGCTGGTCGCATCTCTGGTCTCCCGGCTGGGGTCTTCCGGCCTGTGCGGGGGACGCTTGGCCCCGCCCCGGCTGACACCACCGCACCCGCCTTCTATGTTTGCCCCATGCCGGAAGCC
>JAWXBX010000060.1:0-5556 GCA_034440415.1 Gemmatimonadota bacterium | reverse complement strand
GTAGGTAGTTGGGCGATTGGGCGATTGGGCGATTGGTGCGAGCAGAGACCATTGGTTGCGACCCAAAGCACGCATTACGATTCACACCTTCAGGTGCCACCATGTCCATCCGCCCCGTCAAGCGCGTCATCCACTCGCAACCCGTCATCGAGGGTGCCGGCGTCCACCTGCACCGCGCCTTCGGTTTCGGGGACACCGAGGCCTTCGATCCCTTCCTGCTGTTCGACGATTTCCGCAATGATATTCCGGCCGACTACCGCGCCGGCTTTCCCTGGCATCCCCATCGTGGCATCGAGACCATCACCTACGTCCTGACCGGCACCGTCGATCACGCCGACAGCCTCGGCAATCAGGGGGCGCTTGGCGCGGGCGATGTGCAGTGGATGACGGCCGGCAGCGGCATTCTGCACCAGGAGATGCCCAAGGGAGATCCGCAGGGGCGGATGCACGGCTTCCAGCTCTGGGCCAATCTGCCCGGCACCCTCAAGATGACCGCGCCGCGCTATCAGGATGTGAGCTCCGCCGATATCCCCGACGTGACCGACGATGATGGCGTGCGGGTGCGGGTGATCTGCGGCAGCTTCTGGGGCCGGTCCGGTCCGGTGGATGGCGTCGCCGCCGATCCCCGCTACCTCGACGTCTGGGTGCCACCGGGGCGCCGCAAGGTGCTGCCGGTCGAAGTCACCCGCCACGCCTTTGCTTATATCTTCGAAGGCAGCGGGACGTTCCGGGATGCCTCCGCGCCGCAGGCCGTGAAGAGCGAGGAAGCGGGCGATGAGGAAAAGGTGATCTTGTCGGATATCGGCAACCGGTCGCTGGTGCTCTTCGACCGCGGCGACGAGGTCACGGTGCAGGCCGGCGAACGGGGAATGCGCTTCCTGCTGATCTCGGGTCAGCCGATCCAGGAGCCCGTCGCATGGCATGGTCCCATCGTGATGAACACCCAGGCGGAGATCCGGCAGGCGGTCAGTGAGTTGCGCGACGGGACGTTTATCAGGTGAATGGGCGCCAGGGGAACGGCGGGGCCATCGGCCGCGACGGCGCCCAAGCCAATCGGACGACTTACGCGGAGTTGCTGCATGTTCAAGAATGCCGGATACGCCGCCCTGAGTGCGACCACACCGCTCGTACCCTTTGCATTCGAGCGGCGTGACCCTGGGCCCACCGATGTCCAGCTGGATATCCTCTACTGCGGTGTCTGCCACTCGGACCTCCATCAGGCGCGGAACGAATGGAAGGGAAGCACCTTCCCCATCGTCCCCGGGCATGAGATCGTTGGCCGGGTGGTGCGGATCGGTGCCGCCGTCACCGGCTTCAAGGCCGGCGATCTGGCCGGCGTCGGCACCATGGTGGATTCCTGCCGAACCTGTCTGGACTGCCGGGAAGGGCTGGAACAGTTCTGCCCCGAGACCACCTTCACCTACAACAGTCCCGACCGGCATACCGGTGGGGTGACCTACGGTGGCTACGCCACCTCTATCGTGGTGGAACAGGGATTCGTCCTGCATGTCTCGGAGAAGCTGAATCCCGCCGCCGTCGCGCCGCTCCTCTGTGCCGGCATCACGACCTGGTCGCCGCTCCGGCACTGGAAGGTGGGCAAGGGTCAGAAGGTCGGTGTCGTGGGACTAGGTGGCCTGGGACACATGGGGGTCAAGTTCGCCCACGCGCTCGGCGCGCATGTCGTGCTGTTTACGACCTCGCCCGGCAAGGCAGAGGATGCCCGGCGGCTCGGCGCCGACGAGATCGTCCTCACGAAGCACTCCACCGAGTTCACCCCGCATGCGAAGAGTCTGGACTTCATCCTCGACACAGTGGCGGTGTCCCACAACCTCGATCCCTATCTCGGTACGCTCACGCGGGATGGGACCCTCTGCCTGGTGGGATTGCCCGAGACCCCCAATCCGTCGCCATCCATTGGTCGGCTCATGTCCCACCGGCGGCAGCTCAGCGCCTCGATGATCGGCGGATTGCGGGAAACACAGGAGATGCTCGACTTCTGCGCCGAGCGGGGCGTCGTCTCCGACATCGAGATGATCCCGATGCCGCAGATCAACGCCGCCTATGAGCGGATGCTTCGGAGCGATGTGAAGTACCGCTTCGTGATTGATCTGAAATCGCTGAAGGCGTGAGAAATCCCTGCACAATGTTGCGGAGTGGGGCGAGGCGGCGGGCGTCCTGGAGGGCACGTGCGTGTTGCGCGCGCACGCTGCGCGCCTCAGCCCGCGACCGCAGCCTCGGCGAGGAGATAGCGGATCACATCCACGGCGGAGTAGTGCGTCCGTCCGCCAAGCACCTCCCCCAGCTGGACCAGGTCATCGCCGCTGGTGATCAGCGGTTGTTCCACGTCATTGTCGCGCACCTGCCCGTGCCCGATGTTCGCCAGCAGCGCGTTGCAGAGGCAGCGGCGCCCCTCCGTGTCTTCCACCTTGCCGCCCTTCTTCACATACGCATCCACCGGTTCGCTGGCGCAGCGGTAGCCCAGCTTTCCCTCGGGGGTGCGGTAGGCGGTGCGGAGATACCCCAGGTCACAGACCCGCTCCCGCTCGACGCCCTTCGCCGGGTCGTCGGGCCACCGCACCACCTTGAAGGGAAAGCCGGTGGGTGAGGCCACGGGATCGGTGAACACCTCGATCTCGCCGCTCACGACGTGACTCAGCACCGACGCCTTGATCTCGGTGGTGAAACCGGACTCGTCGCAGAAGGCAAACAGCGTCCCCACCTGGATACCGGCGGCCCCCGCTGCCAGCGCCTCCTTCAATGAGCCTCGCCGGCCGACGCCGCCGGCCAGCCAGAAGGGGAGGTTGAGTTCCTTCACCTTGTCGAGGTCGACGACATCGCGCGGGCCGTAGAGCGGCTCGCCCCGCTCGTTGAACGTCTTCTCGCCTCGCGGCGGCGCGTTATGGCCCCCGGCCGTCGGTCCTTCGATGATGAACCCGTCCACCTTGCCGCTCGCCTTTCGCGCCAGCATGATGGCGAGCGAGCTGCTGGCGATGATCGCGAGGAAGAGCGGGCGACGCAGTGTGGGAGGAGTCCCGGGGAAGTGCGCCGCCGGGTCGAGCCGCATCTGCTCCGTGACATCGGCATCCTGACCCTCGACCTCGAGTCGCATCCGCGCCGGCCGGCCCTCGGCCAGGGCATCGAGCGCCGCGGGGACTTCCTTCGGGATGCCGGCGCCCATCAAGACCGCGTCGACGCCGGCCAGCATTGCGCCGTACAGCGAGGCGAGCGTGGGCAGCTGGATCTTGGTGAGCAGGTTGATGCCGACGACGCCCTCGTGACCCTCTTTCGCCAGAAACACCTCGACGAAACAGGCCAGCATCGTCAGCCGCTCCCGTTCCGCCGAGGCGCCCTGACGATACATCGGCAAATCCTTGTACTTGGCGCCCGCCCGGCCGTCGGGGAGGAAGTAGCGCCTGAGCGCGTCAGCCACCACCGCCGTCAGGGGGAAGTGCGCCATCGCGCGGCGCAGGTGGCCGCCGCTGTCGCCGTCCTGCAGCCGCCGGACGAACGCCGCGTCGAGCGCGGTCCCCGACACCACGCCCATCTGGCCGGAGCGCGACACTGTATTGGCCAGCTGCCAGTTGGAGACGGCGATCCCCATCCCTCCCTGGATGATCCGGGGCAGGGTCATGACGGTGCTCATCGCGGCAGGATCCTCCGGAGAACGGCGGGGGTCCCGGTGGCTCCGGTCACCACGCCGTCCCTCAAACTACTCGCTGGGTACGGCAGGGGGCAGGGTGTAGGCGGTGGGCGGCAGGCAAATGGCTAATGGCTAATGGCTAATGGCTGACGGCTGACGGCTAATGGCTGACGGCCCCCCGTCTGGCCCTCCACTCCCGGAGCGCTATAATCCCCCACCCATGCGAAGCCTTCTCCTTGCCGCTGTTGTCATGCTGCAGCCGGCAGTTGGCCGCCTGCCGCCTCCCGCCCAGCGCCCGCTCCGGGATGCGGCGATCGAGCGGCTGGTCGAGAGCGGCCGCCATCCCGACTTGCGCTGGCCTGATCTGCGCGACGTGCAGGCCGATCTGGCTCGGCTTTACCAGCGCCACGGCTGGGCGCCGCTCTGGCAGGTCAACGACACCCTCACAACACCGGCCCGGACGCTGGTGCGGATTCTCAAGGAGGCGGAGTACCGCGGGCTCGATCCGGCGGACTACGACGTGAGCTGGTTCGAGGGTCAGGTCGAGGTGACGCGGATTCTGGGGAACACCACTGAGGACAGCCGAGCCCGGCTGGATGTCGGGCTGTCGGCGGCGGCGGCGCGGTTCGCGACGGCGCTCCGGCGCGGGCGGGTCAACCCGACGGCGCTGCATGTCACCTTCAAGCTGCCGATCGACTCCTTCGACGTCGCGGCAACGCTCGATACTCTGGCCGTCAGTCCGTGGCCCAGCGATGTCTTCCGCGGACTCGAGCCCCCGTTCCTGCAGTACTGGCTGCTGCTCGCCTCGCTCACCCGCTACCATGCGCTCGCCCAGGATTCCGCGCTGCTCGCGCTGCCGCCGATGCCGCGACAGTTGCGGCCCGGCTCGGTTTACGCCGGCGTGCCGACGCTGCGCCGGATCCTGCGGCTGCTGGGCGACGACCGGGATACGCTCTCCGCGCCGATCAGCGACACCCTCTATGCCGGCAGGGTCGTCGATGCGCTGAAACGCTTCCAGATGCGGCAGGGCTTCCCCCCCGATGGCGTGATCGGCGACTCGACCCGCGGACGGCTGAGCAGTCCCTTCGCGCCGCGGATCCGGCAGATGGAGATCACGCTCGAGCGGTGGCGCTGGATGCCGCGCAGCTACAGTGCGCCGCCGCTCTTCGTCAACATCCCCGCGTTCCGGCTCTACGCCTTCAGCGCCATGCGGAACGACGAAACCAGCCTGCTCGGCATGAACGTGGTCGTCGGGCAGGCGTTCGAGAACGAGACGCCGGTCTTCGCCGCCGACCTCGGATATCTGGTCTTTGCCCCGTACTGGGATGTCACGCCGACGATCATGGTGAACGAGATCAAGCCGGCGGCGCTCAGGAATCCCGAATTCCTGACCCGCAACCGCTACGAACTGGTCGAGGGGGGCTCGGTGGTGCAGCCGTGGCTCGAGAATATCGAACGGATCGGGCAGGGGGTACGGGTGCGGCAGATTCCCGGGGCGCACAATGCGCTCGGCGGCGTGAAGTTCATCATGCCCAACGAAAACAACATCTACCTGCACGACACCCCCTCCAAGGCGCTGTTCGAGCGCACCCGGCGCGACGCGAGTCATGGGTGTATCCGGCTGGGCGATCCGTTCGCCCTCGCCAAATTTGTTCTGCACGATCAGCCCGACTGGACCGACGAGCGGATCCGGGCGGCGATGGCCGCGGAAGAATCGCAACGGGTGGACCTCACCAGGCCCATCCCGGTCTTCATCATGTACGCGACGGCGGTAGCGCGGGAGAACGGCGACATGTTCTTCTACCCCGACATCTACGGGCATGACCGCACGCTGGATCGGCTGCTACGGAAGGGATATCCGTATCCCAGGCGGTAGGCGATTGGGCGATTGGGCGATTGGGCGGTTGGGCGGTTGG
>JAWXBX010000059.1:0-8581 GCA_034440415.1 Gemmatimonadota bacterium | reverse complement strand
CCCACGGTGCTCCACGAGCATCACGCCATGGAGTTCCTGTGCGACTCGCTGCGCCTGGTCCTGGTCGGGAGCGTGCCCCCGCATGACCTCGATGCCTTGATGGACAGCGAGATGGACGTGCACCATGAACAGGACAACAAGCCGGCCAGCGCACTCCAGAAAGTGGGTGACGCCCTTCCCGGCATCGGGATCGTGGCCGCGGTGCTCGGCATCGTCGTCACGATGGCTGCCATCTCGGGTCCGGTGGAGGTGATCGGTGAAAAGGTCGGCGCCGCTCTCACCGGCACCTTCATGGGCGTGCTGCTGGCCTATGGCTTTCTCAACCCGTTGTCCACGGCCATGGAGCACAACAATTCGGAGGAGGCCCGGTTCTTCGCCTTCTTCAAGGCCAGCGTGGTGGCTTTTGCCAAGGGCTTTGCCCCGATCGTGGCGGTGGAGTTCGCCCGGCGCGCGATCTTCAGCAAGGCCCGGCCGACCTTCCAGGAGATGGAAACCGCCTGCAAGCAGGCCGCCAAGGCCGGGAAGTAGCCCGTGAACAAGGCCCGCGAGCAGCCGATCATCATCATCAAGAAGAAGGTCTATGCGCACGGCCACCATGGCGGCGCGTGGAAGGTCGCCTTTGCCGACTTCATGACCGCGATGTTCGCCATGTTCCTGGTGCTCTGGCTGGTGAATCAGTCGAGCGACGTGAAGTCGGCCATCGCGGGGTACTTCCAGGACCCGCTTGGCCGGGCCGACGAGTTCGGCAGCTCAATCATGCCCGGCGAGGGCGCCCAGACCCAGAGCCCCCGCATCATGTCGGCCAGTCAGGCCATCGACCTCCGGCGCGACCGGCTGCAGGCGCTGGCCGAAACGATCCGGCAGGAGATCCGCGAAGCGCCCGCCCTCGCTGCGCTGGCCGAGCATGTCGAGATCGCAATCACCCAGGAAGGCCTGCGCATTCAGCTGCTGGAGGACTCCACCGGCGTGTTCTTCGAATCGGGCAGCGCCACACCGAAGGCGGCAGGAGCGGCGGTGTTGCAGTTCCTGGGCAAACAGCTCGGGGGAATGCCGAACGCGGTCGTGGTCGAAGGCCACACCGACGCCCGCCCATATCACCGCGCCGACGGCTACAGCAACTGGGAGCTGAGCGTGGACCGGGCCAACACCGCGCGGCGCATCATGTCGTCCGGCGGGCTGAACGAAGCCCAGGTGCAACAGGTGCGTGGCTGGGCCGACCGGAAGCTGCGCGATCCGGAGCATCCCTTCGCCGACGCCAACCGGCGGGTGACGGTCACCATGCTCCTGCCCACGACCACCGCCCGGCTGCCCGGCGACACCCTCCCGATCGCAACCGATGCTGCGGGCGTACCGGCGGAGTCCGACAGCACGCATACCGTGGCAGGGGCCGAGTGAGCACGCAGATCAGTACGGTGCTGCTGGTCGACGATGACCCGACCACGCTGGCCCACTTCCGCGCGGTGCTCGAGCATGAACCGGCGCTGCGGGTAGCGACGGCGACCAACGGGGTGGAGGGCCTGGAGCGGGCCCGGGAAATCCGGCCCGACCTGATCGTCTCCGACTACATGATGCCGGAGATGAACGGCTTCGAGTTCTGTCGCCGGGTGCGGGAGGAGCCGTCCCTCGCCGGCTGCCTGTTTGTCGTCTTGAGTGGCTTCAGCGATACCAGGCTCAAGGTGGAAGGCCTGAACAGCGGCGTCGATGATTACCTCACGAAGCCGATCGAAGTACCGGAGCTGATCGCGCGGGTGCGGGCCAGTCTGCGGCTGAAGCGGCTGCAGGATGAACTGCGCAACGACAAGCAGGAGATGGAGGGGCTGCACGGCGAGCTCGGTCGCAGCTTCGAGCAGCTGCTGGCGCTGCTCCTGCACCTGCTGGATCTGGGCCTCCCGGGTGCGGCCGATCGCGGCAAGCGCCTGACGGCGCTGGTGCGGCAGGTGGCGGCCCGGTTCGACATTCCTCCGAGCCTGCTGCCTGACCTCGAGCTGGCCGCCCAGCTGCATGAGATCGGCCGGGTGGTGGATCGTCGTGCCGACGGCCCGGCGCAGCCGGGCTGGCATCACGCGCTGGTCGCGACGTCGCTGCTGGAGTCGGTCGAGCGCCTCAAGGGCGTCACGGAGATCATCGGCGGGATCTACGAGCATTGGGACGGCACTGGGTCGCCCAATCACTTCGTGTCCGGCCAGATCCCGCTCCGGGCCCGCGTCCTCCGGGTCTGTCTCGATTTTCTGCAACTCGTCGACGGGGATGGAACAACCCCGTCCCAGCCACCGGCGGACGTCATCGCATCGCTGCAGGCCTACGCCGGAACCCACTACGATCCGCTGGCCCTGGTGCATCTCGAGTCGGTCGTACTGGACCGGCCCATCGAGGAGTGGCGGGCCACCCGGACCCAGGTGAGCGTCGAGCAACTCCGGGTGGGGATGGTCCTCGCCGCCGACCTCCTCACCAGCTCCGGGATCAAGCTGCTGACCCGCGGCACCACCATCACCGACAGCATGCTGACCGTGATCCAGCGCCGGCACCTGGCCGACCCGATCATCGATGGCGCCTGGGTCCGGCGGGTCTAGTCGGGGTCGCATCTCCGCGACCCCGACGACCCGCCTTGCAGATCGGCGGCGCCGGTCGTAGTGTTCGGCGCCCCCGGGAGAGCGCCGTGACTACTGCCGCTGTACCCGCCTTGCAGCACCTGCAGTCCGCACCGCCTTTTGAAGAGCTCCTGATCCGCGCGGATCGCGCGGCCGTCGTCGCGTCCCTGGCGCGGGGCATGGCGCACGACCTCCGTGGCCCGCTGCAGACACTCCTCCTGCTGGTCGACCCCCATGCCGACCTGCTTTCCGGCCCGGACTCGGCCCGGCTGCGCGGAGCGGTCGGTGACGCGGTGCAGCACCTCACCGAGACGATCGGCAGTTTCAGTGAGGTCTACGCCCCGGTCAGTGGCGAAGCCGCTCCAGTCATCGTCGAAGACCTGCTGGGGTGCGTCGCTGACCTGCAGCGCTATCAGCGCAACCTCCCCGCCATCGAGATCGAATTGCGCCTGCCCGGCGGGTTGCCCCCGGTCCGCGGCGAGGAATCCACGCTGCGCCACCTGCTCCTGAGCCTGTTGATGAACGCCAAGCAGTCCATGGGCCATGGGCAGCACGGTGCCGTGGTGCTCGCCGCAACCGTGGCGGAGGGCATGGTCGAGTTGCGGCTGGACGACAACGGCCCGGGGATGACGGCGGAACTGCTGGAGACCGCCTGTGAGCCCTTCGTCACGACCCGCCCGGGCGCCCTCGGCATCGGTCTCACGGTCTCGCGCTGGCTGGCCCGACGGCATGGGGGGGAACTCACCCTCGCCCCGTCACCCCGGGGCGGGACGGCAGCGATCGTGGCGCTGCCGACCTGGAGGCGTGGGGGATAGGGCGGAAGAACCCAGCCGCCGCGGCGCGGCGCAGCGTTGAAGCGCCACAGGGGCGGCTCGCAGATCCGCCCATTTTTTCTATCCGAGGGGCTTCTTCAGCGGGATTTCCGTGAGCCAGTCGGTGCCGGTGGAACGGGCGTTGGCGCGACGATTTTCTTCCGCGATGCGCGACACCAGCTCCTCTCGCTGGATGTTCACCGTCGCCGGCGCCTCGATGCCGATCCGCGCACCACGCCGATCGCTCGAGAGCACCACGATGCGGATGCCCCCCTCGATGATGATCGCCTCTCCCTGGCGACGATTCAGGATCAGCACGTCCCTGGCCTTCCCGGGCTTCCTGCCCTAGCGCACCATCGCGAGTACGTCACGCATCATTTCGTCGGCCACATTGACCAGGCGGGCGGCCGCGGCGTAGGCGTTCTGCTGCGCGATGATCGAGGTCATCTCTTCATCGATCGACACGCCGCTCACGCTCTTCCTCAATTCCTCCGCCTGCGAGACGACCACGTCCTGGGCGATCTGCTGCCGGCTGGCATCGCGCACCGCCGCGCCGAGATCCCCCACCAGCCGCTGATACGATTCGCCGAGCGTGCGACCGCCGAAGGAGGCGACCCCGCTGGTGCGCAGTCCGGCGATGGCCAGCGCGACGGAGTTATCGCCCGGCGTACCACTGGCGCCAGCGGCGATATTATCGGTGGATCGCTGGACGTCGCCGCTGACCTGCATCGAGGCCGCGGTCAGTCCGGTCGGATCGAAGAAGTTGACGCCCGTGGCTCCGGTGAGCGTCCGCCCGCCGGCGTGCAGCGCGTTGACTTCGGTCACCACCCCGCGCGCAAGCGCATCGAGCTGGGTCCGCAGCGCGGGCAGCGTCGTGGCCGAGAGTTCGGTCAACGCCGCCACCTCGCCTGACTGGAAACTCAGCGCCCGGGAGGAATTCGGAATGCCGACGGCGAGCACGCCGTTCCCCTGATCCCGCAATTCGAGCGTCGCGGCCTGCCCCGCGTCGACCATGAGGACATCCCCGGCCAGCACGCCAATGGTGCCATCTTCGTGCGGAATGACCCGGACGCCAGCGAGATGTGACAGCTGATCAACCAGCATGTCGCGCTGATCCTTCACATCCGGTGCCTCGCGGGCCCCGGCACCGCTGCCCTGTATCCTGGTATTCAGCTGCGCGATCTGGCGGGCGATCTCATTGATGTCGCTGACGACACCGGTGAGCTTCTGCTGCACCAGGGTCACCGCGTCGGTGATCCGGCGGTCGGTGTCCTTGAAGATCTGGGCCAGGCTCGCGCCCGCCTGACGGGCGAGGGTGCGTGCGGTCGGACTGGTCGGATCGTTGGCCAGATCGCTGAAGGCGGCGAAGAGCTGATCCAGTCCGGCGCCCATGCCGGTGTCGGAGGGCTCGCCAAAGGCGCGCTCGACCTGGCTCAGCACATCGTTCTGGGTGGTGAAACGGCCGAGGTCCCCGTTCTCGCGACGGTAGCTGGCGTCGAGAAACTGATCGCGGAAGCGCTCCAGTCCAGTGGCGGTGACCCCGCGACCGATCTGACCGAAGGACGTCTGCAGTGGGGCGGCCGCCGCTATCGCCAGCCGCTGGCGGGAGAAGCCCGGCGTATTCGCGTTGGCGATGTTGTGCCCCGTCACGTTGATCGCCCCCTGCTGGGTGAGCAGGGCGCCCCGGGCGATACTGAGCAGGCTGGTCAGGCTCATCGTCAGGCCATCCGGTTGAGGATCACGCCGCTCTGCGGAGCCGGCTCGAGGGCATGCTCGCCGCGGTGATACCCCGGCGCCGGGTCACCGGCCATGGAGAAGAGCCGCTGCAGAAACACATCGCCCGACTCCAGCGCCCGCTTGAGGATATGCTGGTTAATCGCGACATCCTGGGCCGCCTGCAGCGCGACGCGCTTCACCAGCGCGCGCGCCTCCTCGACTTCCCTGGGCAAGTGCCCGCCGAAGATCAGCTCCAGGCGCTCGATCGGCGCAGGCTCACCTCCCGCGATGAGTGCCGTCAGCGCCTTCCTCCGGCGCTTGGCCTCGTCCAGCGTGAGCAGGGTACGACCCATGGCGTGAATCGCCGCTTCCACAATTGCGGCATCGTCGGCCGCCACCCCGGACCGCTGGCGCAGCAGCGCCTGACGCAGTTCTTCGATTACGCCGGCTTCATACAACAGGGCGTCCGCCAGATCGGTGAACCGCTCCGTCGCGCTTGGCTCAGCGGCGATGAACTCCTGATTTCCGTGCGGGGGTGTCATGCGTCTCCTAGGGCTGGCTGGCATCTGGCAGACGCCGGCTCAGCTGACGATACAGCGACTCGCTCAGTCCTCCCCTGGACCGCTCGGCCTGCAGTGATGCCATGCGGTCGTCCATCAAACCCTGGAACAGGTCCTGCCCTGGCGCCTCGGACAGGAGGCCGTCCTCCGGCACTGTCGCACGCATTGCCTTGAACAGCTCCCCGATGAAGATGCCTTCGAGATCCTGGGCCGCCTTGTGCAGCTTGGCGTGCTGCTTGTCCATTCCCCCGCCAGGGCTCTCGGCGATGCGGCGGAGCGGTCCGGTCGGCCCGGTCATCGGACCACCAGCTCTGCGCCGAGGGCGCCGACTTCGCGCAGCGCCGAGAACATCGCGGCGATCTCCTGGGGCCGGGCGCCGGCCGCATGTAGTCCTGCCGCCACCTCCTGTACCGTCGCGCCTTCGGTCACGGCGAGGAGACCCTCCGCCCCGCCGCTCCGCCCGGGACGGTCAACCGAGTCGGCCACACCACTCGCCGTGGCTGGCCCTCCGATACGGAGAGTGAAGCCGTGGTGACTCACCGTGGCGGCGCCGACCCGGACGGTGCCTCCGGTCACCACGGTCCCGCTGCGGGCATCGATGACGATGCGTGCTTCGGGGGCCATTCGGACCGCGATCGTGTCCACGATGGCGAGGAGTCCAATCAGGTTATCGGCGCCCCGCGTCCCGGGGTTGAGCACGATCGCACCAGGATCCTCCACTCTGGCCACGGTGCTGTCGCCCAGGGCGGCGTTGATAGCCTGCGCCACGCGCTGCGCCACGGCGAGCCCGGGCGAGCGGAGCAGGAGCCGGGGGGTCAATGCGACGAGCTGAGTCGGCTCGACTTCGAGCACGCCGCCCGCGGGAATCCGTGCCGAGTTGCCTCGCCGGCTCGCCTGCCGGACATCCTCATCGGCGAGGAGCAGCGGTCCCTGCGCGGTCCCGACCGGGGATTGATCGATGTCGGTCACGAGCGGCGTCGTCCACAGCACTCCGCCGCGCAGACTGGTCGCATCGCCGATCGAGCTGACCTGCACTTCGAACCGGCCTCCAGCGCGGAGGTAGGGCGACGCTTCCGCGGTGATGATCACCGCCGCCACGTTGCGCGGACGCAATCGCTCGGCCGGAACCTCGAGTCCGAACCGCCGGAGGGCATTGGCGATCGAACGCACCGTCTGGGTCCCGCCGTTGGCCGAGCCGAACGACTTGTCGCCCGTCCCTTCCAGTCCCACCACGATGCCGTAACCGATCAGCCGCCGGGGCACCACACCGGCCGGCTGGGTGAGGTCGCCGACCCGCTGCGTCGCCTGCGCGGCGAGAAAGGTCGCGAGAAATGCCAGCAGGAGCGCGGCCGGGACGAGCCACCGTGCCGCGCGCCGGCCGAATCGTCGAACCGTCGTAGGTGTCATGGCCAGAAGATCGAGAGGATGCTGCCGAGGATGCCCTTGGCCGGCCCGATCTTCTTGCCCTTGTAGCTGATCACCGATTCGGCGATCCGGGCGGAGGAGACGGTATTCTGGGCCGAGAGGTCCTCCGGGCGGATGACACCTTCGACGGTGATGACCTGATTGCGGCCATCGACCCCAATGGTCTTCTCGCCCTTCAGGTGGGCGATCCCGCTTGGCTCAATGGAGACCACCCGCACACTGATCGTGGCGGTGAGATCGCCCGCGCGATTGGCCTCGCCGACGCTGCGGTCGTCGTTGGCCACACCGCTCTCGAATCCCTTCTTCGGGCCGATGGCCACCGCGCCCACGTTCAGATTGAGACCCATCTGCTGCGAGCGCTTGGCCGAGGCGTTGCGGGTCTGACGTTCACGGGAATTGACCGCTTCATCCACCACGATCGTGACCAGGTCGCCGATCCGCATCGGGCGCTTGTCGCTGAACCACCCGGCGCGGCTCGTGGTTGGTCCGGTCTGCACCGCCGGCGTGGTGGTCGGTGCCGGAGCCTGGGAGGCGGCGGGTGCGGCCGGCGCCGGCGTGGCCTGGGCCGCCAGCGTGGCGCCGATCACCGGGAGCCATGCGAGGACCAGGAGCGTGGAGCGAACGGGAGTCATGGCCATCAGGGCATCCTTGCTTCACCAGCAGCGGTGACGAGTCCGCGGACCACACCGGTACGACCACCGGTGCGGACCCGGACCGATTCTCCCATCGCCGCATCGTTCATCGCGGTGCCTTCCAGCGCGATCGACACGGCGCCCAGGTGCCAGAGGATGCGCACCGGTTGTCCTGTCTCGATCAGCGGCGGTGGGGCGACATGCGCGGCATCGAGCGGTGTACCGGGACCGAGGGTGCGTCGCGCCACCCAGCCCGCAGCGGCCGGGGCCATGCTGTCCGCGGGGGGTGGCCCCCACCGGAGATGCGGCTCCTCGCGGATGTCGCCTGGCGCGAGCCGCGCCCCGGCCCGCAGTGCGCGAGTCGCCACCTGACGCGTGATGGTGCGGCCCGCCCGGAGCCGGAGCGCGATAGGCGAGCGGCCCACCGGCTCGGCGACCATGGCAAACCACCCATGCTCGCCCGCACCGAGCAGCCGGAACGCGGTGGTGTCCGGCACACCCGCCAGTGACCCTGCCCCGAAGCGGAGTACCATCCCTGCGGCGTCTTCCCCCCACGTCCGCCCGACCTCGGCCGCCACCCGCGCGGCAAAGCGGGTGGAGGCGTCGCCATCGGCGGCGGTGAGCCGCGCCGGCGCCTGGGCGCGGAGCGGGGCCGCCAGGGCGGCCAGGAGGGAGAGGGCGGACACGGCGCGCCTAACGGATGAGCTCATTGGTCACGGTCTGGATCATCTCTCCGGCGGTCTTGATCGCCTTCGAGTTGACCTCATAGGCTCGCTGGGCCGTGATCATGTCGACCATTTCCTGCACGATCTCCACGTTGGAGGCTTCCAGCGTCCCCTGCACCACCT
>JAWXBX010000058.1:0-2548 GCA_034440415.1 Gemmatimonadota bacterium | reverse complement strand
CGCTGGCGGCAACGTCGTCAAGATCGACGCCGGGTCGGTGAGCGCGGGCCGCGACATCACCATGCATCTCGGCGGCACGGCCCCAGCCAAACCAGCCATCATCTCCACCGTCCCCACCCCCTCGCCCCCACGCTGGAAGGTCGCAGGAGTGGCGACGCTCGGCGCGATGGTGATCGTCGCCGGGATCGTCTGGGTCCCGTACTGGCCGGTGCAGGTGCTGCTTGGAATCGGCGCGTTCGTCTTCGTCTACATAATGATCCATGACCCGGTGTACTTCTTTATGCGCATGTCCGCCATCGGCCTGGGCGCGGCGGCGGGGATCGGGTCGCTCCCGGCCTTCAAGGCCGGGTTCGGGCTGCCTGACGGGACATGGGCGGCGCTCATTGTGGACAACAGCCCGTGGCTCGCGATGGTGCTCGCGTTTGTCGGGCTGGGCTTTGGCACACTTGAACTGTTGCTCCGTCGGCACTCGCCGGGACCCGCACCGCCGACTTACCACTCCGGACCCGTCACGAACTATCAAGCACCCGTCACCGCAACCACGCAGCAAGGCCCGGTCAACACCGGGGCCGTGCAGCACCAGACGTTCAACTACGCCGCGGCCGCTTCGGTCGATCAGCCCGCGGCACCCACGAAACCAACCTCCCCATCCAACCTTCCCCCGCTTTCCCCCACCTTTGTCCCGCGACAGAACATCACCAAGCAGATCCACGACGCCCTGCGCGGCGGCACGCACACCAGCGCCTTGCATCAGGCCGCGGCCCGCGCCTACGGCGGGTACGGCAAAACCGTCGCCGCGAGCCTCTATGCCCACCAGTACGCCGAGCACTACCCGGGTGGGCGGTTCTTTCTCTCCATGGAGAAGCAGGACTTTACCGCCGCCCTCGCCTCGCTCGGGCGATACCTGGCCGTCCCCGAGGGCGCGAGGCCCGAGCGGGCCGCCGCGATGGTCAAGGCCGCGCTTGAGGGGGCTCGTGCCGCCGACGGCACGTACCCCGCCTCCTTGCTCATCCTCGATAACATCGTGGACGCTGACCACTGGAGCGCCGTCCTCGCCGCCAAAGTCCACGGCACCAGCGACCAGCTCATCCCGCGCGGCGGGTGCCGTGTCCTCATCACCACGCGGGCCGAATCCATCCCGCAGGCGGCGATAGTCTCAGTGGGCCGGCTCTCGCCCCAGGAGGCCCGCAATGTGTACCTACGCTTTGCACAGCCGGAGGGTGTATCCGCTGATCAGCAACGCGATCACCCGAGCGATCAAACCGCCGACACGATCACGTCGCTCGTCGGCGGGCTGGCGGTCGCGGTGGCGGCGGTCGCCGCGGTCTTGAAACTCCGCACGGACCTGACGTGGGACGGCTACGCGGCGACGCTCACGAACACGTCCATCGACGATCTCCCCGACGCCTGCGAGGAAGTGCGTGCCGAGATCGGCCACGGCGGCATGGCCCTCGACGAACACCGCCGGACGCTGCGAGTCATCGATGATGCGCTGGCGTCGCTCCCCGCGCCCGAGCGGCGGACGGTTGAGTACGCCGCGCTGCTCACCGAGGACATGGTCCCTAAGCCTTGGCTGGTGGCGCTGCTGGAAGCCGACGCAGCCCGCCCCTCCGTCGGGGAAAAAGGCGTGACGGACCCCCTGCATCTGGAGTTTGTGAAGAAGCCGGGGCAGCCCATGATGACCGCGGCGGCGGTGGTGGCGCACCTGGACACGCTGGACGTGCTGACGCCCAAGGGCGAAAGCGGCCAACTCCTTAGCCTGCACCGCCTCTGGCACGCCCGGGTGAATGAGCGGGCCGAGGAACGTAGAGCGGAAAAGGACCTGTTACTCCGCGCCATTGCTGAGGCATGCAGGACTCCTTGTATTCGCGCACTCTCCCGACCGCGTCAAGAGTGTCACGCCTGGGAACTGGTTGCGGCCCATCGGCTACGCATTGTACTCTCTACACCAGAACACGTCGAATCGTCGGAGGCGATAGGCGTGGCGATTTCGATGCACTACCGAGAAGCCTTGTTTACCGGAGGCCCGTATCAGAACGACGGACAGGCAATGGCGGTGAGTCTGGGCTTCGTGAAGCCAAAGCAAGAAGGGACGGACGCATAAGCGATGGGCACGGAACGAACACCACATTCCAGTGATCACGGGAGCGCGAAAGGCGACACGCTTGCTGCGCAGCTCGCGACTCTTCAAGCCATCGGGCGTGCCCCGGAAGGATCGCCATTCAGCGCCGTTCAAGGGATGCGGGCGATCGCATTGGCTGCCCTACGGATGGGCCTGAGCAGTCTGGCGCAGCGGGCGGTCGAAAGCGCCGAGATAGTTCGGGAGCAGCGGTTACCCGCCGAGACCGCTCTTGCATCTCTTCTAGAACAACTCGCTACTGAGGTCCGCCGCGTGTCGGATGTCGCCTTAGTGCGCACGGCCCAGGAAGGCATCAGCACAGTACCCGCTGTTCCAGTTGCCACCGTCGCCAGAAAGTCGTTGCTTGAGCAGATCCACAGGTCACTGGTTGCTGGCGGTGGCGAATCGGTGGCTCGTCAGACAGTGATT
>JAWXBX010000057.1:0-9363 GCA_034440415.1 Gemmatimonadota bacterium | reverse complement strand
CCGATGCTCTGCGCCACGACGCGAGAGGTCGTGCCGGGGGGTTCCCCCCGGCACGACCTCTCGCGTCGTGGCGCAGAGCATCGGTGCCGGCCTGGCCCGCGCGGCGCTCGCCGCCCGGGTCGATGGCCAGATTCGCGACCTCGACCGTCCCCTGACGGCCGACGCCCGCTTCGCCATCGTGACCGACAAGGATCCCGATGCGCTGGACCTGCTGCGCCATTCCGCGGCGCACATCCTGGCCACGGCGGTGCGGGAGCTGTATCCCACCGCCGCGATCGGATTCGGTCCCAGCATCGAGGACGGCTTCTACTACGACTTCGGCGTGGAGCGTCCATTCACGCCGGAGGACCTCGAGCAGATCGAAAAGCGGATGGCGGATGTTGCCGGGCGCGACTTTCCGTTCGTGCGCGAAGAGGTGGACCGGGCCGAGGCCAATCGCCGCTTCGCCGATGACCCGCTCAAGCTCGAGCGCATCAGCGAACTGGGCGACGACGAAACCATCACCGTCTATACCGATGGTCCGTTCCAGGACCTCTGCCGTGGACCGCACATTCCCTCGACCAGCCGGCTCAAGTTCTTCAAGCTGCTGACCGGGGCCGGGGCGTACTGGCGGGGCGACAGCCGGCGCCAGATGCTGCAGCGCATCTACGGGACGGCGTGGTTCAGGAAGGAAGACCTGGAGGCGTACACCCACCGGCTGGAGGAGGCGCGCAAACGGGATCACCGCAAGCTGGGGAAGGACCTCGATCTCTTCCTGTTCCATCCGGTGGCGCCAGGCGCCGCATTCTGGACCGACCGCGGCACCACGATCTACAACACGCTGAACGAGCTGATGAGGGAACTGCAGCGCGACGGCTACCACGAGATCAAGACCCCGTTGATGTACCACAAGGCGCTGTGGGAAACCTCGGGTCACTGGGGCAAGTACCGCGAGAACATGTTCCTCGTCCACAACAACGAGACGGGCGAGCAGGACATGTCACTCAAGCCGATGAACTGCCCATCGCATCACCTCTACTTCGCCTCGCGGGGCCACTCCTACCGCGACCTGCCGATGCGTTTCAGCACCTACGACGTCCTGCATCGCAACGAGGTGAGTGGCGCGCTGTCGGGCCTGACACGGGTGCGCCAGTTCCAGCAGGACGACTGCCACATCTACCTCACCGAGGGTCAGATCCCAGATGAGGTCAGCCGGCTGACACGGTTCATCCTCGACTACTACGCCATCTTCGGCCTCACGGCGACGCTCAAGTTCGCCACCCGGCCGGAACAGCGGATCGGCGACGACCCGATGTGGGATCGCGCCGAGGGGGCGCTGCAGGCCGCGCTGGAGGCGACCGGGCACGCCTACGAGCTCAAGCCGGGTGACGGCGCATTCTACGGCCCGAAGATCGATTTCGACGTGGCCGATTCCATCGGCCGCACGTGGCAGCTCGGGACCATCCAGCTCGACTATGCCGCGCCGGAGCGCTTTGACCTCAGCTACACCGGTGATGACAACACGGCGCACCGGCCGGTCGTGATCCACCGGGCGGTCAATGGCTCGTTCGAACGCTTCATCGCCATCCTTATCGAGCACTTCGCCGGCGCCTTTCCGCTCTGGCTCGCGCCGGAACAGGTGCGGGTCCTTCCCATCGCTGAGGGGCAGGAAGCGGTGGCAGGGCAGGTGTACCGCCAGCTACGCGACGCCGGGATTCGCGCCCATCTCGGTGCCGGCAGCCAGACACTCAACTACCGGATCCGCGAAGGCGAAGTGCAGAAGGTGCCCTACATGGCGGTGGTCGGGCAGCGGGAGGCGGAGGCGGGGACCGTCGCGGTCCGGATTCGCGGCGCCGGTAACAAGCAGGAGATCGTTCCTGTGGCCGAGTTCATCGCCCGCCTGACAGGGGAAATCGCCAGCCGCGCCCTCACGCTCGGGCACCCATGACAGTCGTGTGGTGGGTCCTGATCGCCATCGGCATCGGTGTGGCCGTTCTGGTCGTGCAGGGCATTTACCTCGGCACCGTGCTCAAGTGGGAAGACGAGCAGTCGGTCGGGTTGGGCTACTATGGGCGCACACCGGCCGGGCGCGAGGAGTTCAAGCGGACGCTGCGGCGTCACGCGCGGCTCCTGTCGCCGATCCTGCGGCTGAACGCCGCGGGCACAAAGCTCGACTTCCGCAAGCTCGCTTTCCTCTATAAGGGCGTCGCCGGTCCCCATGGCAGCTGCAGTAACGCCAGCTTCGCGGCCGGCGAGTCCTACCAGGCATCACCTGCCGATATCTTCGTCGTGACGCAGATGAAGTGTGGCACCACCTGGATGCAGCATGTGGTCTACGAAGTATTGCAGCGGGGACAGGGGAACCTGGTCGAGTCCGGCACCGCGATGTACGCCCTCTCGCCGTGGCTCGAGGGACGGAAGAGCGTCTCACTTGACGCGGCTCCCCTGATCGGAACCGAGCGGCCATCGCGTATCATCAAGACGCATTTCCCGGCACAGCTCTGTCCCGCCCTTCCTGCCGCCCGCTACATTTACGTCGCGCGCCATCCCGTTTCCTGTTTCGCGAGCTGCGTCGACTTCGTCGTCACCAACGTCGGCGGCATGGCACCGGCGGTGGAGGCGTTCGAGCAGTGGTACTGTTCGCCGGAACTGATGTGGTGGGGGACTTGGCCGGATCACGTGAAGGGCTGGTGGGACCGCACCGCGCGGGACGGCAATGTGCTGTTCCTCTATTTCGAGGCCATGAAGCGCGACCTCGGCGCCACCGTGCAACAGGTCGCCGCCTTTCTCGGTGTCGCGCCACTCACCGCCGCCGAGCTGGCGCAGGTGGTGGAGAAATGCAGCTTCAGGTACATGCAGGAGCACCAGGGCAATTTCGAGATGCACCCGCCGCACATCCTGCAGACCAACGCGGAGCTGTTCGTCAGCGGCACCGCCGACCGGCACAAGGATGTCCCGAAGGAGATCCAGCAGCGGATCGCGCGGTGGAGCGCGGCGCAGATGGCGGGCAGCGGCTTCCCGCTGGCACGGGCATATCCCGATGTGGCGGCGAATGGCCCGGCCGCAGAGGTCTGACCCCAGTTGCGTGGCGTCCCGCTACCGGGCCGGTTGTACCACCAGGATCATGATGATCGCGAAGAGGACGCCGCAGGCGGCGAAGATCGAGGTCCAGTCGGTGCGCCCGAGTCGCCGGGGCGGCTGCGCGTTGGTCAGCATGAACTGCTCCGCTGTGAGTGTGCCGTGTGACCGCAGCACAAGTATCGTGGGCGGCGGTATCGAATCCGGCTCCTGCCGGTCACAATCAAGTCGCGAGCTGTTCTCTTTTCCCTTGCCCTGAGCCTGTATGGCCGCGAACGATCTGACCACGCCTGTCCTGCTCTCGGCAGTGCGGACCCCCATCGGCAAGTTCCTCGGTGGACTTTCCAGCCTCACCGCGCCCCAGCTTGGTGCGCTGGTGGTGCGTGATGCCATTCGTCGCTCTGGCATCGAGCCGGGCGCGGTCGAGGAAGTCATCCTCGGGCACGTGGTGCAGGGCGGATCGGGGCAGGCGCCCGCCCGGCAGGCGCTGATACACGCTGGTGTTCCTGGAATCGTCCCGGCGCTCACCATCAACAAGGTCTGCGGGTCCGGGCTCAAGGCGGTGATGCTCGCCGCCCAGGCCATCAAGGCTGGGGATGCGCAGTGCATCGTCGCGGGCGGGATGGAGTCGATGTCCGGGGCGCCACACTATCTCTACGGCTACCGCAATGGCATCAAGGCGGGCAACCAGACGGTGGTCGACGGCATGATCCACGACGGGTTGTGGGACTCCTTCGGCAACAACCATATGGGGAGTTACGCCGAGTACACCGCGACCAAGGCGGGCATCGGGCGCGAGGAGCAGGACCGGTTCGCCCTGGGGAGTCACCAGAAGGCGGTTGCGGCTCAGGAGGCAGGACGGTTCGCGGCGGAACTTCTCCCGGTTGGCATCGCCGGGAAAGGCGGCACGGTCATGGTGGACCGGGATGAGGGGCCGCGGAAGGACAGCACACTGGAATCGCTGGCGAAGCTCAAGCCGGCATTCCAGAAGGACGGCAGTGTCACGGCGGGCAATGCACCGGGACTCAACGACGCGGCGAGCGCGCTCGTGGTGGCGAGCCTCGCGTTCGCAAAGGCCCACGGTCTCACCCCGCTCGCCCGCATCACCGCGTACGCGACCGGTGGCGGAGAGCCGAAGGATCTCTTTTTCGCCCCGATCCTCGCGGTGCAGGCGCTGATGAAGAAGACCGGAACAACCATCAGCGACTACGATCTGATCGAAGCGAACGAGGCCTTCGCCGTCCAGGCGATCGCGAATGGCCGCGGGCTGGGCTGGGACGGGGACCGGGTGAACGTCAACGGCGGAGCAATCGCGCTGGGGCATCCAATCGGCGCCAGCGGTGCGCGGGTGCTGACGACGCTGGTCTACGCCATGAAGGATCGCCGCAAGTCGACGGGACTTGCCACACTCTGCCTCGGCGGCGGCAACGCCGTGGCACTGTCCGTGGAACTGATCTGATCGATGGCCTCACCCATCCGCGTCTCGGCGCAACAGCAGCGGCCGTCACAGCAGCAGCTCGAGGGGACCCAGGGAGCACCGGCGCGCTCATCCGGGCTTCAATGGCCCATCGCGGTGGTCTCCGGCGCGGTGGTCGTTGCCCTGTCCGCTCAGGTCGCCGTCCCGCTCCCGCACTCGGCCGTGCCGCTGACGCTGCAGGGCCTCGCGGTGCTGCTGGTCGGTGGCATGCTCGGCGCCACGGCAGGGGCGGGGGCGTTGGTCCTCTACCTCGTGGCTGGTGCGTTCGGCGCTCCGGTGTTTGCGATGGGGGGCTCGGGACTCGCCCGCCTCCTCGGGCCGACCGGCGGCTACCTGCTGGCCTTTCCCCTCGCCGCCATCGTCGTCGCGCGGCTGGCGGTCCGGGGCCAGCTCGCCCGCTCGATCCTCGCCGCCGCCATGGGCATGCTGGTGATCCATCTCGGAGGCCTGGCCCAGCTCACGCTGGTGACCGGTGCGGCCCCAGGCGCTCTCGCGCCGGGGCTGATGCCGTTCCTGCTGCAGGACGGACTGAAGGTGTTGCTGGCGGGAGTGATCCTGTGGCACGGGCATCACCTGCTCCGGCCCCGCGCGTGACGCTCCCCGAGATTCCTCCCCGCGCACCGTTACTCAAGTCCATCGGGTGGGCGGTGCTCTTTCTCGCCCTCGGCTTCATCCTGATGCTGGCGCTGTCGGTGGTTGGTGCAGCGCTCTTCGGGGGAATCGACGGCCTGCTGCAAGGACCGCGCGGGCTCATCCTCCAGACGGTGAGTGGATTGACGGCCTACGGATTCATGACCTGGGCCGTCGGCCTGCGCGGGGCAAAGCTCACCCTCACCGACCTGCGCTGGGCGCCGTTGTCACAGGCCGGGAGAGGACTCGGGCTCGGCTTGTTCCTCGGTGGCGGCGCGGCCGGGCTCGCGCTCGTGCTCTCGCTGGTGGCGGGGGGCGCCCAGTTCCTGCCGGACGGCGGGACAATGTCCCAGTATCTGGTGCAGGTCGGGCGAACCGGGCTGCTGCTCGCGCCTGCGGCACTGCTCGAGGAGGTCATGTTTCGTGGCGTGGCACAGGTGGTCCTGGCGCGCGCCGTCGGGCGGGTCGCGGCGGTGCTGCTGTTGTCCATCCTCTTTGCGCTCGCGCACCTGGCCAATCCCAACAGCTCAGGCCTGGGGCTGGTGAATATCGCGCTGGCGGGCGTGTTTCTGGGGCTGACGTTCTACGCCCCTGGCGGTATCTGGACCGCCTGGGGCGCCCACCTCGGATGGAACGCCGCGCTCGCCGCCGCCGATGCACCGGTGAGCGGGCTGCCCTTCCAGATTCCCCTGATTGACTACTCACCCGGTGGCCCCGTCTGGCTCACCGGGGGGAGTTTCGGGCCCGAGGGCGGGCTGCTCGCGACGGTGGCCATCGTGCTCGCGACGGCGATTGCCTGGCACTGGGGTCGAAAGGAGCTGGCCTGATGGAAGTCGCGGTGATCGGTGCGGGAACGATGGGCAACGGGATCGCGCAGGTCTTCGCGATGCACGGGCACCAGGTCCGGATGATCGATGTTTCCGCCGATGCGCTGGAAGCGGGCCTGGGTGCGGTGAAGGGGAGTCTCGCCCGACTGGTAAAGAAATCCGCGATCACGTCGGCCGACGCCGACGCCGCGCTGGCACGCATCGCGGTCGGGACGACCATCGACGATGCGAAATCGGTCGGCCTGGCCATCGAAGCCGCCACGGAGAATCCGGCCCTGAAATTCCAGATCTTCCAGCAGCTCGACGCGGCCTGTGCGCCGGGTGTGATCCTGGCAACCAACACCAGCTCGATCAGCATCACCGAGATCGCGTCACGCACCAGACGGCCGACGGCCGTGATCGGCATGCACTTCATGAATCCGGTGCCGGTCATGGCGCTGGTCGAGGTGATCCGGGGCCAGGCCACCAGCCAGGCGACCACGCAGGCGGTCATGGATCTGGCCCGGAGTCTGGGCAAGACGCCGGTCGAGGTGAACGACTATCCCGGGTTTGTCAGCAACCGGGTGCTCATGCCCATGATCAACGAGGCGATCTTCTGCGTGATGGAAGGGGTCGCGACCGCGGAGTCCGTTGACACCGTCATGAAGCTCGGGATGGCCCATCCGATGGGGCCCCTGATGCTGGCCGATCTGATCGGGCTCGACACCTGCCTGGCGATCCTCGAGGTGCTGCACCGTGGCCTGGGCGACGACAAGTACCGGCCCTGTCCGCTGCTGCGCCGCATGGTGGCCGCCGGTCAGCTGGGACGGAAGACGGGGCAGGGGTTCTACCCGTACGGCGAGCGATAGGCACCGGGTCGGCGGCGGCTGTGGGCCGTCAGCTGTCAGTCAACCGTGTCATCCTGAGGAGCGCAGCGACGCAGGATCTCTTGCGGCCGACGGAGAGACTTCGGTCCGCCGCCGGCGCGAAGAGATTCTTCGCTGCGCTCAGCAGGACAGCGACTACCTTCGCTCCGTCCGTCCGTCCGTCCGTCCGTCCGTCCGTCCGCCCGTCCGCCCGCCTCCCATCTTCTTTCTCCCCACTCCCCACTTACATCGCCACATGTATTTTTATACCATTCCGCATGTCTGAAGCCATTCCGATCGGGTCCGATCACGCCGGGTTCGCGCTGAAGGAGCGCCTCAAACGGGAGTTACTGGCGCTCGGCTACGAGCCGCTTGACCTGGGCACGCATTCCGCGGACTCCACCGACTATCCCGATTACGCCCATCCCGTCGCCCGGCAGGTGGAACAGGGCACGGCCAAGCGCGGTATCCTGCTGTGTGGCACGG
The DNA here is from genome assembly GCA_034440415.1 of Gemmatimonadota bacterium. GTDB lineage: Bacteria > Gemmatimonadota > Gemmatimonadetes > Gemmatimonadales > GWC2-71-9 > JADJOM01. The sequence goes on along the minus strand of JAWXBX010000057.1, from coordinate 2,041 downwards.
GGCTCGGAATGGCCTATGCCGCCAATCGCCATCCGGGGGTACGGGCGGCGGTGGCGTGGACGCCGGAAGTCGCCCAGCTCGCCCGGGCGCACAACGACGCCAATATCCTGGTCCTGCCGGCCCGATTTGTCAGCGAGGCGGACGGACTGAAGATCTTGCATGCGTGGCTCGACACCGAGTTTGAAGGTGGCCGCCACGAACGCCGGGTCCAGAAGATCGAACCTTGAAGGGAGACCGCATGTCGTTCGACCACAACGCCTCACTCCGCCAGGCCGACCCCGCCATTGCGCAGCTGGTCGACGCGGAGCTCCATCGCCAGCAGCATGGCCTCGAGCTGATCGCCAGCGAGAATTTCGCCAGCCGGGCCGTCATCGATGCCATGGGCACCCCGCTGACCAACAAGTACGCGGAGGGGTATCCCGGCAAGCGCTACTACGGCGGCTGCGAGATCGTCGACCAGGTGGAGCAGCTGGCGATCGACCGGCTGAAGCAGCTCTTCGGCGCGGAGCACGCCAATGTGCAGCCGCACTCGGGGGCCCAGGCCAACTTCGCCGCCTTCATGCCCCTGGTGAAGCCGGGCGAGACAATCATGGGCATGTCGCTGCCGCATGGCGGCCACCTCTCGCACGGCGCCGCGGTGAACCACAGCGGCACGATCTGGCGTGCGGTGCACTACGGCGTGAACCCGTCCACCGGGCGGATGGATTACGACGTGATCCGTGACCAGGCCAAGCAGGAGCGGCCCAAGCTGATCATCGCCGGTGGCAGCGCCTATGCGCGTATCATCGACTTTGCCGCCATGCGCTCGATCGCGGACGACGTCGGGGCCTTCCTCCTTGTCGACATGGCGCATTTCGCCGGCCTGGTGGCGGGCGGGGTCTACCCCTCGCCGGTGCCGCATGCGCAGGTCGTGACCAGCACGACCCACAAGACGCTGCGCGGGCCACGCTCCGGCCTGATCCTCTGCATCCAGGAATGGGCTCAGCCGATCAACAAGTCGGTCTTCCCCGGAACGCAGGGCGGGCCGCTCGAGCACGTCATCGCCGCCAAGGCGGTGGCCTTCCACGAGGCGCTGCAGCCGGAGTTCAAGCGCTACGCCAAGCGGGTGGTGGAGAATGCCAAAGTGCTGGCCGCGGCACTGGTCGAGCGCGGCTTCGCCATCGTCTCCGGTGGCACCGACACCCATCTGATGCTGGTGGACCTCCGGACCAAGAACCTCACCGGCAAGGTGGCGGAGAAAGTGCTCGATGCCGCCGGCATCACCGTCAACAAGAACACGATTCCGGACGATCCGCAGTCCCCGTTCGTCACCAGCGGCATCCGGCTCGGCACCCCGGCGCTCACCACCCGCGGCATGGGGACCGGCGAGATGAAGCGGGTCGCCGAACTGATCGACACGGTGCTGCTGCATCCGGATGACGCGACGATCGCGCGTGTCAAGGGCGCCGTCGGTGAACTCACCTCGAAGTTCCCGCTGTACAGTCGACGCCGCGCTTGATTCTCATGGCCTCGGGACCTAGGTTGGGAAAACGAGTTCCCGAGGCCATCCTGTCGCATCATGCCTGATCTCCAATTTGCGGTGGACGTCCTCGCGCGCCTGCGCGCAGAGGAAAAGGACCGCTACGATGAGCGGGCCTATCTCTTCGTGCTGCAGGCAGTGGAATTCATCCAGACCACGCTGGAGGTCCGTCGCCACGTCACCGGCGCCGAGCTCGCGTGGGCCTGCCGCGACCTTGCGGTGCAGCAGTTCGGCCTGCTGGCGCCCCAGGTGCTCGCCTACTGGGGCGTATCCCGCACCGGGGATTTCGGGTGCATCGTCTTTACCCTGGTCCGTGCCGGCCTGCTCTCCACCCAGCCGCGGGACAGGGAAGAGGACTTCGCCGCGGTGTACGAATTCGCCACCGCATTCAGTGAGCCCTATGCATGGACCGGGGTTGCCACTCTGCGGTAGTTCAGCGGCGGACGCCTTTCGCGGCCGGTGCCGTCCCATGAACTTGATCGCCCGCCGCCCGTCCCCAGCCCTCTCGGCGCGCCTCCTCTG
>JAWXBX010000056.1:0-4652 GCA_034440415.1 Gemmatimonadota bacterium | reverse complement strand
GGATGCCGAACTGCCATTGCCAACGGCGAAAGGCTACAGGCCAATGGCCACTGGCTGACGGCTGACGGCTGATAGCTGCCAGCCGACGGCCTATTTACGTTTCCTCGATGACCAATCGTCTCGCTGAGGCCAGTTCCGCCTACCTCCGTTCCGCCGCGCACCAGCCGATCCACTGGTATCCCTGGAGCGACGCGGCGTTCGCGGCGGCGCAGGCTGCTGATCGTCCGGTGCTGCTCGACATCGGCGCCGTCTGGTGCCACTGGTGCCACGTGATGGATGGTGAATCGTACGAGGATCCGGCGATTGCCACCTTCCTGAACGACAATTTCGTCTGCATCAAGGTCGACCGGGACGAGCGGCCGGATGTGGATGTGCGTTACCAGCGCGCGGTGCAGGCGATGAGTGGTCAGGGCGGCTGGCCGCTGACCGGCTTCCTCACACCGACCGGCCAGGTCTTCTACGGTGGCACCTATTTCCCGCCCGATGGCAAGTACGGCCGACCGGGATTCCGCAGCGTGCTCGATCAGGTGCTCAACGTCTTCCGCACGCAGCGGGACCGGGTGGAGCAGCAGGCCGGCACCGTCCGGCGAATCCTCTCCGAACAACTCGACGAAGGTGCGGCCGGCGCGCTCTCCCCCGCCCTGCTCGCCACGGCGGCGGAACAGATGGCGTTGCGGTTCGACTTCCAGAACGGCGGCTTCGGCGGCGCACCCAAGTTTCCCCACCCCGGTGCCGTCCGCTTCCTGCTGGAGCGGGCCCAGGACACCGGCAACGCCGACCACCGCGCGATGGCGGAGCAGACACTGCTCGCCATGGCGCGGGGAGGGATGCACGATCAGATCGGCGGCGGCTTTCACCGCTACAGCGTGGACGCCCGGTGGATCGTGCCGCATTTCGAGAAGATGGCGTATGACAACGCCGAGCTGCTGCGGGCATACGTGGAGGGCGCGATCGCGTTCGGCGAGGCGGAGTATCTGACGGTGGCCGCGGGCATCGTGCGCTGGATCCGTGAGGTGCTGGCGGATCCCGAGGGCGGATACGGGGCGAGCCAGGATGCCGATGTCGGCCTGCACGATGACGGCGACTACTTCACCTGGACGGCGGAGGAGGCGGCGGGCGTCCTCACGCCGGAGGAGTTCGCCGTCGCGAGTGCCCACTACGATATCGGGACCGCGGGCGACATGCACCACGACCCGAGCCGAAACGTGCTGTTCATCGCCGAGTCGGTCGAAGCGATCAGTCAGCGGCTGGGCCTCGACCTGGCGACCACCGACCGCCGCCTGGAGGACGCCCGCCGCAAACTCCTCGCCGCCCGCGAGCTGCGGGAGGCGCCGTTCGTCGACCGCAGCCGCTACACCAGCTGGAATGCCATGCTGATCGGGGCGCTCCTGCGCGCCGCCCCGCTGTTGAACGACCCGTGGCCACTGGAGCACGCGCTGCGGACGCTCCACCGGATCCGGCGCGAGCAGCCCGACCCGAACGCACTGATGCATGCGCCGAACGGCGGCGGCGGACTGCTGGAGGATCAGGTCCAGTTTGCGCTGGCCCTGATCGAGGCCTACGAGGCCACCGGTGACCTCCAGTGGCTCAGCTGGTGCGAGACACTGCTCGACCGGACCTGGGAGCTCTATGAGGATGGGGCAGCGGGCGGCCTGTTCGATACCAGCGGTGGCGCCTCGGCCACCGGGTTGCTCAGCGCGCGGGTCAAGCCGGTGCAGGATACGCCCACGCCGTCACCCAACGGCGTCGCCGCCCTGGTGGCCGCGCGACTGGCGGAGCTCACTGGCGCCGCACGCTGGCGAGAGCGGCGCGACCGTCAGCTTCAGGCTTTCGCCGCCGGGGCGCCTGAACTCGGTATTTTCGGCGCCGCCTACCTGCTGGCCGCGAGCTGGGCGCTGCTGCCGGCATCTCACGTTGTGATCATCGAGGACGGCGACACCGCCCTGGCCAACGCCCTGCACATCGCGGCACTGCAGTGCGGGCCGCCCCGCCGCGTCGTGCAGCGGGTACGGGCGGGAGATGACGCGCTTCTGCCGGCCGCGGTGCGGGGCATGCTGGGGGCGGCCCGCGGAACGCGGGCGTATCTGTGCGTGGGCGCGAGCTGCCGGCCACCGGTGCAGTCGGTCGAGGCGTGGCGGGGGATGCTGGGGGAAGTCGGGGGAGCAGTCGGTGGGTGATAGGCGATAGGCGACCAGCTGAACGCTGCCGGCTGATGGCTGACGGCTGATGGCTGCTGGCCGGTTGACGCGGGGCTCGGCGCGCCCCACGTTGAGCGGTGAGGCCCCTCCTTCCCGGAGTTCCCATGCTGGCCCGCCCGCCACGGCATCACGCGACCCTCCTGCTCGCTCTCCTGTCCTTCCCCACAACACTGTGCGCGCAGGCGTCCGGCTGGAGCGGCACGCCCGCGGCCAACTTCCCCGACCGGTTTCGCGAGGTCTGGAAGGTCGAGCCGGCTGAGAATCAGGCGGCGGCGGTGAAGCATCTGGTGCTGCGGCGGGATGTGGGCGAGATCATGCTCGAGGAGGGGCACCTCTACCTGCTCCAGCCGATTGGCGGCCAGGTGATGGGGGCGCTGTTCCGTGGCAAGGGGACCTTCAACTTCACCGCGCCCCTGGCCATGGAGCGAGAGCGCCTGAAGATGTTCCGCAACGGCACCACTGTCGCGGAGCCCTTCACCGAGGCGGTCCTGCTCTTCGCCGATTCGACGCTCGACCAGTTGCGGGCACAGCTCACCTTCGGCGAGGGAAGGCCGCCGTCCGGGCTGGAGCGGATGCCTGAGGAGGCGTTCGAGTACCACGGCGACGAGGGCCACCAATCGCTCGATCCGGACCTGATGCGGCCGTTCCTGAATGGGGAACGCACCGGACTCTTCCTGGCCATGATGCGCGCGGAAAACCGCGACCCGTGGATGTTCCTGTACAATCCTCACGAGCTGGAAAGTGTGCAGTTCCTGATGCGGGGCAAAGGCACCGGATTTACTCGCTACACCGAGCGCCTCGCGCAGTTCACGCCGCAGGGGGACACCGTCCGGACCGGTGGGCGCTCCGACCGCCGGCGGGAGGCTCGCATCAGCCGATATGTCCTCGACGTCAGGCTGCCGAGCTCGGGCGGGGGCCTGGGCTTCAGCGCGGCAGCCACCCTGACGATTGCGGCCGACACCGCGATCGGCCCATGGGTGGCCTTCGGCCTGTTCGACAAGCTTGAGGTTGACTCCGCCATCTGGGGGGACGGCACGCCCGCGATGGTCTTCAAGGGACACGAGAGTTCCGAGCTCTGGGTGCGGTGCGACCGACGTCTCAAGGCCGGGGACACCCGGCAGCTGCGGCTGTACTATCAGGGCGATCTGCTTGACCGCGCCGCCGACCTCTTCTTCGTCAAGTCTTCGATCGCGTGGTATCCGCTCGCGCTCGATGTGATGACGAAGGCGTCCTTCGATCTCAGCTTTACGTATCCCGAGGGGTACGCACTGGCCAGCGTGGGCGACCGGACGGACTCGGCGACCGCTCCCGGGCACATGATCCGCACACATTGGGTGGTGCCCCAGCCAATTCGCAATGCCTCATTTACTGTCGGCGTGTTCGACACCTACCAGGCTCCCGATAGCGGTGTGCCGCCGACCACCGTGCTGTGGTCCGAGGCGACTCATCGCTGGCTGGCCTCACTGACCGCCGGGGCGGAGCGCAATCTCCAAGGGAAGGGCATGAAACAGCAGGTAGGCGCGTCCATCTCGAACGCCATGCGATTCTATACGAACGTCTATGGTGAGCCTCCCGTCAGCCACTTCTACGCCACCGAAATTCCCTATTTGCATGGCGAGGCGTGGCCAGGAATCATTGGCCTCTCGTACGTCACGTTTCACAAGGCCGATCTCGAGGGCGGGATGGGGGATGAGATCTTTCGAGCCCACGAGGTAGCCCATCAGTGGTGGGGGATCGCGGTCGATTACGCCACATACCGCGACCGCTGGCTGAGTGAGGGATTTTCCGATTTTTCCGGGATCTGGTACCTGCAGACGCTGCGAGGAAATACCGACAAGTACTTCGATATCCTGAACACCTGGAAGGCCAACATCATGCTCCGGCGAAATGACCCGCTCCCGATCTGGCTGGGGCATCGCGTCGCCGCCGCGCGCCGACCGGAGGACTACGATGTCATCATCTACCAGAAGGGGGCCTGGGTGCTGCACATGCTGCGCACCCTGCTGCTGGACCTGAAGGGGATGAACGAGGATCGCTTCATCAGCGTCATGCGGACCTACTACTCGACCTACCGGGGCAAGAGCGCCTCCACCGCGGATTTCCAGCGGGTCGCCGAACAAGTCGCCGGACAGCCGCTGGGCTGGTTCTTCGATGAATGGATATATCGCTCGGAGATCCCGACCTACAAGGTGGCGTGGAAGGCGGAGAATGCGGCAGATGGCAAGGTGCAGGTGACGCTGCGGGTGCGACAGGAGCAGGTGCCGCCGGACTTCCTCATGTACGTACCGGTCACACTCGACCTGGGGAATAATCAGGTCGCCCGGCTGCGGGTGAAGGTAACCGGCGCGGAGAGCATGATCGCCCTGCCGCTGATGCCGGCCAAGCCGAAGAGCGTGAAGTTCAATGATCTCGACGGGGTTCTGGCGGAGGTGAAGGAGGTGGGGTGGTAGGGGG
>JAWXBX010000055.1:0-7741 GCA_034440415.1 Gemmatimonadota bacterium | reverse complement strand
GGTGATAATCTAGGGGGTAGGGGCGGGCGTCCCCGCCCGGCCCTGGATTGTCGCCTATAACCGGCGATCAAGTGTCCTGAATCCCAGCACAGTGTTCAGCCAGCGGACGAACGGTGTCAGTGCGGTAAAGTCCCGCGCCAGCGTCGCCGGCAGCCGGGGGGAGAGCGCCTCGGCCTGGGTCAGCGGTCGGCCGACGGTGAACGACTGGTACCGGAGCCACCGTGCCGCGGGGTGGTCGGCCGCATAACCTCTTGGCATCCGGGTCAGCATCGCTTCCGGCTCCAGCGACCCGAATCGTCGCCGGAAGGCGCGCGCTTCCACGATCTGCGCAAAGGCCGGCAGTTCGGCAACCAGCGCCTCACGGATCCGGGTCAGTGAGGCACGCGGCGGCATCCAGATGCCGGCACCGATCAGGCACTGCCCCGGTTCGAGGTGAAGGTAGAATCCTGCGCCGCCCTCGGCATCACCACCGATACCACGACCGGCGTCGGCGTGGTAGAACCAGCAGGCGGCGTGGGTCTTGTACGGCGCCTTGTCTCTGGAAAAGCGTACGTCGCGGTGGATCCGGAAGGCGGAGCGGCGTGGATCGCCCACGATCTCGGGGGCGAACGCCGCCAGCCGGACGTCCATCTCCTCGATCAGCGCCTTCAGCGGCGTGCGTACCTCCAGCTCATAGACCGGACGCTGCTGGTCGAACCACGCCCTGGTGTTCCGCTTCCTGAGCTGGGAAAAGAAGCGGAACAGTCCCGGCCGAAAACCGCCGAATCCGTCCGGAACAACGGTCCCGCGCCCCGCGGCACTCTTCCTCGCGCCGGTCGGCCGAGGTCCGCGCCCTGCCGCTGTTGCTGCCCCCATCACCAGCCGCTCCTTTCGCTCACGACTCCACTGCTTGATGGCATACTCCCGCTTGAGCGCCGTCGCCTGGTCGGCAGCGGGTTCGGTCCAGACCAGCGCGACGGGCCGATGCGCCCGGGTATAGCGGGCGCCAAGGCCGGCGTTGTGCACTGCTAGCCGCTTGGCTGGATCCCGCGCGATGCCGGTGTAGAAGGACCCATCCGCGCAGCGGGCGATGTAGATGTGCCAGGACATGGGGAGATAAAGTAGAGCCGTCGGGGGTCAGCCGTCAGCCGTCAGCCAATGGCCATTGGCCGTTGGCTTGAAGCGTACAAGATTCGCCCAACCGCCACTCCCTACTCCCTACTCCCCGCCACTACCTTTCGGCTCTCTCATGACCACTTCGGTTCCTCCCGTCACCGATCGCGCATTGCCGGCCCAGAAGACCCTGCTCGGCTGGGTCTTCGGTGCGCGGGTGCTGGTGGCGATCACGACCCTCGCGCTCCCCTCGCTCGCGTGGCTGGCTGCCTCCGGCGAGGGCTCGGTGGTGGTGTTCGGCGTACTCCTCGCGGCGGCGCTCACGGCCTACGGCTACTGGTATGTGTGGCGGCGGGATCGTCGGCCGGGACAGCTCTTCCTCCTCATCCAGGCGCTGGGCGATGTCGCGCTTGTCACCCTGCTGGTGCACCGCACCGGGGGCCCGGACAACGCCGCCCCCTCGCTCTACATCCTGGTCATCGCCGCGTACGCGCTTCTGCTCTCGTTCGGCGGCGGGCTTGCCGTCGCCCTGCTGATCACCCTGGCGTACTTCGTCGACAGCATGTTCTTCCAGGCCAATCGGCCGGGCCTCGCCTTCTGGGGTCAGATCGGCGTGTTCCTGGCCGCCTACCTGCTGGTCGGTGTGCTGGCCCAGCGGCTGCGCGCCGCAGGAGCGGAGCGCGAATCCCTGCAAAGCGAGTTGCGCCGCGTCCGGCTCGAGGCCGACGAGATCCTGCGCAACATCCGCTCCGGCGTCATGACGGTGGACGACGCCGGCCGGCTGGCCTTCATCAATCCGATGGCCGAGCGACTGCTGCAGATCGACGGTGAAAGTGGCACCAGCCTGCCGGTGCTCGACAAGCTCAAGCTGCGCTCGCCTGAACTGTGGGCCGCGATGGTGGCCGCCATTCGCCACGGTAGGAAGGTGAGCCGCGGCGAGGGCACCGTGCTGCATGAGGATGGCCGCATCTTTCCGATTGGACTCTCCACCACCACTTTTGAGCGGGATTCGGACGGGCGCCTGTCGGTCACGGCGATCTTCACCGACATCTCGGACCTCAAGCGGCTGAATGAGCTGAACCTCCGCGCGGAGCGGCTGGAGGCGGTCGCGGCACTCTCCGCCTCGCTGGCCCACGAGATCCGCAATCCGCTGGCGTCCATTCGCAGCAGTGTCGAGCAGCTGGCCCGTTCGACTCACGGCGATGAGGATGACCGGTATCTGGCCCAGCTGATCGTGCGGGAAAGCGATCGGCTCTCGCGCCTGCTGTCGGAGTTTCTGGATTTTGCCCGGGTGCGGGCGACCGAATTCGTGCCGGTGGACCTGCAGACGGTGGTCACCGCCGCCGCACGACTGGTGCGCGAGCATCCCGACTGCCGGCCGGATATCGAGATCCGGGTGCAGGGCAGCCGCACCTCGCTCGACGGCGATGAAGACCTGCTCCATCGGGTGGTCGCCAACCTGCTGCTTAACGCCGTGCAGGCCGCGCGCGGCCCGATGCTGATCACCGTCACCACCCGGCCCGGCAAGGTCGCCGAGTTGCCGGGCGGATGTGCCATCGATCAGCCGGTCTGCCTCGAGATCCGGGATAACGGTCCCGGCATTCCGGCGGACTTGCGCGACCGCCTCTTTGAACCGTTCGTGACCGGCCGGGTGGGCGGGACCGGACTCGGCCTCGCGATTGTCCAGCGAGCCGTGGAAGCACACCGGGGCGTCGCCCTGGTCGACTCGGCCCCCGATCGGGGCACGACCTTCACCATCTTCTTTCCCGCCCGCCGCGGGGCGGAGGAAGCCGCATGAGCCAGAAACCGACAGTCCTCATCATCGACGACGAATCCGGCATTCTCGATACCCTGAGAATCCTCCTGAAGAAGGAAGGGTTCGAGGTCACCGTCGCTCAAGGCGGGAAAGCCGGCCTCGAGGCGATCAAGGCCGGCGTCCACGATATCGTCCTGACCGACGTGCGCATGCCGCAGGTCACCGGCCTCGACATTCTGCAGGCGGCACGGGAGCAGGACCCGATGACGCCGGTCATCCTCATGACCGCGCAGGCCTCGCTCCAGACCGCCATCGGGGCGGTCAACGCCGGCGCCTTCTACTACATCCAGAAACCGTTCGCCAACGACGAGCTGGTCGCCATCCTGCGGCGGGCCTGCGAGTATCGGGCGGTGCGGGTAGAGAACAAGCAGCTCCGCACCGAGATCAAGCGGCGGGATCGCGGCGGGATCAGCCGGCCGATCGGCAAGGCACGCCGCTTCCTCGACATCCTCCGGCTGGCCGAACAGGTGGCGCCGACCGAATCCACCGTCCTCATTCAGGGCGAGAGCGGGACGGGCAAGGAGGTGATCGCCCGGTACCTGCACAATCTCTCGACCCGGACCGAAGGGCCGTTCCTCTCGATCAACTGCGGCGCGCTGCCGGAGAACCTGCTGGAAAGCGAGCTGTTCGGTCACGTGAAGGGTTCGTTTACCGGGGCGGTTCGGGACAAGCAGGGACTGTTCGCCGCCGCGCGAGGCGGCAGCTTCTTTCTCGACGAAGTCGGCGAGATGCCCGCGCCGCTGCAGGTGAAGCTGCTCCGCGTGCTGCAGGAGCGTGAGGCCATTCCGGTCGGCGCCACCGAAGCGATCCCGGTCGACGTCCGCATTCTCGCGGCGACCAACCGGGACCTGGAAGAAGAGGCCCGCCGCGGCCGGTTCCGCTCCGACCTGTACTACCGTCTGAACGTGATCACCATTCACCTGCCCCCGCTGCGCGAACGGCGCGAGGGCATCCTGCTGCTGGTCGAGTCCTTCATGCAGCGTCTCGCCTCGGACCATGCTGCCGAGCCCAAGGCGCTCTCCTCCGAGGCGCTGGACGCGGTGATGGTGTACGACTGGCCCGGCAACGTCCGTGAGCTGGAGAACGCCCTGGAGCATGCCTGGGTGCTCACCCGGGGTGACACGATTGATCCCTCCACCCTGCCGGAGCGGATCACCAAGCGGCGCAAGGAGCCGCTGGTGGCGGAGCGGAGCTACGCCAACCCGACCCTCGACGTCATCGAGCGGGCGTACATCATGTATGTGCTGCAGACCGAGGGTGGCAACAAGACCCGGGCGGCGGAGGTGCTGGGAATCGACCCCTCGACCCTGTACCGGAAGCTGAGCCGGTATGAAGAGCAGGTTCCGCCTACGGATGAGTAGTCAGCTCCGGCCATGACCGGTACCGAGGCGGACTCATCGCATGAGTGAGCAGCCCCGGCCCGTCACCGCGTTGACAGTCGTCGGCGTGCTGACGCTCCTGGTCTATGCCGGGACGCTCACCAGCGGCTACGCGTTCGACGATCTGCCGATCATCGTCAACAACTTCCGCGTCCACGCGCTCCTCCCGCCCTGGACCTACTTCACCCAGACCTACTGGCCCCCCGAGATACTCACCGCGCTCTACCGGCCGGTGACGATTCTCGGCTTTGCCCTGCAGTGGAACGCCGCCGGTGGGGCGGCCTGGCTGTTCCATGCGGTCAGTGTCGCCCTCTACTTCGCCATCGTGCTCCAGGTGACGCGGCTCGCCAGGGAAGTATTGCCGCCGGCAGTGGCCCTCGCCGTCGGTGCACTCTTCGCCGTCCATCCCGTCCACGTCGAGCCGGTCGCCAACGTGGTGATGCAGTCGGAACTGCTGGTGGCGCTCGCGGAGGTGTCCGCGGTGCTCCGCTTCGTGCGGGCCCGTCGTCGGGGCACCTTTACCGGCAGCGATGCGGCGGTCATCGCGCTGCTCTACTTCGTGTCCTGCTTCAGCAAGGAGCATGGGATCATGCTTCCCGCGCTCCTGCTCGCCGTTGAATTCACCGTTGTCGCTGACCCCCGTCCGCTTCGCCTGCGCCTTGGCCTGCTCGCCCCGCTGGGTCGCACGCTGGCCATCGTGGGGGCCGGCTTTCTGGTTGCGCGCACCGTGGTGCTCGGCGGTCTCGCTGGTGACACGGCGAACATCGCCATTCGCGACGTCGGTTCGATCAACCGGATCATCACGATGCTCGGCGTCGTGCCGCACTGGTTCCGGCTGCTGCTCGCGCCGTGGCACTTGCAGGCGGACTACATGCCGCGGGAACTCGATCTGGCGACCGCGCTCGGGATCACGCAATACCTCGGCATCGCGTTGCTTGCGGCGGCGACCGGCACGGCGTGGTGGGCCCGGCGCCGCTGCCCCGTGCTCGCCTTCGGCCTGCTCTGGTGCGGTATCGCGCTCTTCCCGGTGAGCAACCTGCTGCTGCCGACGGGGATCCTGCTTGCCGAGCGGATTCTCCTTACTCCCAGTGTCGGGGCGATGCTTGCGGTGGGAGGGGCCGCGGTCCTGCTGCTGGAGCGCCTCGGGCGTCCGGGCGGACACCTCGGCTCATGCGCGTTCGCCGTCGTCGCGGTGCTGGTGCTGCTCGGAGGCGCGCGCAGCGTAGTGCGGACCCGGGACTGGCTGGACGATGACACGATCGTGCCCAGGACGGTGATCGACGCCCCGCGCAGCTATAAGGCGCGGTGGGATCATGCGCGAATGTTGCTGCGACTCGGGCAACCGGCGGCCGGCGCGGCGGAGTATCGCAAGGCGTTGGAGTTGTTCCCGCGGGATGCCCGAGTGCTGAGCGAGTACGCCGATCTGCGCCGACTCGACGGCGCCTGTGGCGACGCGATCCCACTGTACCGTGAAGCAGTGCGTATCGCTCCGGGCGCCTGGGTCAGCCGGACCAAGCTCGCACTCTGCCTGGCGGCCACCGGAGATCTCGTCGGTGCCCGCGCCCAGGCGGCGGAACTCAGCAACTGGCCCGAAGCGGACGCCGCCCGGCTACGCACCCAGATCGAGTCGATGGCACGCCGGCCCGCAGTCCCCGTCTCCCCCCGCGCATCGAATCGCCCGTGACGAAGGTGCAGCCCACTCCCTCCCCGCCTCGCGCATGTTTTTGCCCCGCGTTGCCTCCGTCTGGTACCCTCCCCTCGAACGGCCGCTGACAGATTGCCGTCACACCTCGACGGAGCTGCGCGCATGCGGCGTGGTCAGCAGGGATTTACCACCATCGATTGTCTCCTCGCGCTGATCGTCTTTACGGTCGGGGTGCTTGGCGCCACCGCCACACTGGCCCTGGCCGTCCGCGCTGCCGCGGAGGGAAGCCACGCCGCCCGCGCCGCGCGGCTCCTCCTCGCAGAGTCCGCCCGTCTCTCCGCGGATCTGGCCGGCGGAGCCGGGGCCTGTTCCGCCCTGACTCCCGGTCTCCAGCTGGGCCAGGCGGGGCTGCGTGTTCGTTCGAGCGCCGGCACGGCGGTGGGTGGCCGGAGTGTGCAGCTGATTGTCACCTATCCGACGGTCCGCGGACAACACACCGATACCGCCAGCACCTTTCTCCCATGTCATTGAACTCTGGCCGGCGCGGCGTCACCCTGGTCGAACTCCTGGTCGGCCTGATCCTTTTCGGGCTGATCGGTGGGGTGATGCTCCACGCCACCCTCGCCTTTGAACGGACCGTTCGTGCCCATCTCTCACGTCTTGGGGCGGAAAACGCGCTGGACACCGCCATCGGTTTTCTTGGCAGCGAACTCGCCGCCCTCGGCCGGGATACGACCGGATCCGATCTCGTGCAGCAGGCGGCCGAGTCACTCTCGTACCGGGCAGAGCGGGGGACGGGACTCGCCTGCCAGGTGACGGCGGGGGCTGTCCTGCTCGAGATCGGTCGCTATGTCGGGACTCGTTTCCCGCAGTCTGGGCGGGACAGCCTGCTGCTCTATCTCGGGGCCGATGCCGCTCTCGCAGCGCCGGGGGGATGGGTGGCGGCGCCGATCCTCGCCGTACAGAATGGCGCATGCGGCTCGGGGCAGGCCTTGAGGCTCGTCACGTTGATCGACACGACACGTGTCTCGCTCGCCGGGCTCCCGGTTCGGGTGCCCGCCCGGGTCTTCGAAGTCATGCAGACGCGATTCTACCGGTCATCCGGCGCCACCTGGCTGGGGGCCCGCTCGGTCAGCGCCGGCGAAATCATTCAGCCGCTCGCGGGCCCGTTCACGCTCGCGCGGAGCGGCTTCATCCTGCGGGATTCCGCGGGAGGCGGCGCGACCACCACCGCCGCGACCCGACAGATCGAGATCGGTGTGAGCGGACCCTGGTCGGGGTGGGGCGGGACGGGGCTGGCACCGGACGAGAGCACCGCCGTCACCCTGACTCCAGGAAACCTCCACCCATGAATCAGCGAGGCCATGCAGTATTCCTTGCGCTTCTGATGGTGCTGCTGTTCGGGGCACTCTCGGCGCTGGCACTCACCGGTGCCCGTCTCCGGCTCACCGGCGGGAGGAGCGAGTCCGCTCGCACCCAGGCCATCCTGCTGGCCGAAGGCGACGTGAGCCGGCTGGTCGGTCAATGGGATCCACTGCTGGCTGAGACGCTCACTGTCGGTGGGCGAGCTCAACTCCCCGGATCGTCCCCGCCTTCGGGCATGACCGTGGCCGATTCCCTCGAGCGACTGGGACAGGGACTCTACCTGGTGGGTTCGACGGTTGAACGCCGTTTGCGAGCGGGGATGCTCCTCGCGCGGGAACGGACGGGCCAGCTGGTGGTCCGAACCGCCCCGACGCTGCGAGAGGATGCGAGCATCGTCGGAGGTGGCGTCGTGTCAGTGCAACCAACCGCAGTGGCGGATGGGGC
>JAWXBX010000054.1:0-8007 GCA_034440415.1 Gemmatimonadota bacterium | reverse complement strand
CGGATAGGCGGGGCGGGGTCGGGGCATCGGGACATCCTCCTGCAACAAGAGTGAGGTGTCCACGAAACCGGGTCAACTCCACACTCGTTCACTTCGCTGTGCCCGCTACTCGCTGGGAGAAAGCTTATCCAATCGCGCAAGAAGCTCTGGCCAAGCAACCTCTAGAGTCGCGAGGTGATCCTTCATCTCCCCGAACAATTGGGCTTCCAAGTCGCCTGCGAGCGAGAGGGCCCTCCCGGCTTGGGCGGGATCCAATGGGTCTTGGCGGAGGAGTTCATCGACGGCATGGCGCACTGCGTGTCCAGCTGCAATGATGTCAGCCAGATCGACCGATAGATCCGCAATAACCCGGTCATCTCCCACGCCGGCCTTGCGCAGCCACTCCGTGAGCGTGTGGGTTAGCCTGACGGTTTCACTCGGCGACATCGTCATATTGGTGACCTCACTTGACATCCTGAAGCTTGTCTTGGTTCTGCTTGAGGATTTCGTCCCATTTCTCTCTCTGCTTGCCCTTCATTTTCTCGACCTTTTCCCGTAAGCGCTCCAGCGCCTTACGGATGTCATTCTTCCACTTGTCTCTATTCCGGGGATCGTTTCCACCGGGTTGGTTCGGATTGGCGAGCTTACCAAAATGTTCGATTACCGGCTTCATCTGTCCGTTGGCCTGTACCTCGAGGACCTTGCCGGAGACCGCTGCAAATACCCCAACGACAAGGTCTTTGCCGGCTTGATAACCAGCGTTCGCAGCATCCCCAAGGTCATCACCGTGAGTAAATGCGTAGACTGCCGTAGCGAGTCCAAGCAACGCTGCTGCTCCGCCAACCCCAATCTCAAATACTCCACCATCGGGCGACAAGCCGTACGGATCATCAAACGCAATCGGGTTATTCCCCGCATACGCATACAGGTTGACCCCGCCCGCCAGCCCGATGGGATCCTGGGTGAGCAGGATCCCCTGCAATCTGCCTCTCCGTACCCCTTCAGGGCCGGCTTAGCCACCGCCGCGCTGATTTCCTCCCCCGCTGTTCGGCCGGATGCGCGCTGGCATGCACGATCTGCAGCCGCACGATCGACAGATGGGTGTAGCGCGCCGTCGTGGTCAGGTTGCGGTGCCCCAGGATCTCCTGCACTTCCCGGATGTCCGCACCACCTTCGAGTAGCCGCGTCGCGGCCGTATGCCGGAAAAGATGGCAGCTCCCGCGGTGCGGGAAGCCCGCTTTGGCAAGATACCCGCTCACCCGCTCTGACAGGCGGTTGAGCCCGAACCCTCGCCCCCTCGCCGTCAGGAAAAGGATACCCGGATCGGCCTCCCTGACCAGTCTCGGCCGGCTCTGCCTGATGTATCGAGTGGTCCACCGGATGGCCCGGCGCCCGATTGGTGTCACCCGGTCACGCTGGCCCTTCCCGGCGCGGACCAGCACCACCCCCCGGCTCACATCCACGTCGCCCACCCGCAAGTGGGCCACCTCTGCGCGCCGCAGTCCGGTCGAGTAGAACACCTCGAGCATCGCCCGGTCTCGCAGCCCGATAACGGTCCAATGGTCCGCCTGTCGCAAGACGAGTTCGACCTCAGCAGCACTCAGGACGCCGAGCGGCAGGCGATACGGGCGGCGGGGGAGGACCAGCTCCTCACCGGGATCGGAAAGGATCAGCTGTCGCCTGTGGCACCAGCGCAGGAAATTCTTCACGGTGCCAAGGTATTCACCCTGGGTTGCCCAGCTCAGGGTGTTCCCACCTCGTGCGCGGGCCCCGAAGAGCGCCATCCGATACTCCTCGATCGCCGCGGTCGTCACGGTTACCAGCGTGCCGATATGCGCCGCATCGCACCAGTCAAGGGACCGACGGAGTCCGGTGCGGTGGTTCCGCACCGTGGCCGGCGCGTGGTTGGTAGAAACCAGCCAGGTAAGGAAGTGAAGGACATGGTCGTGCATGAAAGCTCCGGGGATGAGATCCCAAAGACTGCACAATCCCCCCTCCACCTGTCTCACGAGACACCTGGAACAACCGCAGCGCTTTGGTAACCGTCAGCGGGGCAACGCGTTCCACACTGGATCGGGTGGCATCCACCGTGCAATCCTGAGGGCCACCTCCGCTGAAGGCCTGCTCCGGTGTCCGTTCATTCGCTGGTTCCCGGCATCCCTGTCGCCGACGCGTTCCACGAGGAGTACCTCGCCTACTACGGCATCCTCCCGCTCGAGATCAGCGGGGGCAGGCTCCGGGTGGCCGTTTCCGCCGAGCCAAATCCCGGTGCCATCCAGGATCTGCGAGACTCCTACGGCGTCGAGGTCGAGACTCTCGCGGTGGGGGACCAGGAGCTGAAGGAGGCAATCCGCCGGGTGTTCGCTTCCCGGGAATCTGTCGGCGAGCTGGTGCGCGACCTTGACGCAACGGTGCTCCCCGTCAGCGATACCGCTGAAGAACCGCTGGCCGACGTGCGGGATCTCGCCAACCAGCCCCCGGTGATCCGGTTTGTGAATCTGCTGATCCGCGAAGCACACGCCGATCGTGCCAGCGACATCCACCTCGAAGCAACACGGGAGGGATTGCGGGTGCGGCTCCGCATCGATGGGGTGCTGAGCGATCTGCCCGCTCCACCACGCAGCCTCCAGGCCGCAATCGTGTCCCGCGTGAAACTGCTGGCCGAGCTGGATATCGCCGAGCGCCGCGCACCGCAGGATGGCCGGATCCGGGTGCGGCTGGAGGCACGCGAACTGGACCTGCGAGTCTCCACCGTACCGACGCTGCACGGGGAGTCGGTGGTCCTTCGTCTCCTGGATCGGGGCGGCGCTCCCGTCGGACTGGACGAGCTGGGGCTTGCCCCAGCCGCCCTCGAGACCTTCCGCCGCCTCGCCGGACGTAATCACGGCATTCTGCTCGCCACCGGTCCGACCGGCTCCGGCAAGACGACGACGCTCTATGCCGCGCTGGCGCTGCGACAGCCGGACGGCGAGAAGATGATCACCGTCGAAGACCCAGTGGAATACCAGCTTCCCGGGGTGACCCAGGTTCCGGTCAATCTCAAGGCCGGCGTCTCGTTCGCCGCCGCGCTCCGCAGCATCCTGCGGCAGGATCCCGATGTCCTGATGGTGGGAGAGATGCGCGACGCCGAGACGGCGGGGATCGCCATTCAGGCCGCGATGACCGGGCACCTGGTCTTTTCGACGGTGCACACCAATGACGCCGCCAGCGCGATTGCCCGCCTCGGCGACCTGAAAGTGGATCCCTACCTCATCGCCGCAACGCTCGAAGGCGTGCTGGCCCAGCGATTGGTCCGCCGCATCTGCCCCGAATGTCGGGAGCGGTATCGCCCTGACCCGGGCTGTGTCGCCCTGCTGGCAAACCATCCGATCGGTGCGCCGCTGCTGGAGCGCGGCGCGGGATGCGCCTCCTGCCGACACACCGGCTATCGGGGGCGCTCGGGAATCTTCGAGCTGTTGGTGGTCACAGAAGCGCAGAAGCGCCTCATCACCCGCGGTGCCGATGTGACGGACATTCGCGAGCTGGCGCGGGAAGAGGGGATGGTGTCGCTGCGGGAGGACGGGTGGCGCAAAGTACAGGCGGGGCTGACCACGATCGAAGAGGTGCTCCGTGTTGTTGGCACTTGAAACGGACGACGGCTTCACCCTGATCGAGATCCTGGTGGTGATCACCGTGATCGCGATCCTGGCCGGGCTGGTGAGTCCGCTGGTCTTCCGCAATGTCGGTGACGCGAAGAGCACTGCGGCGAAGGCGCAGATCGAGAGCTTTGCGCTCGCCCTCGACAGCTACCGGATGGACAACGATTACTACCCCAGCACGGCACAGGGACTGGCGGCGCTGCAGTCCCCTCCCGCGGGAGAGCCTGCGCCGCGGCGCTGGCGCGGTCCGTATCTCAGAAAAGAGGTGCCGCTCGATCCCTGGGGCAAACCCTACCGCTACCTGAGTCCGGGGGTGGCGACGCCGAGTGGCTACGACCTGTTCAGTTTTGGTCGCGATGCCACCCCTGGTGGTCTGGATGAGGACGCCGATCTGACCTCCTGGGGAGGCTCGACGCCGGCAGCCTCGCCGTGAGCACCAGCTATCGGTATCGCGCCGCACAGCCCGACGGCGCCATTCGGGCGGGCGCGATCGAGGCGAGGACTCAGCCCGAAGCGGCAGCACTCCTGCGCGGTCGAGGGCTGATCCCGATTCGGCTGGAACAGACGGCGGCGGCGGAGGATGCGCGTGCTCCCGCCAGTCGACGGGATCTCGCCATGCTGTTCGAGAGTCTCGATGCGCTGGTCGGGGCGGGGGTCTCGCTGGACCGTGCGCTTGCCGCGAGCGAAGCGATGGCAGCGGCGCGATTCAAGGCGCTGCTCCCATCGCTGCGTGAGGCGCTGCGCCAGGGTGACAGCTTCTCCTCGGCCCTGTCGCGCTCCGGGGGCCTCATTCCTCCATCGGTCATTGGAACTCTCCGTGCTGGTGAGGCTGGCAGTCAGCTGCGCATCGCGCTGCACCAGGTCTCCCTCCGACTCCAGGCCGAGGCCGATCTCCTGGCCCGGTTGCGTCAGGCACTGGCCTACCCTGCGGTCCTCCTGGCGGCGGGCCTGGTTTCGATCGGGATCATCACCCTCGGTGTACTGCCTCGCTTCGCGGCACTCCTGACGGACGTGGGACAGACACTTCCACCCGCGACCCGGGTGCTGCTCGTGGTCTCCGACCTCGCTCAGCGGTACGGCGTCCTGGTCCTGGTCTGCGCCATGGCGGTGGCGATCGGTGGGGTCCTCGCCACGCGGGAGGGCAGCGGGCGGCTCGCACTGGACCAGGTGCTGCTCGGACTTCCCGTCATCGGCCCGATCCGCCACGGACTGGGCACCGCGCGTGTCACCGGGGCGCTGGCCGGCATGCTGCAGTCGGGCGTGCCGCTGCTCGCCGCGCTGCAGGAAGCGGGGCTTGCCGCCAGCGACGCGGAAATTCATCGGCGAATGGCAGCGGTTCGGGAACGGGTCAGCGGTGGGGAGCCACTGGCGGTCGCCGCCACGCAGGAGGCGGCGCTCACGGCGTCAGCGTTGCAGTTGCTGCACATCGGCGAGCAGAGCGGTCAACTGGCCTCAATGGCCGCTCGAGCCAGTACCCTTGCGGCCGCGGAGACAGAACGCGCCCTGCGCATGGCGGTGGGTCTGCTCGAGCCCGGCCTGGTGATCGCGCTCGGTGGATTGGTGGCCTTCGTCGCGGCCGCGCTGCTGCAGGCGGTGTATTCGCTGAGGCCGGGGTGAGGCCGCCGATGGGGCGCTCACTGGCCCGCGGGTTCACGCTGCTGGAAATGATCGTCGCGCTCGTGATTCTGGGACTGCTGTGGGGGATTTCATCAGTCGCATTCTGGAGTCTGGCTCCCTCGCCATCGATGGAGGCCCGAGCGCGGTTGATCCGTGCGCGGACCGAAGCGATCCGCAGTGGGCGCTCTGTCGCTGTTCAGATGACGGACAGCCAGTCTTCCGTCATGCTCTTCCCCGATGGGCAGGCCATTGGTATCGGGATTGACCCACTCTCCGGCGTGCCGGACAGCGTGCACTGGCCACCATGAATCACCGCACGCAGGGGATCGCCCTCCTCGAAGTGCTCGTGGCACTCACCATTCTGGGCACCACGGGCCTCGCGCTTGCCGCGGCGACTTCCCAGGCGCTTGCCACCGAGCGCCTGGCGGAGCGCGCTGAAGTCGAGCTGCTGGCCGCGGATCGTCTCCTGAGCGCGATGACACTGCTCACCCGGAGAGACCTCGTCATGCGGATCGGACGGCATCAGGTCGGGGATTTTGTGGTTGATGTCCAGCGGCCGGAGGCGGGGCTCTATCGTCTCGCCGTCGCGGACACCTTGCCCCCCTATACCGAACGTCTGGTCACCGTGGTCCATCGACCGGAGCCTGCCCCATGACGCGGCGAGGCTTCACGCTCGTCGAGATCATGGTCGCCACGGCGCTGACCGGCATTGTCGTCATGCTGGTTGGGGAGATTTATCGCGCGGTGGCGAGCGGGGCACGGCAGGTGGAAGTGCACCGTGCCGCGTTGGATCGGCGCATGAATGCCTCACGGTGGCTCGGGCGCGCGCTGGGAAACCTTGAACTCGGCACGCCGGGCACCGCCCCGTTCCGGGGTGAGTCGAATGGGGCCCGATTCACCGCATGGCTGCCGACCGCCCACGGATGGCTTGAGCAATCGGACCTGCACCTCTCCCTGGTGGACTCGGCGGTCTCGGTCAGGCTCGGGTCCGGAGGTTCGTTCAAGCTGTGGGTCGCGGTCTCGGAAGTACACATCGACTACCTGCTCGTACCCGGCGCGGAGAGCGGCTGGGTCGACCGGTGGGAGTCGCCGGTCTCGGCGCCGGTGGCCATCCGGCTTCGCCTGACATACGCGGACAGCGCAGCGACCACCGACACGCTGCTGTTCGCCATGGGAGGCCGGGGATGAATCGGCGTGGTGTGGCACTGCTCGCGTCGCTGTGGCTTATCGTCGTCCTGAGTGTGGTGGCCGGCGGCGCGCTCGCCGCCGCGAGAATCGGACTCGCGGCAAGTCAGAACCGGATCTGGCTGCGTCGAAGTGAATGGGCCCGCGAAGCCTGCGCCCAGATTCTGATCAGCCGCTGGCGTGGCACCCCCGTCGGCCTCGCGGTGGCGGAGACGGATCTGGGGGGCGGAGTGCGATGTCACGCGACCTCGGCGCTCATCGCGGCCAAGGCAAATGTGAACCTGGCGGACCCCGCCACGCTGCGGCGGCTCATCGGCGCCGATTCCCTGGTTGCGGCCCTGCTGGACTGGGAGGATGCGGATGATCTGGCGCGCCCCGAGGGCGCAGAAGCGAAGTGGTATCGGTCGATGCACCGCGAGCTGCCGCGCAACGGGGCGCTGGCATCGATGGAGGAACTGGCGTTGATTCGCGGCTTTGATCGGCCCACGGTGGCGCGCTTGCGTGAGCTTCTCACCACCGATGGAAACGGGACGGTGGATCTCAATGGCGCGTCGCTGGACGTGCTCGCGGCGCTCCCGGGGATGACCAGGGGAGCACTCGCGGAGATCGAACACCGTCGGGCACTCGGCCGCCGGATTCAGGGGCTAGGCGACCTGGCCGGGACGCTTGAGCCGGGCGCGCGGGAAGTGTTGATGGCCTCCTACCAGTCTCTCGAACGACAGACGGCCACCGCCTCCGAAGAACTGCTGGCCACCGTGACTGGCGGGGTGGTGGGCACCGGTATCCTGAGATCCATGGAGCTGACGCTGACAGCCGCCGGCAGCCGCCTTGCGGTGACCCGGCGGAAAGCTCAATGATCCGCCGGACGAGGGGTCGTCTGCAGTTGATCCTGTCCCGCTCGGTCGTGCGGGCGCATGGCTGGAGGGGCTCCGAGTCGGTGTGGCATGCCGAATTGCCGTTCGGTTCGCCCACCGATCTTCCCGAAATCCTCGGGGTCCTTGCCGGCGGAATACCACAGGAAATCGGCACGAGAGACCTGGAGATCGTTGTCGAACCTCCGCTCCTGCAGCAGCGAGACCTTCAGGGCTTGCCGCCGGTCCGGGCGATGGATCTGCGAGCACTGGTGCAGCAGCAGTCGAGTCAGTTCTTTCGCCAGAATGGGTCCCCACTCGTGGCGGACGCCTGTTGGCTGCCGGGCGGGCGGGGGCGGCCACGGATGGCCCACGCGGTGGCGGCCGATGAGTTGTTGGTGGAGAGTGTGATCGAGGCCGCGGCATCGGCGGGTTTCTCGGTGACGGCCGTGCGACCGGGGCCCGCCCTGGGTGAAACCCGCCTCACTCTCCTGCCGCGGACGCGACAGATTGCGCACGCCGCCCGGGCGGCTCACTCATTGCGGCGCGCGGGGCTGGCTGTGGCCGGTCTCTGGCTCGTCGTGGCACTCTTTCTGGTCGGGCGGGTGATCGGTGAACGACGATTCATCGACGTGGAGCTCATCCGGCTGGCACAGCCGCTCGCAGCGGTGCGGGACGCCCGGCTGCAAATACACGGCGCCGAGACCCTGCTCCAGGAGGTGGCACGCGCGCGCGTG
>JAWXBX010000053.1:0-22372 GCA_034440415.1 Gemmatimonadota bacterium | reverse complement strand
CTCCCTCCCCCCGCACCACGCCCTCGGCCCGGACCACCGTCTCACTCGTGCCACGCCGCCCACCCAGGATCCGCTCAGCGACTGCGCGCACCGCCTCCGCCGTGACCGCGCGATAGCGCGCTTCAGAGTCGGCAAGATCGGCGAGACCGCCCCCGGCAAGCCATGCCTCCAGGATCTCCGCCGCGACGGCCGAGCCGCTTTGCCGATGGACCGCGGTCTGCCCCACCAGGTAGTTCGTCGCCTGCGACAGCTCCTCCGGTGTCACCGCCTCATCGGCGAAGCGCAGCAGCTCCGTCAGCAGCTCCCGCCGCGCCTCGTCCTCCCGTTCGGGCGATGTGGCGATATAGCTCAACAGGGCGCCGGCCCTCGCCTTCTGCCACGAGGAGGCCATCACGGTGTACGCCAGCGAGCGGCGATCCCGCAGTGCCTCAAACAGTCGGCCGCCGAGCCCGCTGGCGATCGCTGCCCACACCTCGGCGGCGAATCGTGCCGGATCACGCCGGGAGGGGCCGGGAAAGACCATTGCAAAGGCCGTCTGGGCCTTCTGCCGCGAGACGACGCGCTGCTCCGGCGTGGTAGTGAGAGACCAGGTGCCCGGCGCATGGAGCGCCTGCGCGGCTCGTGACGGATGACGACCGAACGTTCCGGCAAGCACGGCCGCCGCCTGCTCCGGATCGAGGTCACCGACCGCGACGATCACTCCGCGTCCGCCGATGAGGCGGTTGGCATGCCATCGTCGCACATCCTCCACCGTCAGGGCGGCGAGATCGGCGGGCAGGCCCAGCGCGGGGACACCATAGCCCGATTCACCGAACGCACCGGCCATGGCGAGCTGGAAGGGGAAGCGGAACATGTCATCCGCCACCTGGCGGGTCTCTTCCACCAGCAGCTGCCGCTCCGCTTCGACCTGTGCCGGCTCGAAGGCCGGTGCATGCAGCACCGCATCCAGCAACGACGCCGCCTCCGCCAGTCGGGACGAGAGCATGGTCCCGCCCAGCCCGGTCCAGTCCAGCCCGACGCTCGCGCCGAGTGTGCCGCCGAGTCGCTCGGAGGCGAAGGCGAGGCCGGCCGCGTCGAGCCCGGCCGCGCCCCGCAGGGAGGCGCGCACGGTGAGCGCGCCGAGCCCTGCCTTGCCCACGGGATCGAAGTCGTGGCGGGGGAAATAGGCGCCGAGGCTGACGGTGGGAACCCCGGGTTTGTGGCGCAGCAGCAGGTCGAAGGCGGGGAGGGCGACGTGCAGCACCCCCTGCTCCGTTCGGCCCGGCGCGTTCCGCGGGGTGTGGATTGCCGCGGTGGCAGATCCCGGTTTCGGCGCTAGGGAAATGCTGGTGACGGCGAACGCCCCGGCAAGCCCATCGACGGTGAGATCGGTGCCGGCCGTGCGCGGGAGGTAGGCGACGGCACTCACCGACTCGGGATCGAGAACCTGGCGCGCCGCCTCTCGGACTTCCTCCGCGGTGACCGCGGCCAGCGCGGCAAACTCGCGATCGAGGAACGCGTACCCTTCCAGCGCCTCGGCGGCAGCAAGCGACGACGCGCGTCCTTCCATCTCTTCCATCCCGCGCGCCCAGCGCGTCAGCAGCAGGGTGCGGGCCCGTTCGACATCTTCCGGCGACGGCCCGACGAGGACGAGTCGCGCGGCCGCTTCCGCGATCCGATCGATAACCGGGCCCACCCGATCCGCCTCGCAGGTGACGCCGATCGAGAAGACCCCGAGCTCGGTCGGCGAGTAGTGGTGGACGCTGACCGAGGTCGCGAGGCCGGATTCGCGCAGCGCCCGGTACAGCCAGCTCCCCCGGCCGGCGCCAAGCACACCCGCGGCGAGATCGAGCGCGCTGGCGCGCGGATCCAGCGCCGGCACGCCCCGCCAGCCGAGGGCCAGTTCGGCCTGCGTCACATCGCCGCGCAGCGTGCGGACGCGCACCGTCCGGCGGGGCGGCTCCACGGGGGATGGGTTCACCGCTCCCGGTGCGGCGGCCCAGGCTCCGTAGCTCTCACGCGCGAGAGCAAGCGCGGCGTCTTCTTCGACGTCACCGACGATCGAGACGATCGTCCGCGACGGCACATACCGTGACTGGTAGTAGCCGAAGACATCGGCCCGGGTAAAGCCCGCCAGGACCTTCTCGTACCCGATCCGCCAGCGGCGGATACGGTGGCGATCGTACATCACTTCATGCAACGTCTCGTGAGTCACCGCCCCCGGATGATCCAGCTTCCGCTTGGCCTCCTGGATGATGACCTGCAGCTCGCGACCGAGTTCGTCGGCGTTCACCGACGCATGCATCAGCGCATCGGCCTGGATCGTCACCGCCTCCCGCAGCCGCGCCGCCGGGAGGACCGCGAAGTAGGAGGTGTGATCGTAGGTGGTGCTCGCATTGAGGTAGCCGCCCGCCGCCTTGGTCTCCTTGGCGATCTGACCCACGCCACGCGTGGGAGTGCCCTTGAAGAACATGTGCTCGAGCACATGCGAGATTCCGGCCCACTCGTCGGGCTCGTCGAAGAATCCCGCCTTGACGTGGGTGACGACGGCAGCCACCGGCGCCGAGCGATCCCGCTGCACCAGAACGGTGAGACCATTGGGCAGCACTTCGCGGCGGACGCCGGTGGTCCAGGAGGGCAGTGAGGAGAAGGTCATGCGGGAAGGGTAAAGCGGGTGGGGGGCGGGGAGTAGGGAGTAGGCGGTTGGGCGGCGACCGATGCGCCTTAGGAGCAGCGTAGCTGCGACTCGGCGCGAGGAAGTGGCGGTTGGGCGGTTGGGCGAATCTCGTACGCTTCAAGCCAACGGCCAACGGCCAATGGCCACCGGCTGACGGCTGATGGCTGACGCCTGACGGCTGACGGCTGACGGCTGACGTCCGACGGCTGGCGCCTGAACACTGACCGCACTACTGAATAATCCGCACCACCCCGGCCTGTGCGCTCCCCCGGAGAAACGCCTCTGCATCAGTGGTGGGAATCACCACACCGGTCTCGGCCGCGCCCTGGCGGGCCAGGTCGCTCATGAAGTCCTGCAGCGATCCTTCGGAGAACTCCCGTTCGGCATCCTTCATCTGGAACAGGATCTCGTCCCACGATCCCCGAAAGGTCTTGCCATTGAGCGTCGCGACCGTGTGCATGCCGACCGGCCCCGGTCGCTTCTGCATGGCGTGCAACTCGGTCAGGAGCGTGCCGAAGAGCTCGAGCTGGGTCGGGTCACGCTGGGTGCCGTCGGGCTGCGTGTCCTCGATCTCGGACAGGACCTGGTCGGTGGCGTCGAGCTCACCGGTCACCTCGCCCAGCCGCGCGAACCAGGGCCGCAGCTCGGGATCGTCATCGCCGAGCCGGTAGATCGTCTTCTTCAATTCGACGTAGCGCCAGATCCCCAGCTCGTCGAAATGATCTTCCGGGACCGTCTGGTGCAGGTGGTGCATCGCCGCTTCGGTTTCGCCCCGGTCGTACAGCATGTTGGCCAGATACACCCGTGCCTCGGCATACTGCGGGTCCAGCCGCAGCGCCCGCCGGAGCCAGAACAGGGCGCCACCCTCGTCGTTCAGCCGATGGCAGGCGTACCCGACACAGGCGGCAGCCTCGGGGCAGTCGGCCTGGGCACTGACGGCATACTCGAAGAAGCTCTTCGCGGCGGCGAGCAGCCCTTCACGGAACAGCGCGCGACCCACCTGCAGCATCAGGTCGTGATCGTCCTGCAGCTCCAGCGAGAGGATGTGATCGAAGGCCGCCAGCGCGGCCTGCCGCTCGCCCAGCTTGAGCAGGACTTCGCCGTAACCGGCGAGGGTGTCCTCGTGATCGGGGTCCAGCGTGAGGCTCTTCTCGAAACTTCGGCGGGCCCAGGCATACTCCTCCCGGGCGAGGTAGGCATACGCCATCCCCACGTGGAGTTCCACGGTGTTGGGGTAGAGCTGGAGACCTTCCTTCAGGAGGGCGAGGGCCTCGTCGAGGCGGCCTTCGTTGTAGAGCTGGTGTGCGTTTTCATCGTAGTCGTCGGAGCTCAGGAACCGTTCTGGCATCAGGGCGGGCCTCCGGCGGTGAGTAGCCACATGATATGAAGATCGGTCGTATGCGGCAAGCCTCTTCCTCCACGGCAGATACATATTTGTGGTCAACCGATCCTTGACCAGTTTGCTGCTCGCGCGTAGTGTGACCGGCCCGCTCTCCAGAAGGCACCTCCTCATGATCCCGATCCGCTCCGGACTGCTCCAGGTGGCGAGCGCGGCACTGCTGCCCCTGCAGCTCCTCGCCCAGACCCCGACCACCCTCACGCTGGATCAGGCCATCGTGCTCGGTCGCGAACGGGGCGTCACGGCGGCGCTCGCCACGCTGAACGTCCGGATCGCCGATGCGCGCGTCGGGCAGCGCCGCGCCGACCTGCTCCCGTCCGTCACCCTTGGCGCAGGGGCCATCCGCCAGACGCTGAACCTCGACGAGGTCGGCATCGCCTTCGCCAGCGGCGTGACCGATCCGTTCACCGTCTGGCGCTTCCAGGCGAGTGCCCGGGAGACGCTGTTCGATGCCAGCGCGCTCGCCCGGCTCCACGCCGCCCGGGATTCCGCGCTCGTCAGCGGCGCCGACGCGCGCGCCGTGGGGGAACTCACGGCCGCGACCGCCGGCCTCACCTACCTGCGGGCGCTCAGCGCCGTTGAGACGGTGCGCGCCCGCGAGGCGGACAGCGCCATTTCCGCCACGCTTCTGGGCCAGGCCCGTCAGCGGGTCGATGCCGGCACCAGCCCCGCCATCGACGTTACCCGCAGCCGGACGCAACTCGCTGCGGTGCGGACCCAGCTCGAGATCGCACGCAATCAGCGGGACCGGACGCTGCTCGACCTCACCCGCGCGCTGGACCTGCCGCCCGAAACCCGGATACTGCTGGCGGATTCGCTTGGTGGATCGGCACGCACGCCCGTCACCGACGCCGATTCCGCCGTCGCCTTCGCGCTCGGGCACCGGCTGGAAGTGGAAGCGGAACGGGGCCGGACCGCGGTCATCGAGCGCGCCCGCAAGGCCATCGGGCTCGAGTACCTGCCGAGCCTCGCGGTGGGAGGAGGCTACACCCAGAGCGGCCGGGACCTCGGCACTCTCGCCGGCAGCTACAACCTGCAGTTCCTCGTCTCGGTGCCGCTGCTCGACGGGCTGCGTCGCCCGGCCCGACAGCAGGAGCAGTCGGCCCGCTTGGATGCGCAGCGGCTTCGCGAGCACGATGTGCGGCGGCAGGTGGCAACCGAGACCCGGCAGTCGTTGCTGGACATGGCGTCGGCGGAACTGCAGGTCTCGCTTGCGGGCGAGCGGCTGCAGTTGGCGGAACTCGAGCTGAGCCAGGCCAGGGACCGCTTTTCGGCCGGGGTCGCCGGCAGCGTCGAGACCACCACGGCGCAGGGCGGACTCATCGCCGCACGCGATGGCCTGATTCAGGCCCGGGTCAGTGCCGCCGTGGCCCGGCTGGCGGTCCGCCGTGCCCTCGGCACACTCGACCAGACGCCATAGCATGGGGCGGGGCAGGGCAGGTGGGGGACGCCTGCCCTGCCCCGCGGCTATTTTCCCGCATGACCGACAGCATCCTCTCCGACCTTGACGCCGACTCGACCCGTGAATCCGGCGGCCTCTTCCTCGACCTCGTCGCCCGCTATCTCGCCTCGACCGCGCGGGGCGAGGGACCGGTCTCCACCCGACTGTCCCCGGAAGATCTCGCCCGCCGCTTCGACGAGCCGCTCCCGCGCGAAGGGCGGCCCCTCGCCGAAGTCGTCGAACGGCTGGAACGGGAGGTGGTGAGCGACGCGACCCGGCTGACCCACCCGATGTACCTCGGTCACCAGGTGTCGGCGCCGCTGCCGGCCACGATCTGGTGCGAATCCCTGATCAGCGCGCTGAACAACTCGACCGCAGTGCGCGAAATGTCGCCCTCGGTCAATGCGATCGAGCATCGCCTGATCCGCTGGTTCACCCAATTGGCGGGCTGGGACGAG
This sequence comes from Gemmatimonadota bacterium, assembly GCA_034440415.1. Classification (GTDB taxonomy): domain Bacteria; phylum Gemmatimonadota; class Gemmatimonadetes; order Gemmatimonadales; family GWC2-71-9; genus JADJOM01. The sequence continues at coordinate 16,418 of JAWXBX010000053.1, read as the reverse complement.
CGCGCCGGCGGCACCCTGACCTCCGGCGGCACCGAGGCGACCTTCACCGCGCTGCTCGCCGCACGTGCGGTGGCGCTTCCGGGGGCGTGGGAACACGGTGTCGGAGCCAACCCGCCGGTGGTGGTCTACGGCGAGCAGGCCCACTACGCCATCACCCGGGCCATCGGCGAGTTGGGACTGGGGCTGCGCTCGGGCGTCGCGATCCCGACCCGTGACTACCGGATGGACCCCGCAGCGCTGGCGCAGACCCTCGATCGGCTGGCCCGCGAGGGACGACAGATCATGGCCGTGGTCGCCACCGCCGGCTCAACGCCGGTCGGCGCCTTCGATGATCTCGAGGCCATCGGGCAGCTGTGTGAGGCACGCGGACTCTGGCTGCATGTCGACGGGGCGCATGGGGCCTCGGCGCTGCTCTCCGCGCGTCATCGCCAGCGGCTGGCGGGGCTGCGCCACGCGCGGTCGATCGCCTGGGACCCGCACAAGGCGATGCTCCTGCCACTGTCGGCCGGCATGGTGCTGGTCCGGGAGGAACGCGAACTCGACCAGGCCTTTGCCCAGCGGGCACCCTATCTCTTCCATGGCCAGGGCACCGAACGGGTGTGGGACCAGGGCGTACGCAGCTTCCAGTGCTCCCGCCGCGCGGACGCGCTCAAGCTCTGGGTCGCGCTCCAGCGCCACGGGGCCGACGGCATCGGGCGGCTCTACGATCATCTGTGCGACACGACGAGCGCGCTGTACCAGGCGGTCGCCGCCCATCCCGCCTTCACGGCGATCCACCAGCCGGAATCCAACATCCTCTGCTTTCGGTATGTGGGCGACGGTACCCTGACGGACGACGCACTCGACACCCTCAACTTCACCCTGCGGCAGGACTACAACCGTTCGGGCGCGGGATGGATCACGACGACAACGCTGGAGGGACGGCGGGTGCTGCGGGTGACGGTGATGAACCCGCGCACCGGTGCGCGGGAGATCGAGGCGCTGCTGGAGGGGCTGGTCCGGGAGGCCGGGCACCTCGCCAGGTAGGGCCAAACCCTCCACCGCCGAGTCGGGCGAATATATTTGCCGATCCCCGGTTCGTACCCGCCGGGCTCACGCCACCGGACACACCGCGACATGACCCTGCAGCGCCGTCTTCTTCTCGGGGCCTCCCTGATGGTGCTGCCGGTGCTGCTGGTGGGGGCGGAGGCCTACCGCACCAACGCCCTCGAGCGCCTCGCCCTCGAGACGCTCGGCACCGGCCTCGGCCGCAACCGGACCTATGCCGAACTCGAGACGGCGATGTTCGACCAGGTGGAGGCGGTCTGGCGCGCCCTGACCGGTCTCGATCCCGATGCGCGAAAGGAATTCCGCCTGAGTGGACAGGTGGTCGCCTATCGGCTGGAGCGATGGCGCGCGGAACTGGGCCCGGACGAGCAGCCGCTGGCCGAACAGGTCGCCGCCGTCCAGCGCGACATCGTGGCGACGGGTGACAGCATCTTCCGTCTGGCCGATGCCGGCCAGCATGACCTCGCGTTCAAGGTCGCGCTCGCGGAATTGAAAGGCCGGTTGCAGCCCGCGCTCACCGTCCTCAACCGGCAGATCTACCGGCAGGCGCGCGAAAACAGCGTGTCACAGGCGTTCGCCCGGCTCAATGAGATTGTGCTCGGGGAGCGGGTGATTCTGGTGGCAATCGTCCTCGGCGCCCTCACTGCCGGCCTCCTCTCCGCCTGGGTTCTCGCCCGCAGCCTGACGCGCCCGATTACCGCGCTCAGTCAGGCCATGGTGGTGGTCGGCGGTGGCGAACTGGATCACCCGATCGACACCAGCGCGCACGACGAGATCGGCAACCTCGCCCGCGCTTTCGCCGACATGACCGGCCAGCTGCGGCGTTCGCAGGAGGAGATGCGCCGGCTCAACACCGAACTGGCCGGAAAGGTCGCTCAGCTCGAGCGCGCCCAGGACCAGCTGGTCCAATCAGAAAAGCTGGCCTCGATCGGCGAGATGGCCGCGGCCGTCGCCCACGGCCTGCGCAATCCCCTCGCCAGCCTGCGGGCCTCCGCGCAGCTGGTGCAGCGTCACCCGGCCTCCCCGTCGGCCAGCGAGCAGCTCCAGTCGATTGTCGAGGAGGTGGACCGGCTCGATCGCCGCGTCGCGCACCTGCTCGCCTTCTCCCGCCCGGCGCCGTTCCATCCGCTGCCGGAGCGGATCGGCGCCGTGGTACAGGGCGTGCTGCCGGCGTTCGCCGAACGCCTGCGGGCGCAACAGGTCACCCTCACCCTCGACATCGCGGCCACCGTGCCGGACATTCCCCTGGACCCGATGAAAATGGAACAGGTGCTTCTCGAACTGATCGGCAATGCACTCGACGCGATGCCGGCCGGCGGTCACCTCACGCTGGCCGCGCGCGCGGCGGCCGGACCCGACCAGACGGGCGGCCTCGCTTTCGAAGTGCGAGATACCGGCTGCGGGATTGCGGCGGAGGCCCTCCCGCTCGTCGGCCAGCCGTTCTTCACCACCCGCCCGGAGGGAACCGGACTCGGCCTCGCCACTGCGCGGCGGTTCGTGGAGCAGCATGGCGGGCGGCTCGACCTGGAAAGCCGCACCGGTGAAGGCACCACGATCAGCATCTGGCTCCCTGCCGCGCCCCGGATCGCCGGGAGGTCCGCGTGACCGGGTCCACCGTGTTGATCGTGGACGATGAGCGCACCCTGGCGCGTGCCATCAAGGCATTCCTCACCGAGTCCGGCTATGTCGCGGAGATCGCCTCCGACGCCGAGAGCGCGCTGACCCTGCTGCCCAAGCTGCATCCCGATGTCGTCTTCACCGACTTCCGGCTGCCGGGCATGGACGGCCTCGAGTTGCTGCGACGCATCCGCGAGTTCGATCCGACCATCAGCGTCGTGATGATGACGGCGTTCGGCTCCATCGAAGGCGCCGTCGCCGCCCTCAAGCTCGGCGCGCTCGACTACATCAAGAAGCCGGTGGACCTCGACGAGATTCGGCTGCTCGCCGACCGGGCCCGCGAAACCTCCCAGCTGAAACAGGAACTCTCGTACTACCGCCGGCGCCAGACCCGGGGCGACTCCTTCGCCGACGTCATGGGCCGCTCACCCGTTATGCAGGCGGTGCTCGATCAGGCCCGCCAGGTCGCCGCCCTCGCCGACACGCCACCGGTGCTGATCACGGGCGAGACGGGAACCGGCAAGGGGCTCGTCGCCCGCACACTGCACACCTCCGGACCGCGCGCCAGCAAGCCGTTCATCGACGTGAACTGCACTGCGCTGCCAGCCGCGCTGATGGAGGCGGAGCTGTTCGGCTACGAGCGCGGCGCTTTCACCGACGCGAAGGAGTCGAAGCTCGGTCTCTTTGAGGCCGCCGAGGGTGGGTTCATCTTTCTGGACGAGATCGGCGATGTGGAGCTGGCACTGCAGGGCAAGCTGCTGCGGGCCATCGAGGACCGGGTGGTGCGCCGGGTCGGCGGCATCCGCGATCGCAAGATCGACGTGCGGATCGTCTCGGCCACGAATCGGGATCTCGAGCGGGAGGTCGAGCGGGATCAGTTCCGCCGTGATCTCTACTTCCGACTCGCCGTCATCCTGCTGCGGCTGCCCCCGCTGCGGGAGCGGGGCGATGACGTCCTGCTGCTGGCCGACCACTACCTGCACCGGCTCGCCGCGAAGTACGGCAAGGATGTCCGTCGCATCAGTGCGGAGGCCCAGCACCAGATGCTGAGTTATCCCTGGCCGGGAAACGTGCGCGAGCTCAGTCATGTCATCGAGCGCGCGGTCCTGTGGAGCCGGGGGCAGGAATTGACTCCCGAGCACCTCGCACTCACCCAGCCCGGTGGCCCGATAGGCCGACGGTCCGACAGTGTTGCGCAACACGAAGACCGGGCGCCGATCGCCCCTCCTCCCGCCGGACCCGATGCCGAGCCGCCCAGCCGACCCGCCGCCGAGCAGACGCCGCCAGAGGGCGTAACGCTGGATCAATGGGAACGGACCCTGCTCGAACGCGCCCTCGCGGAATCCGCCGGCAATCAGACCCGCGCCGCCCAGCGGCTCGGCATCACCCGCGATACCCTCCGTTACCGGATGAAGAAGCACGGCCTCGGCGGAGGGTAAGTGGGTGGGGCATATCCCCCACCCACCACCGAACCCCCAATCGAGCCGGGGCAAGCGCTCCGCCCAACAACCACAGTTGAACCGCAAGCCGGGAAAAGGTTTAGGCAATTGCGACTGGCGCGAATGGCCTTCGGCACGATGCCTGCTTCTTAGGGGTCGTCGTCGGAGAGAATCAGGCTCTGACTGGGTGGAAACACCCAGACCATTTCAGCGGGTCACCCCGACCCGCACGATCATCACCTCAGCAGGAGAGTTACATGACCTGGACCAAGCCCGAGGCCGAAGTCGTTGCGGTCACCATGGAAGTCACCGCGTACGTCGCGACCCTTTAAGGTCGACTAATGGAAGCGGGGCTCGCAGATGCGAGCCCCGCTTCCTTTTTTTATGCGGGTCATTCTGCTCGGAACGGCCGCTGGCGGCGGATTCCCCCAGTGGAATTGCTGGTGTCCCTCCTGTCGCGTCGCCCGCGCCACGCCTGAACGGGCGCATCCACGAACCCAGTCATCCGCCGCGGTCAGCCTCGACGGTGAGCGGTGGTTCCTCCTCAACGCCTCCCCCGATGTCCGCGAGCAGCTGGGCCGCCTCACCCCCGAGGCCCCGTCCGGCATGCGCCATGTGCCAGTCGAGGGGATCGTGCTCACCGATGCGGAGCTGGACCATACGCTCGGCATCGCGCTGCTCCGGGAGGGGCGCCATCTCCAGCTCTATGCCACGGCCGCGGTTCGCGCGGTGCTGGCGGAGGATTCCCGGATCCTGCCGGTGACGAGCGCCTTCGCCCAGGTCGAGACGACCGACCTCCCGCTCGATGTCAGCGTCCCGTTACGGTATCGGGACGGCAGCACGAGCGGCCTGAGCGTGACGGCGTTCGCGGTGCCCGGCGATCCGCCGCGCTTCGCCCGGCGGGAGTTAGCCGGTCACACGGTTGGGCTCCTCATCCGGGAAGCGGCAACCGACGCGACTCTGGCGTTCGTGCCCGGGTGCGGGGCGCTGGATGCCGCGCTGCTCGCTCGGCTGCGGCAGGCAAATCTTGTGCTGTTTGACGGCACATTCTGGACCGACGACGAGATGATCCGGCTGGGCTTGAGCGAGCGTACAGCGCGGGAGATGGACCACCTGCCACAAAGCGGAGCCGACGGAAGTCTGGCGCTCCTGCGTCGGCTCAACGGACCGCGTGTGGTGTATACCCATATCAACAACTCCAACCCGATCCTGATCGAGGATTCGATTGAGCGGCGGGAAGTGCTGGCCGCGGGAATCGAAATCGGTGATGATGCGATGAGCTTTGCCCTACCCTAGGAGAATCGGACGTATGAGGTACCGCACCCCCATCATCGTGCTCGCGCTGTCCCTGACCGTAAGTGCGGCCCCGACGATCTGCCTGGCTCAGGCAACCTCCCGCGCCCCGCTGGAGCGCCCCGCCGCGCGGGCGTTGCTGCTGCCGATGGCGATGTATAACGAACAGGCGAACCTGCTGGAGGCCACCGACACTGTGAAGGCGTTCATCGCCAGTGAGGTGGTGCAGCACCGTCTCGGGGAACTTCTGGGAGCCCAACTGGTGGATTCGGCCATGGCCAGCCGCGTGCTGGCGCTGCCCGCCGTGCTCGCCACGACGGGAGGCAAGCCATGCAACGTCATCGTCGCCTGCGCCCGCGCGGCCGCACGCGAGGCCGGCGCTCCCTGGGTGGTGATGGGCAAGGTGAGCAAGACCAGCAACCTGATTTGGCTCTTTACCGGCCAGCTGATTCATGTCGCGTCCGGCGAGATCATCCTGGACGACTCCACCGAGCTCAAGGGCGACCCGGACAACATGGTCCGGGTCGGGTCACGCATCTTTGCCGAGAGGGTGGCCCGCGCCATCCGTCTGGGCGGGGTCGCCACCAATTATCCCGACCCGAACTGGCCGCCTCCCACCCGCTGACCGACCCATCGTCGGCCCGTGATCGGGGCCGACGATCAGGAGAGTGCGCAATGACTTTGATCCTTCAGGCGTCCGAACTGGCGACAGCGCCCACTCCACCGATCCCGGTGCTCACTCACCCGCTGTCTCCGGCTGCACTGGAGCAGGCGCTGCGAAATTTTCACGGCTCCTATTACATCGAGCATCCCTTCCACAAACTGATGTACGCCGGCCAGCTCACCCGCCGGCAGTTCCAGGGCTGGGTTGCCAACCGGCTGGTCTACCAGCGCGTCGTGCCGAGGAAGGACGCCGCGATCCTGATGAACTGCCCTGATGCCGATGTTCGCCGGATCTGGATCGAGCGCATCACCGACCATGACGGCACCCAGCCTGGTCAGGGCGGGATCGAGCTGTGGATCCGGCTCGGCATCCACCTCGGCGTGCCGCGCGAGGCAATGGAAGATGAGCGCCATGTGCTGCCGGCGGTGCGGTTGATCTGCGAGTCCTACATCACCTTCTGCCGGCAGCGGCCGTGGGTGCAGGCCTGTGCCTCGTCGCTGACCGAACTCTTTGCGCCGAAAATTCACGGGCAGCGGATCGAATCGTTTCCGCTGCAGTATCCCTGGATCCCGCCGGAAGCGCTGGAGTATTTCCGGAGCCGGCTGGTCCAGGCGCCGCGCGACGTCAAGCACGGCCTCATGATCGTGCAGCGGCATTGCACCACCGTGGAGACCCAGCGGATGGCCTTCGAGGCCCTCGCCTTCAAGCTGCAGATGCTCTGGGCGATGATCGACACCATTCACAATGCGTATCGGGAGCCATCGGCCGTCAGCCATCAGCGGCTGACGGCTGACGGCTGACGGCTCACCCATGCCACTCTCCCCCGCGGCTCGTCCCAAGCTCTGGCGCCTCGCCCGGATCGACTACGACCGGGTGCGGCAGCGACCGGTGCTGCTCTACCCCGAAGGGGCGATGTTCATCAACGACACCGGCAAGGCGATCCTCGAACTGTGCGACGGGACCCATTCCATCGCGCAGATCAGCGCCGAGTTGAGCGCACGCTACGCCTCGGACGTGACCGTCGATGTCACCGAGTATCTGACCACCATGTTCGACCGTGACCTCGTTCGGGTCGCGGAACACTAGACGCCTGGCGGCTCCCATGGCCCTCAATCAGCCGACGACGCTCCTGGCGGAGCTGACCTACCGTTGCCCGCTGCACTGCCCCTACTGCTCCAACCCGCTGCAGATGACCCGTGCGGACGCGGAGCTCTCCACCGACGACTGGAAGCGGGTCTTCACCGAGGCCCGCAATCTTGGCGTCCTGCAGCTCGGTCTCTCTGGCGGTGAGCCGCTGGTACGGAAGGACCTGGAGGAACTGGTCGCCCATGCGCGGACAGAGGGCCTCTACACCACCCTGGTGACCTCCGCACTCGGGCTCACACGGCAACGCGCCGAGCGGCTGAAGACCGCCGGCATCGATCATGTCCAGATCTCGTTCCAGGACACCGATACGGCCAATGCGGAGCGAATCGCCGGTGTGCGGTCGGTGAAGCAGAAGCTGGAGGGGGCGGCGCTGGTGAAGGCGCTCGATCTCGCCTTCTCGGTCAACGTCGTGCTGCACCGGGGCAACCTGGACCGGCTGGCGGAGATCATCGAGATGGCGGCCGAGCTGGGGGCGGATCGGGTGGAACTGGCCAACACCCAGTACTACGGCTGGGCCTCGAAAAACCGCCACATGCTTATGCCCACGCGAGAGCAGGTGGAGCGCTCGCGGCCGATCGCGGAGGCGGCGATCAAGCGGTACAAGGGGAAGATGCAGATCCTCTATGTGCTGCCCGACTACTACGAGCAGTATCCCAAGCCCTGCTATGGTGGCTGGGGCAACGTCTACATCCTGGTGACCCCGGAGGGGCGGGCGCTGCCGTGCCACGGGGCGACCCAGATTCCCCACCTGGAGTTCGTCAACGTGCGGGACCATGCGCTCGAGTGGATCTGGACCCAGTCACCGATCTTCAGCGCCTTCCGGGGCAACGACTGGATGCAGGAGCCCTGCCGCAGCTGCCCGCGCAAGGAGCTGGACTTTGGCGGCTGCCGCTGTCAGGCCTTCGCCCTCACCGGCGATGCCACCAACACCGACCCGGTCTGTTCGCTCAGTCCTCGGCACGACATCATCAGCGGAGCGCTGGCCGAGACGACGGCGCCGCTGGAATACGTCTATCGCGAGGTCGCGGCGGCGGGATCGGAGTAGCCGAACCAGCGGTCGATCCAGCCGGTAAGGACCGACCGCTGGTCGGCCCTGTCAGCCGCACCCACCCCCTCCCCGCTCCACCGTCACCTGCTGGACAATCCGGGTGCGGAACGGCGACAGGACCACTCCGCCGCGGGGCACGCTCACATCCACCGTGATGGTCCGCTCCCATCGCACCAGGCCCAGTTCCACCGACCAGAAGATGGTCCCCGTTTCATCCTCCGCCCGGGTCGCCCGGACCTCGCTCGAATCCGGCAGCAGCCGGAGTTCACTGCGTGATGTCCGCCGGATCAGCCGGTAGCGCTCCACCCCGCGTCCCGCATACCGCCCGTCGGCGAGACGGGTAATGACGGTGCCAAAGCCATCCTTCCACCCCGTTCCCGGCGTGAGCGCCACCTGAGGCAGCGGCGGAAGCAGGTCCGCCAGTGCACCGTTCATCTCGGCGACCTGCGCAACATCATCCGGGATGAACGGCTGGTCGGTGACCGTGAGCCCACCCTGGCGCGTGAGGAGCCCGGTATAGCGTCCGCCAATCACGCCATCGGTCTCGGGCACGAGCCGCTCGCCGTTGCCCTCGCGCCAGACATCAAGCGTATCAAACCAGGCTTCCAGTGCGATCAGCGTGTCCCTGGGGGTAGCGCGGAGGCGGATCACTCCGTCACGACCGCTCGTCTCCCGGGAGCGCTCCCGGGCGCCCTCGAGCCGGATGTCGGAACTCAGCGTCTGGCGGTAGGCCGCGCAGTCAAGTTGGGCGGGATGGTATGCGGGTGGAGCGGCTGTCTGGGTGAACCCGGCGCCGACCAGCAGTGGCGCGAGAAGCCAGCGGGATCCGAACGGCAGAATCAATGTCCGCGACGGAAGAACCGCCAGGCGGCTATTCCGACTATAATCAGCAGCAGGACGACAAGGCGCCACCGGGATTTGGTCGGCCGCTTGCGTCCCTTGCTTTCCGGCATGAGAATGGGAATATCTACCTCCGGAATCGTTCGCGTCCTGGTGTGTCCTTCCTCCATTCCTCACCGCTCTCCCCTCAGGACCCAGCCATTATGCCATCATTTGCGACCGCGCGCTACGCCGCGACAGCCTCCCTCCTGGCGGGCCTGTGCATCACGCTGCCCTCCGCTGGCGCGATGGCTCAGGCCGCGCCGGAGCGGATCGTCATCCATGCCGGCCGGCTGATCGACGGGCAGGGGACCCAGCCCCGTGCCGACCAGGGCATTCTCCTCGAGGGAGAGCGCATCCTCCGCGTCGGGCCCTGGGCGGAGCTGCAGGCGGCGGCCGGCTCGGCGCGCGTCATCGACCTGAGCGCGCGCACCGTGCTGCCCGGGCTCATCGACAACCATGTCCACATCCTGCTGCAGGGTGACATCACCGCCGAGGACTACGACAATCAGCTGCTCAAGGAATCGATCCCGTACCGCACCATCCGGGCCACGGTCGCGGTGAACACCGCGCTCATGAACGGCTTCACGACCATGCGCGACCTCGAGACCGAGGGCGCCATGTACGCCGATGTCGACATCAGGAATGCGATCAATCGGGGCATCATCCCCGGTCCCCGGATGTTCGTCTCCACCCGCGCCTTCAGCGCCACCGGCATGTACCCGCTCAGCGGCTACTCCTGGGAACTGCGCGTCCCCGAGGGGGTGCAGATCGTCGATGGGACCGACAACATCCGCCGCGCGGTCCGGGAGCAGGTGAAGTACGGCGCCGACTGGATCAAGGTGTATGTCGACCGGCGCTATCACATCGGCGAGGATGGCCGGCTCCACAGCTGGGTCAACTACACCGATGAGGAACTCAAGGCTTTTGCCGACGAGGCCCACCGTCTGGGGCGCAAGATCGCCGGCCACGCGATCGGCTGGGACGGCATCGACGCCGCGCTCCGCGCCGGATTCAACACCATCGAACATGGCGACGGTCTCACGCCCGACCTGATCGAGCGCATGGTGAAGCAGAAGGTCTACTGGTGCCCCACGATCTTTGTCGGAGTCTACGTCGCCGAGGGGCGCGGCGGCATCTGGCCGAAGATGGTGGAATTTGAGCGGGTGGCGTTCGGCGAAGCGGTAAAGCGTGGGCTCCTGCCCTACATCTCGTATGGCACCGATGCGGGGGGCTATGCCTGGACCGAGAACCAGGCCAAGGAACTGGAGTACATGGTCCGCTACGGCATGACGCCGATGCAGGCAATCCAGTCGGCCACCAGCGTGGCGGCCCGGCTGCTGGACATGGCCAACCAGATTGGCACGATCGCCCCGGGGCGCTTCGCCGATATCATCGCCACGACCGGCGATCCGCTGGCGGATATCACCGAACTGCAGCGGGTGGGATTCGTGATGAAAGGCGGCGTGGTCTACAAACAGTAGCCGGTGGGGGCGTGTAGGGGCCGCATGTAGTGGCCGCATGCATGCGGCCACTACGCGGCCCCTACTCCGCCCCCATGAACGGGTACCGGTAGTCCGTCGGCGGAACCAGCGTCTCCTTGATGCTGCGGGGAGACACCCACCGCATCAGGTTGAGCACCGAGCCCGCCTTGTCGTTGGTTCCGCTCGCACGCGCGCCACCGAACGGCTGCTGCCCCACCACCGCGCCGGTCGGCTTGTCATTCACGTAGAAGTTGCCTGCCGCGTGCCGCAGGGCCACCGTCGCTTCGGCTACCGCCCGCCGGTCCCGGGCAAAGACGGCCCCGGTCAGCGCGTACGGCGAGGTCGAGTCCACCAGCACGAGCGTCTCGGTCCAGCGGGCATCGGGGTAGACGTGCAGCGTGAGCACCGGACCGAACAGCTCATCACACATCGTCCGGTACCGCGGATCCTCCGCCTGGAGCAGCGTCGGCTCCACATAGAAGCCGGTGTCGGCATTCCCCTTCCCGCCAGCCAGCACCGTCACCCCCGCGGCAGTCTTGGCGCGCGCCAGGTACCCGGTGATCCGATCATAGGCCCGCTGGTCGATCACCGCGCCCATGAAATTACGGAAGTCACTGACGTCGCCCATCCGGATGTCCGCCATCATGGCGAGCACCCGCTCCTTGACCCGCGGCCAGAGGCTGGCCGGGACATACGCCCGGGAGGCCGCGCTGCACTTCTGTCCCTGGTACTCGAAGGCGCCGCGCACCAGCGCAACCGCCAGCGCATCCGGGTCCGCGCTCGGATGCGCCAGGACGAAATCCTTCCCGCCGGTCTCGCCCACGATGCGCGGATAGGTGCGATAGCTGCCCAGGTGCTCGCCGATCTGGCGCCAGAGCATCTGGAAGACGGTGGTCGAGCCGGTGAAGTGAATCCCGGCGAAATCGGGGTCGGCGAGCAGCAGATTGCTGACCTGGGTCGACTCACCCGGCAGGAAATTGATGACCCCTGGCGGGAGCCCCGCCGCCTCGAGCACCCGCATGACGTAGTAGTTGCTGAGCAGCGCGGTATGCGAGGGCTTCCACTGGACGACGTTGCCCATGAGCGCGGGCGCGGTCGGGAGGTTGCCGCCGATCGCGGTGAAATTGAATGGCGTCACCGCGTAGACGAACCCCTCGAGCGACCGGTGCTCCATCCGGTTCCAGATTCCCGGCGAGGAGATCGGCTGCTCCCGGTACAGCTGCTCCGCGAAATGAACATTGAAGCGCCAGAAATCGATCAGCTCGCAGGCACTGTCAATTTCGGCCTGAAACGCCGTCTTGCTCTGTCCCAGCATCGTGGCTGCGTTCACTTTCGCGCGCCACGGGCCGGCCAGCAGATCCGCCGCCTTGAGGAAGATGGCCGAGCGGTCCGCAAAGGACATCGCCGACCACTCCCGCCACGCCGTCCGGCTGCTCTCCAGCGCGAGGCCGATCGTCGCCGCGTCGGCCAGGTGGGCCCGGGCCAGCACCCGATGGTGATCGTGCGGGCTCACCACGTCGCTCAGCTTGCCGGTGCGGATCTCCTTCCCGCCCACGATGACCGGGATCTCGATCGTCTCCTCGCGCATCGTCGCCAGGGCGGCCTTGAGCGTGGCCCGTTCCGGCGAGCCCGGCGCGTAACCGAGGATCGGATCGTTGTACGGCTGGGGGAGATTCGGGACACCGTTCATGCGGACCGCCGGAAGAAGAGGCGGGAGAGATTAGCCGGAGGAACGCATGGCGGGCAAGGGTGACGACCTAGGGGGAGGGGAGCTTGCCTTCCTTCGCCACCAGCCCGGGCCAGTTCGCTTCGGCCTGAGACAGATAGGTCACCTGGTCCTGATTGAACTTCCGCTGCACACCAGCATCGTAGTTGAGGATCAGCCGCCCGTTGATGATCTGCCAGGTGCTGATCTGCACCGGCGCGGCATAGTTCTGCGAGGCGCCGTAGGCACAAAATCCACCGAAGCGTGGGACGTACTTATCCGGTGCTGCCAGAAACGCCGCCCGATGTTCCGCCGTCGCGAAATAGTAGGTGGCGCCACCATGCCTGGCTGAGTGCGCCGGAACACCCCGCACCGCCGCGCTGTTGGTGAAGAACGCCACCGCGTCATACTCCTGAAGCGCGACTCCCTGCCGGTTCACGTTGACCAGCACCCTGCCGTCCGGCGCCTGGGCCGCCGCCGGCGCGGCGACCAGAAGAAGCAGCATGATTGAACACCTCAACCCCCGCAGATCGCTCATGAATTCCCCCCGTGCTCGTGTGGCCAGCCGTCGTGCCGAGTGCCGACAGCGCTGTTCCGGGGGTGAAACGACATTGGGTGCCGGCAGGTTCCCTAGCCGGGAGCCGCGCTCGCCCGGAGACCGGGAAGGAGCTGCACCGCACTCGGCTGGACCGACACGGTCCACTGGCGGTCGTAGTAGACGCAGAGCTTTTCATGCACCAGGCGGGATACCTCGATTTCCAGATCGTAGCCCCGCGCCTGCGGCGGCCCATCGCCCTCGGCGCGGAACTGGAGCGCCACCATGGACCCCATATCGACCTCACCGACCACCGCCCCGCTGATCAGGTTGACCCGGCGCTCGGGTACCGGGCCGCCCCGGTCCTTCCGCATCAATCGCACATGCTCCGGCCGGACGAAGAACGCCACCCGGCTCCCCGCCGCGGGCAGGTCGGGACGCTCAGGCCAGTTGGCCGCCACCATGGTGTGCCCGCGCCAGTCGAGCCGTACAAACTCCGCCGTCGACTCGAGGACGGTGCCTTCCAGCACATTGCGGATCCCCAGCGCGCTGGCCACCTCCGGCGACGCGGGCCGGCCCAGCACGTCGCTCTTGCGTCCGGCCTGCACCACGCGCCCCCGGTCGTACACCACGATCTGGTCAGCGAGCTGGCACACCTCGGCCAAGTCATGGGTCACGACGATGGCTGTCTTGCCGAAGCCCCGCAGGGTCGCTTGCAGATCGTCCCGCAGGCTCCGCCGGAGCGGGCTGTCCAGCGCCGAAAGCGGCTCATCGAGCAGCAGCAGATCGGGATCGAGCGCCAGCGCCCGGCCCAGGGCCACGCGCTGCTGCTGCCCGCCGGACAGCTGGGCCGGGCGCAGCCGGGCGACTGCGGTCAGCCCCAGCCGTTCGATCATCTCCTCGGTGCGCCGTCGCCGAACCTCGCTGGCCACCCGATCCAGCCCGAAAGCGATGTTCTCCATGACCGTGAGATGGGGAAACAGCGCAAAGCCCTGGAAGACGACGCCGAGGTTCCGGTCGCGGACTGGCCGATTCACCCCGGCCACCGAGTCGAAGAGCGACCGGCCCCGCACGACGATGCGACCGCTGTCCGGCCGGATCAGCCCCGCGAGGCACTGCAGCGTGAGCGTCTTGCCCGCGCCGGAGGGGCCGAACAGCGCCACCACGCCGTCGCCCACCTCCCACCGCACATCGAGCGTGAAGCCGGGGAAAACCTTGAGGATCTCGACGGACAGCATCTAGAGCCGCGCCCCGGAGCCGCGCCGGGCCAGCAGGAGCAGGAGCCCGACGACGGCCAGCGTCAGCAGCGACAGGGCATTCGCCTCGGCCATCCGATTGGCCTGCACGTAGTCGTAGATCGCCAGCGGCACGGTCTGGGTCCGGCCGGGAATGTTGCCCGCGACCATCAGCGTGATGCCGAACTCGCCGACCGCGCGACAGAAGGCCAGCGCGGTCCCGGCCGCGAGACCGCGCCACGCCAGCGGGAGCGTCACCGCGCAGAAGACGCTCCACTCCGAGCGGCCGAGGGTCCGGGCCGCGTCCTCGAGCCGGGGATCGACCAGCTCGAAGCCGGCCTGCGCCGCCCGCACAAAGAGGCCGAATGAGCCAACCCACGCGGCGAGGACCGCGCCACGCCAGGTGAACGCCAGCTCCAGCCCGAGCCCGTCGAAGAGCTGTCCGACCGGAGCGGAACGGTTCACCAGCACGAGGAGGTAGTAGCCGAGCACCGTCGGCGGCAGCACCAGTGGGAGAAGCACCAGGCCCTCGATGAACGCCTGGCCGCGGAAGCGGTGGCGTCCCAGCAGCCAGGCCAGAGGCGTCCCGGTGACTACAGCGAGCAGGGTGGCGAGACTCGCCACACGAGCACTCATCAGGATCGGAGCGAAATCCATCGGGTTCAGGGGCTGGTCGGGCGGGCGAAGCCGTAGCGCTGCATCACGGCCCACCCCGCGGTATCGGTCACGAACGCCAGAAACCTCCGCGCGAGTTCCAACCGGGCCGTCCGCCGGACAAAGCCAGCGGTCTGCAGGATGGGATCATACAGCGACGGGTCGACCGGGATGGCGACCAGCGCAGGATCGCCCGCCAGCGATCGGGCGATGATCCCCGCTTCGACCGCGCCGGTGGTGACGAACTGCACCGCCTGACGGACGTTCTCACCCAGAACCACCTTGGGCTCCACCAATTCCCAGATTCCCGCCCGCCGCATCGCCTGCTGCGCAGCCCGGCCGTATGGCGCGTGCGCCGGATTGGCGATGGCAATCCGCACGACACCGCTGCCGGCCAGGTCACCCAGGGTGCGCAGCATCAGCCCCGAACCACGGCGGGTCACCAGCGAGAGGTAGCCGAGGGCGTAAACCTGATCGCTGCCCCGATACAGCACCTCGCGATCAACCAACTGCTGCACGTACCCCTGGTCCGCCGAGAAGAAGATGTCCGCCGGCGCGCCTCGCTCGATCTGGGCCGCCAGCGCG
The DNA here is from genome assembly GCA_034440415.1 of Gemmatimonadota bacterium. Classification (GTDB taxonomy): domain Bacteria; phylum Gemmatimonadota; class Gemmatimonadetes; order Gemmatimonadales; family GWC2-71-9; genus JADJOM01. Next base: position 1,087 of record JAWXBX010000053.1, on the reverse strand, counting down.
CCGCTCGACCCGAAAACCAGGACCACCTTCTGACCGGTGACCCGCTCGAACATCGGCACAATCGCACCGAACGGGAGCTGAAGATCGGAGGCGGCGAAGACCGTGAGAGTGTCCTGGACGATTGCAGGGGGGAGGAGGAGGGAAGCGACGGCAAGCACAGCGGGCAGCACGATCATCGCTCCAATCCGATCATGACTTCGGTTCACCTGAGCACACCGCGCCCCTCGCCGCCCACCTGGAGTCGGCTCGACTCGACGGGCTCGTCGGTGATGATCGAGACGAGCTCCTGAGCAGGACGTGGTAGGTTATTCCGGGACAGGTAAAGCGCAAGGAGGAGCGGGGCATTGACGTGACGGCGTTGCCCCGGCTAGAGCCCGAGCAACCCGCGGACTGCCTCGAAGAGTTGCTCCGGGGTGACCGGCTTGGCGAGCAGCGCCCGGGCGCCGAGACTGGTCGCCTGTTCGGGAATCGCTTCGCTGGTGTCGCCAGTGATCACCACGACCGGGATGGCGCTCGTCTTTGCCTGGCCCTGGAGCCGCCGGAGCAGTTGGGGCCCACCCCCGGCGGGCATGTGCCAATCCACCAGGATCGCCGCCGGCAGCTGGCGCTGGGCCACGAGAAATCCCTGGATCGCATCGAAGGCGGCCACCGTCTCGACCCCGTGGCTCTTCAGCACCGCGCCGATGAATCGTACGATGTCCGCATCGTCGTCGACCACGAGTACCAGCGGCCCCGCCGCGCGGGGCGCGCGGGGATCGATGGCGCGCTGCGTCCCCGTCCCGGCAAGCTGGTACTTCAGCTGTCTCGTGTTGTGGGGGGCGTCGGGCACTTCCACTCCTGGAACGGGTCCGGGTCCCGCGATTCAACGTGCACTCGTGCTCTGATTCGAACTGTCGGCGACGGCGACATCCGGCTTTAGCCGGGATACCAGGTTGCCGGTCCGCGACTGGGCAGATGCACGCACTGCCGGAAGTGCAATTTTCGACTTTCGGGGCGCGATATACCGGTGTAAATAGCTGTCGCATAATGCTTTATGCAGCATTCCCCGTGTCAACCCCCGAACGCCAATTGTTGCTGCCTGGAGATG
>JAWXBX010000052.1:0-8147 GCA_034440415.1 Gemmatimonadota bacterium | reverse complement strand
GTGTCGCCCAGAGGTACTCGTCAGTCAGTGCCTCGGTCGGTAGCAGGCGGCCGGCGAAATGCTCACGGAAGCCGGCGCGTGAGAGCAGTGCTGCTCCAAAACCCACGGTTGCCAGCAGCCATGTCACCAGTGTCGCCGTCGCCATGATCAGCGTGCCCGCGACCGGGACCCAGCCGAACAGCACCCACGACAGCCAGAGCAGCGCCACCGCGCCCAGCCCGACGGCGATGTACCGATAGCTGTTGGCCGAGGCGAGCGAGATGCCCCGCGCCAGCTGACGCCGGGTGAGGCTCTCTCCCATCGCATGCGCGATCGCGAGGAAGCCACCGAGTACGGCCACGATGAGCAGCAGGGCGAACACGATCACCGCGAAAGGCACCAGCAGGATGCCCGCGACACTCAGCACCAGCCCCACCACCAGCATGCCGAAGGTCGGCAGGATCAGCACCTGTCCCAGCAAACCTACCAGCAGCGCGCGGGTGAACGAGTGCAGCACGGTGTCGCTCACCACTTCCAGCGGCACCCTGGCGAACAGGACCGTGCCGAAGCCCACCAGCAGGAGCGTCAGGAATACCCCGGTCGTGCCGGCAGCGTTGCGGGCGAATCGGGTCAAGGCGGAAACCGGGGCGTCGGCGGATTGCGGAGTTCCGCCCGCGGCCGTGCGACGCGGGGCATCGAGCGTCCGGATCGTGCCGCGAATGTCGCCGCCGAGATCCCGGACCACGCCGGACACCGCGAGCACGTCGCCCGTGACCACCCCACCGGGGTGCACCACGATGTTGCCCTCGACGGTGGCAACGTTGCCGATCACGGTGCCATAGATGTCGGCGTCGCCGCGGACCACGAGGAGGTGGCCCTGCATCCGTTCGGAGGACCCCAGGCTGAAGTGCCCGGCGTGCGCGCTTCCATCCGGCACGGTGATGCGGAGCGAGGGACCATGCAGGCCGGCGCTGGCGCGCAGCAACGGCGCGAGCCGATTGGGGTCGCTGAGGTCGGCGAGATCGATGGACAGGCCGCCCGGTTCCGCCTGGGGCAGCATCTGCGGCGCCGTGGCGGTGCCGGGCGGTGCGCTGAGCTGCGCCAGCTTGTCATGAAACCGGCCGGCGTTGGCCGCTTCATCGTTGGACAGGCCCTCGGGACGCCACTCGCGCACCAGGGCCAGGGCGGCCGGCGTCTCCACCCGGGAGACTTCGACCGCCAGGCGCCGCCAGGCCAACTCGAGCGCCCCCCCCAAGGGGTAGTGACCGATCGTCCTGCCATCCAGCCGTACCGCGCCATCCTCCAGCGCCAGCGTCAACGCGCCGCTATCGGTGTATTCGAAGACGATGGTCACGCCGCCGGTCGCCAGCGCGACCACGTGATCCCTGACGACGTGACTTGGGTCGTCGGACAGCAGTTGGGTGAGATAGGTGAGCCGATACTTCCAGGCGGGCGTGACATCACGATGGACATCCGAGGCCTGCACCGGTGCCGCACCCGCCAGCAGGGCGGCGCCGAGCAGGAGGCTATGGCAGCGCACGCGCGGCCTGACTGCTGGGCAGGGCGATCAGGCGTCGCAACGTGAGGACTCCGGCGGCGTACAGCGCGACCACCACGCCGCCCAGTGCGATCAACCGGCCGGGTGTCAGCGCAGTGCGCAGCGCGGCGTACCACGCCTGCGACTCCAGGGCGCCGCTGGCCAGAGTGATGCCCTGCCAGAACCACTGCTCGCCCTGCGCCCGTATGCCCTGCACGGTGCCGAGGATCAGCTCCTGGTGTCCGGCCGCCCACGCGGCGCTGGCAGCGACCGACCCGCCGAGCAGCACCGCGACGCCGGCCGCGATGCCCACACCCTCGGGGGTGGCCGCGAGCCGGGTGCGCCACAACCGCCAGGCACTCGCGAGGGAGGTGACCGGGAGATCGACCTGGGCCATCACCCGATCCGCCAGCGCCTGCCCCGGGGAGAGCAGGGGCAGCGCCTGCAGCTGCATGACCAGCACCCGCTCCGCATCAGCCAGCGTCTGGCACTCGGCACAGCCGCGGAGATGCGCTTCCCGGACCGTGGGCAGGATGCCGGCCACCCAGAGATCCAGATCCTCGGCGGAGAAGTGCGCGGCGGCCGGAACGCGGGTGACTCGCGCCATGACCCGGTCGGCAAACAGCGCGGTCGGCGACACCTGCGGCAGGCGGGCGAGCTGCTGGGTCACCTCACGGATTTCTTCAGCGGCGGTGCGGCACTCTTCACACGTTTCGAGATGGGACGCGCGAGCGGTGGGGAGACGTCCGTCCAGCCAGAGATCGAGCTCTTCATTCACGAGATGCAGCGGGGAATTCATCATACGGGCTGACCTACGGTCTCATCCGAGGCATGGTTTCAGTCTCTCAGGTGCGCGAGGGAATCACGCAGTTCATGACGCGCACGATGGATATAGGTCTTCACCGTGCCGAGGGGGAGATCGAGGAGCTGGGCGATCTCTTCATAGGCGAGCCCCTCGACGTGGCGCAGCAGAATGCAGGACCGGTATTCGGGGCGCAGCTGGCCAATCGCGCGCTCGATGGAGCTGCCCAGTTCCCGCGCCTCGAGGACAGCGAGGGCCGACTCGCTCCGATCGCCCACCTGCAGGACGGTGGCTTCGATCTCGTCGGGGGTCGTGGCGTTCGGGGCGCCGTCGAGCGACAGGGTCTGGACCGAACGTCGCCGCAGCTGATCGATCGCGGCGTTGTTGGCGATCTTGAAGATCCAGCTGGAGAACTTGAACTCCGGCCGGTACGTCGCGATGGCGTTCATTGCTTTGATGAAGGTCTCTTGCGAGAGATCCTCCGCCAGCTGCCGGTCGCGGACCATGCGAAGGATCAGCGAGAACACCGGCCGCTCGTAACGCCGAATCAGCTCGCGATAGGCGGCCTCCCGGCCCTCCACCGCGAGCGCGACAATTTCCTGATCCGTGAGCGATGCGAGGTCGAGCCGTTCAGCCATGAGCGAGGACGCGGCTTGCGAAGCCACTTTGAACCGGACTACATTCATCGCCTATGTTGGTCACGGAAAGGAAGTTACCGCTTTCGGGCGGCACAGAGAAGCGGTCCTACGTCCGGGCCATATTCACCCAGATTGCCCCCCGGTACGACCTCCTCAATCACGTCCTCAGTCTCAATATGGACCGCCGCTGGCGCCGGCAGGCCGTCGCGGAGCTTGGCTGGGAACGCGCCCCCGCCGGCCGGTACCTCGACCTCTGCTCCGGCACCCTGGATCTCGCGGCCACATTGGGCACCCGGGGCGGCTTCACTGGGCAGGTGATCGGCGCTGACTTCGTCCTTCCCATGCTCGAGCTGGGGCGGAAGAAGTCCGACCGGGTCCGCCCGGTGAACGCAGACGCCCTCGACCTGCCATTCCCCGATGTCTCGTTCGACGGGGCGACGGTCGGCTTCGGGGTGCGGAACCTGGCCGATCTTGACCGCGGCCTGGCGGAGGCTGCCAGGGTCATCAAGCCGGGGGGACGATTCGTGATTCTCGAATTTACCACCCCCTCCTGGCAGCCGATGCGTGGGGCCTACCTGCTCTACTTTCGCCAGATCCTCCCGTTCATCGGACGACTGGTTTCCCGGCACGCCGACGCGTATACCTACCTCCCCGAGTCGGTGCTGAGCTTTCCGGAACCGGCCCAACTTGCCGCGCGGATGGCAGGGCAGGGATTCTCCGCCGTACGCTGGCAATTGCTGCTGGGCGGCATCTGCGCGATCCACGTCGGGACGCGGCGATGAGTCCGTTCGATGCCGCTGTCGAGCGTTCGGCGATTGGGCGATTGGGCGATTGGGCGATTGGGCGATCGGGGAACAGGATGGACGGTGTGGCGTACATCCCCTTGCAGCACAGTATCCGTGTCAGCCATCGTGATCCGATGGCGGTGCGTCCGGTTCTCTGTTCCTCTTTTCCCGTTCCCTGAGATCTCGTGACCCTCGACAGTCTGCAGGAGTTCATCGCCGCCATCGAGAAGGCGGGCGAACTGGTCCGGATCAGGGAACCGGTGCGTACCCATCTCGAGATCGCGGAGATCGCCGACCGCTGCATGAAGAGTCCGGGCGGTGGGCCGGCGCTGCTGTTCGAGCAGCCGGTGCTGCCCAGTGGTGCCGTCAGCGAGTACCCTGTTGCCATCAACCTGTATGGCTCGATGCGGCGGATGTGCCTGGCGCTCGGTGTCGAGGATCTCGATTCCATCGGCGGCCGGATCAGCGAGCTGCTGAATCTGAAGGTGCCCGACGGGCTCTTCGGCAAGCTCTCGATGCTGCCCAAACTTGCCGAGGTGGCCAAGTTCCCGCCGCGCACCAGGAGCGGACGGCCGGCCTGTCAGCAGATCGTCTGGCAGGGCGAGGAGATCAATCTCGATCGGCTGCCCTTCCTCACCACCTGGCCGCAGGATGGCGGGCGCTACATCACGCTGCCGATGGTCATCACCGAGGATCCCTCCCGCGGCATCCGCAACGTCGGCATGTACCGTATCCAGGTGCTGTCGAAGAACACGCTGGCCATGCACTGGCAGCGGCACAAGGTCGGTGCCGCGCACTGGCGCGCGATGGCGGCGAAGGGTGAACGGATGCCGGTCGTCATCGCGGTCGGGGCCGATCCCGCGAGTCTCTATTCCGGGTCGGCCCCGCTGCCCCCGACGATCGATGAGTTCCTCTTCGCGGGGTTCCTGCGGAAGTCCCCGGTCGACCTGGCGAAAGCGGTGACCTGCGCCCTCGATGTGCCGGCCGAAGCCGAGTTCGTGATCGAGGGATACATCGACCCGGCGGAGCCACTGGTGCTCGAGGGGCCGTTCGGCGATCACACCGGGTTCTATTCGCTGGCCGATTACTACCCGCTGGTCCATGTCACCGCGGTCACCATGCGGAAGCGGCCGGTCTACGCCGCGACGCTGGTCGGGCGCCCGCCGATGGAGGATTACTACCTCGGGCACGCGACGGAGCGGATCTTCCTGCCGCTGCTCAAGCTCACCGTGCCGGAGATCGTGGACTACCACATGCCGGCCTGCGGGATCTTCCACAACCTGATCTTCGTCTCGATCGACAAGCAGTACCCCGGCCAGGCGTCCAAGGTGATGAACGCGCTCTGGGGCCAGGGCCTCATGTCGCTGGCCAAGGTGATCGTGGTGGTCGACAAGGAGGTCAACGTCCGCGACCCGGACGAGGCCTGGTGGGTGGCGCTGAACAACATCGACCCGCAGCGGGATGTGCGCTTCACGATGGGACCGGCCGACGTGCTGGATCATGCAAGCCAGCAGTTCACCTACGGCAGCAAGATGGGGATCGACGGCACGCGGAAGTGGAAGGAAGAGGGCTTCCACCGCGAGTGGCCGCCGCTGATCACCATGGACGAGGCGACGAAGCAGCGGGTGGATGCGCTGTGGCCGACGCTGGGGATTCGACTGGGGAACGGGGAACAGGGAAAGGCGAACGGGACGAATCGATGACCACACCCGTTCCCCGCTCCCCGTTCCCCGTTTCCCCACCGGAGGGCCAGACCTTCGGTGGCGCCTCGCTGCTGGTGCGCTACATCAATTTCGTCAAGCTGCCGCACACCCTGTTCGCGCTGCCCTTCGCGCTGCTCGGTGTCCTTGCCGCCTGGCGTGACCATCCGGTCACCTCGCACATGGTCCTGCTCGTCGTGCTCGCCTTTTCCGCGGCGCGGTGGGTGGCGATGGGTTTCAACCGGATCGCCGACCGCGAGTTTGACGCGCGGAATCCGCGCACCAGTGCCCGGGAGCTGCCGCGTGGCGCGCTCACCCTGACGCAGGCCTGGGTGTCGGTTCTCGTCGCCGGCAGTCTCTTTCTCTTCGCGGCCAGTCAGCTCAACCCGGTCTGTTTCCTGCTGGCGCCGGTCGCCCTGCTCTGGGTGATGGGCTACAGCTTCGCCAAGCGGTTCACCTTCTGGCCGCACCTCTGGCTGGGCGTCGCGCTCGCCATGGCGCCGGTGGGCGGCTACCTGGCCGTGACCGGCCGCTGGAGCGAGCCGTGGTGGGTGCTGATCGCCGTGACCCTCGCGGTGGCCACCTGGGTGGCGGGCTTCGACATCTTCTACGCCCTGCCGGATGAGGGCTTCGATCGCGATGCCGGACTGCGCAGCGCGGTCGTCCGCCTCGGCCAGCGGCGCAGTATCCTGCTGGCCAAGCTGCTGCATGGCGTGACGATCCCGGCGCTGGTGGCGTTCGGTGTCAGCGCCGGCTTCGGCGTCTGGTTTTTTGTCGGTGTGGCCTGCGCCGCGCTGATCCTCGCGTGGGAGCATCAACTGGTGAAGCCAGGCGACCTGTCGAAGCTCGACGCTGCTTTCTTTACCATGAACGGCGTGATGAGCGTGACGGTGTTCGGGTTCGCGCTGGTGGATCGGTTGGTGGGGTGAGGTAGGTTGACGGGCGGGCGGGCGGCGACCGATGCGCCTTAGGAGCAGCGTAGCTGCGACTCGGCGCGAGGAAGTGGCGATTGAGCGATTGGGCGGTTGCTAAACGCTGAATGCTGAATGCTGAACGCAACCGGCCAACGGCCAACAGCTGACGGCCAGGAAACGAACATTGAACCAAGGTTCGGTTATGTCCAAACGACCGAAGGAAACGCTGATTCCCGTGCGGGGCAGGGGCAAGCCGGCGCCCGAGAAGGGCGCACTGCAGCAGAAGGTCCCGCCACCGCAGCCGGAGCGGCGCCCGCTCAAGACCCCAACCGCCAACCGTCGCGGCCGGTGAATCCGCTGCCGGTGGTGGTGGCGATCACTGGTGCGTCCGGGGCGCCGTACGCGGTGCGTCTTCTGGATGTGCTGGCGCGCCACCGCGTCCCGGTCTGGCTGATCGTCTCCGGCCACGGCTGGCGGCTGCTCAAGGAGGAGACCGGCATTGTGGATGAAGCGGCGCTCTGCGCCGCCACTGGCGGCGACTGGTCCAGCATCACCTGCTTCCCGGATGGCGACCGCGGCGCCAAGCCCGCATCAGGATCGGCGAAGTCCGCCGGCATGGTGATCTGTCCCTGCTCCATGGGGACCGTCGCCGCGATCGCCGGCGGGACCAGTCGCTCGCTGGTCGAGCGGGCCGCGGATGTCGTGCTCAAGGAGCGACGCAAGCTCATTCTGGTGCCGCGCGAGACGCCGCTGTCGCTCATTCATCTGCGCAATCTCGTCGCCGTCACTGAAGCGGGCGCCGTCGTTATTCCCGCCGCCCCCGGCTTCTATCACCGGCCCACCCAGGTCAGCGAGCTGGTCGACTTCATCGTCCAGCGGGTGATCGACCAGCTGGGGCTGGAGATCGACATCGCTCCTCGGTGGCAGGGGTAAGTACCGGGCAATCAGCATTCAGCGTTAAGCGCCCCGCTGAACGCTGAATGCTGAACGCGACGTTCCTCTCACTCGACCGTTGCCACCATGCGTCTGGGCCTCATCGCCGACACCCACGGCCTCCTGCGCCCCGAAGTCTTCGAGGTCTTTCGCGGGGTCGACCTGATTCTGCACGCCGGCGACATCGGGCCGCCGGAGCTGCTCACCGAACTCGAGGCGATCGCGCCGGTCACCGCGGTCTACGGGAATTGCGACGGGTGGGACCTGCGCGCTCGCCTGCCCGGGGTGGTGGAGCAGCAGATCCAGGGCCTCGACTTCGTGCTGCTTCACGGGGACCATGTCGGTTCGCCGACGCCTGACTCGCTCCACGACGCCTTTCCCGGGGCCGACGTGATCGTTTTCGGCCATACCCACCGGCCACTGCTCACGACCGTGGACCTGACGGTGACCGTGATGAATCCCGGTGGCGCGGGCCGGCGCCGTTTCGACCTTCCGCCGTCCGTCGGCATCATGGAACTCGAGTCCGGCCTGCCGCCGCGTGCGTGGCTCGTGCCACTCACCGCCGCCGACGGCGACTGAAACATGGTGTTCACCCCGTTGCTGTTCCTCCTGGTCACCGACACCATCCCGCTCCGTCCTGCGGCACACCCGCTCGCCTTTGACGGCCACGCCGACAGCGCCGAGTACGGGGCCGCTGCGGCGATCATCGAACGGCCGACGGGGAATGTTCCCGTCTGGCTCCGTCGTGACGGCGATTTCGTCTATCTCGCCGCGTACATCCGGGACTCGACGTTTTACTGGGGCGACGACTTCGTCATCAGCCTGGATATCCGCGGCGACGGCACTCCCGCCCCGGGGC
>JAWXBX010000051.1:0-3532 GCA_034440415.1 Gemmatimonadota bacterium | reverse complement strand
TCGTCCCGGGTTTCGCCGATACCGATGAGCAGGCCGGAAGTCAGCGGCACGCGGGCCTCACCCGCGGCACGGATCGAGGCCAGTCGCAGGGCGGGCGCCTTGTCCGGTGATCCGAAGTGCGGACCGCCGCGCTCCGTGAGTCTGGCCGACGCGGATTCCAGCATGATGCCCATCGACGGCGCCACCGCCCGCAGGCGCTGGTACTCGTCCAGCGTCAGCACGCCGGGATTCAGGTGGGGCAGCAGGCCGGTTTCTTTCCGCACCAGCGCGGCCATCGCCTGCAGGTAATCCACCGTCGATGCGTAGCCGAGTTTCGCCAGTGCTTCCCGGGCCACCCGGTAGCGCAGCTCCGGCTTGTCGCCCAGCGTGAACAGGGCTTCGTGGCACCCGGCAGCCTGACCGGCACGGGCGATGGCCAGCACCTGCTCGGGAGAGAGATAGGCAGTCGCGAGCCGCCGGGGCGTCTTCGCGTAGGTGCAGTAGTGGCACACGTCGCGGCACAGCTCCGTGAGCGGGATGAAAACCTTGCGGGAATAGGTAATGAGAGTGCCGTGCCCGGCGTCGCGGCGCGCCGCAGCACCGGCGAGCAGTTCGGCCAGCGGGCGCGCCCCGAGGACCCGCGCGGCGGCGAGATCGGGGTGCTCGGTGGCGGGGAGGGTCTGGTGCACGGGTGCTCGGGGATGCGGGGGAGGTGGCAGCATTCTGCACCCCGGGGCGCGTGCGGCGGAAGGGCCGCGGCGGGGTTGGCCGCGGGAGGGACAGGAAGTGCCTGCCAAGGCTGCCGGGGGGCAGGTCGTTTCCGGACAGTTCATTCAGTGGTTCCGTCGTGGTCGGAGCATCTTGTTGCTCCTTCATGCCAGCGATATCTTCGCTGAAAGAGCAGGACTTGCCACTTATCCCGGTGTCTCGATGACCCGACTGGGATCGGGAAGATCCTCGGGCACCGGGCCTCGCGGAACCTGCCGGCCGGCTGCGCGGGTGGCGGTCTGCGCTGCACCAATCCGGGGATACCGGGGAGATTTGCCGCTCTATGGACCCACAGTGCCGGGGGCAAGCAGGCCCGAACGCCGTGGCGGCCGGGGTTCCGGGCTGGCAGGCTTCAGCAATGCCGGTGTTTGAATTTCCTATACTCCCGCGCTGCCCGCAGGCCAGTCGCGCGCGCAAGCTGCGCCGACGCCCCGCGCGCGGGCGCATAGCATCCGGGAACGTTCAACTCCGCCTGCACGGTGATCAGTCCTTGTCTCCGACCATTGATCATCGTCTCGGGCCGATCCGCCTCGCCACCGGCTACACCCGCTGGAATGCCACCACCTATCTGCTTGCGGCATTCACCACGATCGGCATGTTGGCCTTCGTCAGCTTCATCCAGCCGTACCTGCTGAACGCGAATCTGAACGTACCGGCGGGCGAGCAGGGCCGCGCGCTGGGAATCCTGGGTTTCAGCAACGAGATCGTCTCGTTACTGCTGGTCGCGCCGATCGGCGCGCTCGCCGACAAGATCGGTCGCCGTCCCGTGTATTCCGTGGGCTTCCTGTGGCTGGCCGCGGGTTTCTTTTTGTACCCGCTCGCCCGTACCTTCCCGCAGCTGCTGGCCTGCGCGCTGTTCTTTTCGGTCGGCGTCTCGGCAGCCGGCTGCATGCTGGCGACCGTGCTCGCGGACACGCCGAAAGAAGAGTCGCGAGGGCTGCTGGTCGGTGTCACCGGCTTCTGCCAGGGCGTCGGAGCCACGCTCGCCGTGCTGATACTCGGCCGCCTGCCGCAGCGGCTGGCGGCAGCTGGTATGGATTCGGTGGGGGCTGGACGGGTGACGCTGACGATTGCCGCTGCGCTGTGCCTGCTGACGGCGCTGATCTGCTGGCTGGGCCTGAAGAAGGGCACACCGAGCAGAACTGGCAAGCAGGAACCGCTCTCGCAACTGTTGCGCACCGGCATCGACGCGGCGCGCCGCAATCCGCGAATCTGGTTTGCTTGCCTGCTGCAGTTCGTCTCGTTCGCCGATCGCATCGTGATCGGCACGTTCTTCTCGGCGCGCCTGCAGCAAACGGCCATCGCGAACGGGATGACGGTCGCGGAGGCTGCGGCCATGGCGACCAGGCCGTACGCAATCGCGAACGCGTCCGGGCTGGTGTTCGCCATCTTCTTCGGTCTGATGCTCGATCGGGTCAACCGCGTCACGGCCGGAGTGATCGCGATGGCGATCGCCGGCATTGGCTATATTGCTGGCGGTTTCGTCGGCGATCCCACCAGCGACTGGATCGTGCTGGTTGCGATCCTGCTGGGCCTCGGACAGATTGCAGCGATCATCGCCAGTCAGACCGTGCTGGGGCAGGAAGCCCCGCAGGATGTGCGCGGCGCGGTGTTTGGCCTCGCAGGCATCTGCGCCTCGCTGGGCATCCTGTTTACTACCTCGGTCGGCGGCGCGCTCTATGACCTCGTCGGCAAGGGCAGTCCGTTCTTCCTGATCGGCGGCGTCAATATCCTCATCATGATTTTCGGTCTGTCGTTGCTGCGCAGCGGTCACGGCCGCCCCGCCTGAGGTCTAAGCTTTCGCGGCTGACCAGTAGCGTACCCACTCCGGCGGGGCGGGGGAAACCCAAGGCAACGGACCTGATTACTCCCGCCGAGCGGCGCCGGGCCAGCCCTCACTCCTTGTCGAGGTTGATTTTCAAGTCCTTGACGTCCGAACTGATGACGGTCAGGTCAAAGTCTCCGGCACCATCGGTGGACTTCAGGAGCACGTCCTCCCCGTCGTCGACTTCGACGGTAATGGACTGGGTGTTGAGCTTGCCCTGCAGCGCGTTGGCGATAGCCTGCGCCACATCATTTTCGGAGGCGCCGCGCGCCACAGGGACTGCGACTTGCGTGGCGGCGCCGCCAACCGGCCGGACCTGGAGCAGGATCGTGCCCGCTGATTCCGCATTGCCACTGACTTCCAGCCGCCATTTGTTGGAAGCTTCGGCGAGGACGGCCGCCGGCGCGCAGACCAGCGCTGCCAATGCAAGCGTGGCCGTAACCGGGAAAAGTCGTCTACGTTCAAGTGTTCCCATGATCATCATTTCCATTTTGTGAGGGGAGAGCCTGGGACCCAGCGTATCGGTTTGAGGCGACCTCGCGAAGAGCCCAGCTGTCAGTGCGGGGCCCAACGACGTGTGGGAATCCTCTGACTCGCGGAGCGCCGTGGCTTCGGCGAGCAGCTCGGGCCGTCGGCATCGCGGTCCTGATCACGACCGGAACCGGCTGGGTGCGCTGGGCTCCCTGAGGGTAGAAGCCGGTGCGGCGCCCCGGCTTTTGACGAAGTCGAGAAAAGCGCGCGCTACTAATGGCAAGCGCCGGTCGGAGCGCCACACCAGCTTCCATTGTTGCCGGATGGGCAGTCCCGCGACTCCGACAACGGCAAGGCCTTCGCTGGCTGGGTCCTCGCGCAACGTATGGCTGGAGATGATTGCAAGGCCCAGCCCGGCAGCAACCGCGTGTTTGAGAGCCTCGTTGCTTCCCAGCGTCATCTGAATCTTCGGGGTGACGCCCCGCCGCG